>JAEEQE010000035.1 GCA_016285145.1 Bacteroidales bacterium | reverse complement strand
GTTGAGGGTGGTGGAGAGGAGGCCGTCCTCATGCACGTATATGAGCAGGTCGGCGTAGTTGGTGTCGTCGGGCATCTCGTTGGTGGAGGTGGGGATCCAGCAAGAACGGACGAAGTAGTTGGTGGGAAGGGAATTTCCCACACAGGGATACTTATCAAATTCCCAATAATATTGGTAAACGGGTCCGTTACCCCAAGTGGGATTGACACCGTCAAAACTTGTTCGCATTACAGACACCAGATCAAAGGCATTATGTAAACGACAAAAACCGAATTCGGCATCCTGCGACAAAGGCTGGGGTTGTGTGATGTGACTAAAAATCCCTCTCCCCAAAATATACATAGGATTTCCGTGATTAGCATTTCCTGAATAAATCATTCCGTCGAACAAAGAATAATTATATACCCCATTTATACTTGGGAAAAAAGGTCTTCTTAATTTAATTAATTTTGGATTGACATATTTTTTATCCAAAAAGTCCCTGTTATTAAAGCGACCGTGATACAAGACTTTTGGTTCACCTCCAACACAGTCATTTACAGGCACAAAAAAACACTTTACTGTCTTACAATCAGATTCAACACACAATACTCTATTTCTATCAGAATTCGGTTGTTGCATGAATATAAGCGTCTCACCTTTTTGTAAGATTCGTTGCGATATTGTATTCCCAGAAACTTTTATGTTGACGAAACTGTTGTCTTCCGTTGCCAAAACACAAAGACACATTGTCCACCATGTGCCCCAAAAAAGATTGGAATATGCTCCGTAGAGATGTGTTGGCCAAACATCCAGTTTTTGGGTAGAAACAGGAGATGATACATCATCCTCATAAATCCATTCAGGTGTGTTCGTTAACTGTTTAACCACTACATTGCGGTTCGTCACCACATGTATTCCGGATTGAAAGATTGTGTCACAGTGGTTCTGACAAGTAAACCAGTCATAGGGGAGGTCCCACATTCCGTGTTCGGATGGGATCTTCAGTATTGTTTCTACACCAGGTGTAACATTGAATGTTTGAAAGAAGCCTGTGTTTGGATTTTCCACGTATCCGGTACAAGCGGTGTCTCCAAATACATATAAAACAGTGGTGTCAGGCTGATAATGCATTTGTTGAATAACAATAGGGAGAGATGACAGCGTTCGACTATAGAACAATGCTGCTGATGTCGTCCAAAAATCGCGGCCTTTAAGGTATTCCTCTTGGGCGGAAACCGCCAAGGTCAGGAATAAAAACAACAATATGAGGAAGAGTCGTTTCATTATTGTTCGCGGGTGTAGACAAACTTTTGAGTTATTGCGTTGCCATAGTGGTCCTTGGCGATGATGATGTAGAGGCCTGTGCTACGGAGATTGATGGACAAAGTGCCATTCGGTGTTATGCCAGTCGTTATCGTTCTTCCCATAGCATCATATATCACATAATCAATCTTGTCAGAAAAGCCATTAAAAACCAAAGTACCATTTTTCACATCTACAGTAGCCTTTACCATCTCACTGCTGTAAAATAAATTTTTAACAGAATCATCTTCTTGTTTTGGGCATGGATAAATGTCTGGGCAGGTATTATTATCATATAACGAGCCCACGTATGTTAGAGGAACAGACGTACAAAAACGTAATATTACAACACCAATCTTGTTCTCAACAAAGGCTCCTGTTTGTGGAGAGGCAGGCTGCTCTGAAATAGTAATAGGTGGATCGCATTGACTGCTCGCTATATCATACACCTCTGTTATATATACCTCATTTGAAGGGCTGTATGTACCTGTTGCAATAGTTTGCATACAATCATGGGGATTTTTTTCTAATTTTTGTAAAACGATATCGTTACCGTACACAAGATGTTGATTATGTGCACAAGTTATAAAAGGCATGTTTCCTGTAATATATGCTGCAGTCATACCTTTCAGAAAAGTCGGGTCAATTTGCGCAATGTAGTTCACGTCGTTACAATACTGTAATCGTCCAAGTATGGTAAGTCGGTTATGTATTTCATCATATTTCATGTCCGACATAAAAAGCTTTGGTGCAGGGAACAGGAAAACCGCGGAATTTCCAATTGTAGCATAATTGTTTATCTTTGTCAGCCAGATCCAATCGCCATTGGCATCCCGTATGCATTGTCCGACAACAATGCTATTCTTATCAAGTATTTCCAAATTTGTTCGATATTCGGCAAATGAATAGGATGGCAGATTCCAAGCTGTAGAGGCAGTAACCGATGGGATTGCAGTGGAACTATTATAAACAAACCCAAACAGGAATAGTTCGACACCATTGGCTGAATAATGGTGTCCCGTAGCGGCAAAGCATTTATTGTATGAGTCCCAAGTCACATCAGAGATAGGTCCATTGTCTCTATCTTCTATCAAAGTCACCGATTGTGAAGAACAGCCCCACTCAATTGGAACCACCATTCCTGCTCTTTCCAGTACCATCATATTCACGACAATCCGTTTTATGTCATATCCACAGCAACCATTTATAAAGCAGTCCCCAATGTAATTAGTATCCAAATTGTAGTTGATAATTTGATTTGTAGAAACATCATACAAAGCAGCGGCAGGATATTTAATGTTATTAATGCTATAACTCCCATAGATAACAATATCCCCATTAAAATCCTCGTATGCACCTTGCAGAATCACATCAGGGATGTAATCACCATAACTTGGCCCACTTGGAATCATATTTGTGGGGCTTAACTCTGTAACGAATAAGCTGCCTGCATCCGTTTGAAACAAATATGCATTTCCATTGGAATGCACAACCGTTACTGCACTTGTTATAGGTCCTGATGCTCCACAGATGGAATGAGCGTGCTCCCAATGGCTGTTTTGTGCGAAAACAGGAAGGATGAACATCATTAAAAAACCGAGAGAAATAAAGATCTTTTTCATCATGATTGAATTTTAAGGTTGATAAATTTTTTCGGCGGTAAAGATACGAAAAAAGTAAACAGGAGACAATTAACAATTAATAATTAACAGTTAATAATTAATAGTTATAAAGCAATGCGGAAAAAGCAATCCCTTGTCCCTGTCACTATTCACTATTCACTGATTACTGATTACTGACCCCTGTCCCCTGATCCCTGGCTACTGCTCACCTCACGAGCGTCACGGCCGCGCGCACGATGTGTTCCGTGCCGTCCGGGTCGGTGTGGCGCACGCGCACCACATACACCCCCATGGGCGCGTTGTCGCCGTCCCAGCCCTCCGTGAGGCTACCCGTCACGAACAGGATTGCGCCCCAGCGGTCATACACGATCATCCGGAAATCTTTCACCTGCTCCGGATGCTCGAACACCGGCAGCAGGCGGTCGTTCAGACCGTCGCCGTTGGGCGTGAACGCCGTCGGCATCCGGACCTCCTGCTCGCAGTCGCCGTAGCTGACGTAAATCCTGTCGCCGTGGCTGAAGCAGGCGTTGCGCACGCTCACGCTGTACTCGCCCGCGTGGCGCACCACGTAGTCGGGCTGCGCGCTCCCGTCCTGCCAGCGGTACTCCGCACCCGGCACGTAGGCCGACAGCCGCAGCTCCGCGCCCGTGCAAAGCGTCGTGTCGTTGCCCAGCTCTATGTCGAAATCCTCCAGATACTCCACCGCTATCGTGTCGCTCACGCCCGTGCAGTGGTCGGTGACCACCACCCAGTAGGTGCCGTCCTGATATACGGTGTAGGTCCTGTTGGTGGAGCCGTCGTGCCACAGGTAGGTGGCGGGGTGCGGCTGGCCCGCGTCCAGGATGAGCGTGGCTATGGAGCAGAGTGCGGTGTCCGCGCCGAAGTCCACCGACGACTGCGGGAACAGGTCCACCCGCACGCTGTCGGAGTGGGCCGTGCAACCCCGGTTGGTCACCGTCACCGAGTACATGCCCGCCGAATCTATGGTGACGGAGGGTGTGGTGGCCCCGTTGCTCCAATGGTAGAGGATGGCGTTCCCGTCCCATGCCGAGAGCTCGGTGCCGCGGCAGAGGGTGGTGTCGGAGTGCAGGGGCAGCACCGGCGGCGGCAGCACGCGCACAAAGGTCGTGGTGGTGTCCGGGCAGTTGGGGTTGCCGTAGAGGATGAGGCGTGCCACCCGCAGGCCCGTGTCCTGAAGCGGCACCGCCACAATGGGCATATCGGGGTAGTCTGTGCCGTCCAGTGTCCAGAGGCAGGGCACCGAATCCCACTGTGTGTTGGCGTCCAGGAGCAGCGTGTCGCCCACGCACCTGTAGACTGTGGACGAATCGTGGGGCGAGAGGTTGTTGTGTGCGAAATCCAGGTCCTCGTAGGCTTCGCCGGAGGAGGAGAGCAGGAATCCCGTCACGTCGATCTTGGAGGGGTCAGACGGGCGCGCATGATAGGCTATCTCGTCCAGGTCGGCGTGGAAGCCGTGGGGGTTCTCAATTTTGAAGTATGGGGGTATGTCCTGATTGTAGTAGGCGAACTGTGCCACCCAGTACTCGCGGTTGGTGTAGGGGAAGGAGTCAAAGGCGGAGGCGGGGATGGGTTGGCCGTTGAGGGTGGTGGAGTGGAGGCCGTCCTCGTGAACGTAGATGAGCAGGTCGGCGTAGTTGGTGTCGTCGGGCATCTCGTTGGTGGAGGTGGGGATAAGACAGGAGCGTACGAAGTAGTTGGTGGGAGTATATGTGTGAATAGCAGGATAGCGATCGCATCTATTAATGCTCCCATTCTCAAATACAGGATTGACGTACAATTCGCAACCCGTTTCTGGATATACTCTGCTGAAAGAGAAAAGGTTCGGCCATCGGGCAAAACTGTAGTCTACATCTACTGGTACCATCTGAAATTGCACAAGATGGCTGACCGCTCCTATTCCCAAAAGATAACGCGCCGAGGTAATTTGTCCTATATACCAGCCATAAAATCCGATACCGTCAAGAGGCATATGCTGTTCATTAAGACATCCATGTCCCCTTAATTTATATAGTCTTCCATTGGCGTACCTTTTTTCAAGCATATCAATGTTATTGGAATAATGAAAATAATCTACCATCATGCCCTTATTGCGGCTTTCAGACAGATCCAACATACAATGCTTTATTATCTTGCAATTTGATTCGATGTGTACTGTTCTATAAGCTATATTCCTTGAATATTTTAATATAAGAGTCTCACCCTTTCGTAGAATTCTTTGAGATTCCACATTCCCGGCAACACGAATCGTAACAAGGCTACTGTCCTCTGTCGCTATTACAACACACCCCATATCATGATGTTGGGCATGACTATGGTTTGATCCGTACAGATGCATGGGCAGAACGCGCAATTTTTGATTTGACATTGGAGTGCATAATCCGCCCTCGGCATTCACAAATCTTGGCATATTGCATAACTGGTACAGCAATATACTATGACTCGTCGCAACATGTATTCCAGATGGAAAGATTGTATCACGACTTGTTTCAGGATTGGTCCACTGGTTGGACAAGGCCCACATTCCATGTTCGGACGGAATTTTTAGTTTAGTCAAAACACCCGGCGTAACCGCAAACGTTTGATAAAAGCCTGTGTTCGGATTCTCCACATATCCGTTGCAAACCGTATCGCCCATCACATATAGTACACAAGTATCCGGAAGATATAGAATGTCATATTGTGGGGATGACGTAAACAGGGCACTATCATAACTTAACACAGAAGAAGTCGTCCAAAAATCACGGCCTTTCAGGTATTCTTCCTGGGCGGAAATTGTCAGGGTTAGCAATAAAAATAAGAATATGTGAAAAGGTCTTTTCATTATTTTCTATTCGTGTGTATAAACAAATTTCTTTGTAACAGCGTTGCCAAATTGGTCCTTGGCGGAAATGATGTATAAACCTGTACAGCAGATTTTTGTTTTCAACTGTCCATTTCCTGTCCTTCCAGTTGCCACAATCCTTCCTGTAACATCATATATCTCATAATCAGCTCCATTTTCGAAGCCTTGAAAATATAGTGTGCCGTTCCCCATTATTGTTATGGACGCCGTTCTTTCAACGGACATTCTCTTTGTGGAATCCATGTCTTTCGCACCACAAGGGCGGTTATCCGAACAGGAACGGATTGTTTGAAGGTCTATAGTTTGTAGCAAATACACACTATAACCGAGAATCTGAATGTTAAAAACGGGTTGCGTGTCTATCACTGCACCTGTTTTACATGTGACATTATGTGTGTTGGGATTGAATGGAATATCGCAAATACTTTTGAAGATGTCGTATGTCTCTGTTATATACGCTTTATTCCCTTGGACATTATCATAATAAGTTCCTGTAGCAAGAATATGATTACACTTGTATGGGTTAATCTCCAGTTTCTGCAATGTAATATCATTACCATAAAGGGTGTTCTGATTAATTTGGCATGTATAGTAGGGCATACTTCCCGTTATTTGCGCGGCTTGCATACTTGCCAATGTAAAGGGATCTGTCTGGGCAATATAAGTTGAGTTACAATAATTCATCTCACCAAGAATAGTCAGCCTGTTTTTGCTGTCGTCATATTTCATATCCGATAGGAAGAGTTTCGGAGCTGGGAATCTGAACAACCTATAATTGGACAGATTTACATAATTGTATATTCTTGACAGCCATATAAAATCATCTCCCTTCACATCACGCACGTTATGTCCCACAACAATATTCGAGTCATCTAAAACATCCAGATTTGTCTGATATTCAGCATATAGATAAGATGGCAGATTCCACGCGAAATGTGTGTTTACTATGAATAAAGTGGTAAGACTATTGTATTCAAAACCCAACAGGAAAAGTTCGGGACAGACACCTGAATATTGGTGTCCTGCAGCGGCAAAACAAGAGTTGTGTGGATCCCACACCACATCCGAGACACTACCGATGGGGATTCCCAAATAATGTACGTTAGAATTTACCCAATCGACGGGAATTATTATGCCTGCTTGATTCAGCACCAGCATATTTACCATCCCTCCGTTGTTGTCGTAACCACAGCATCCGTTGATAAAATAATCACCAATATGGTTTGAATCTAACATAATCTGAATAATCTGATGATTCACCGCATCGTACAAAGCAGCAAGAGGCCCAAATCCGCAACTCCCATAAAGAACAATATCTCCACTGAAATCTTCGTATGCCCCCCGCAACACCAATGGGTAATAATTTGCAGGTACTGATATATAATAGCTTGTATTCGGCACCACCTGCATAGTGATGGGATCTAATTCTGACACATACACGTCATTACCATTTGACTGAAACAAATAGGCACTTCCATTGGAATGAACCACCGTGACGGCACTTGTAGGGTTAATTGGGTTCACATTATCCCAATACTCCCAATGGTTGTTTTGTGCGAAAACAGGGAGGATGGCCATCATTAAAAAGCTGAAGGAAATAAAAATCTTTTTCATCATGATTGAATTTTAAGGTTAATAAATTTTTTTCGGCGGTAAAGATACAAAATTTTCAATTAACAGGTGTTAGAAGTTGCAATTTGCCATTGACCGTTGGGTTTTGGGATTTGGGATTTGATATTTGATATTGGCTATTAGCTATTAGCCGTTAGCCGTTGGGTTTTGGGAATTAGGGATTGGTCTTGGTCTTTCACTTAAGGTATTTTAATTCATTATATTACTACCCCGGCCTGCGGCCACCCCTTCTTAAAGAAGGGGAATTTAACTTCTTAGTTTCTTAACTCTTTAACTCCTTAACTCCGCACCTCCCCCAATCCGTTTAATGTCCATACGCAGACTGCAAAAACTCCATGAAAAATAATTGCAGGCAGGGATTCCATCATATTAAAAAAAATGCTACCTTTGCCGCCCGAAAGAAGAAAAGTAAAAAGTATTAAAAATTAGACGTTTATTATGTATTTGACAACTGAAGTTAAGAAAGAAATTTTCGAACAGTACGGTAAAAACGCTACGGACACCGGTTCTCCGGAAGCACAAGTTGCCCTGTTCACCCACCGCATCAAGCACCTCACCGAGCATGTGAAGGCCAATGGCGGCGACAAAGTCACCAAGCGTGCGCTGATCAACCTCGTCGGTAAGAGAAAGAAAATGCTCGAATACCTCAAACAGCAGGATATTGAGCGCTACAGAGCTTTGATCAAGAAGTTAGGTCTCAGAAAATAGTTTTGGGAAAATGTTTTAAAAAAGGGCAATTTCTTACAATTGCCTTTTTTTTAATTATGGCACATGTTGAAGATGTGCTGATTTGTTTATTATTTAATTTGAAACCACTATGTTAGGAATAAATACAAGCTTTACATTACCCGATGGTCGTGAAGTGACCATCGAAACGGGCAAGTTGGCCAAGCAGGCCGACGGTTCTGCCGTTGTGAGAATGGGCAACACCATGATTTTGGCCACCGTGTGCTGCAAGAAAGAGGCCGTTGAGGGCACTGACTTCATGCCGTTGCAGGTGGAATATCAGGAGAAATACGGTGCTTTGGGTCGCATCCCCGGCGGTTTCTTCCGTCGTGAGGCACGTCCCTCCGAGTACGAAATCCTCATTGCACGCCTCGTGGACCGCGCCATCCGTCCGCTGTTCCCCAAGGACTTCCACGCCGAGACACAAGTCATCGTGACGCTGATTTCCGGCGACAAAAACCAACTGCCCGACTGTCTGGCCTGTTTAGCAGCCTCTTCGGCCATCGCCGTTTCCAACATTCCCTTCGAATGCCCCATTTCTGAAGTCCGCGTGGGCCGTGTGAACGGCGAGTTCGTCGTCAACCCGACCGTGGAGCAGATGGAGAATTCCGACATTGACATGATCGTGGCCGCCTCCATGGACAACATCATGATGGTGGAAGGCGAGATGAAGGAGATTTCCGAGGATGACATGGTCGCCGCCCTCAATTTCGCCAAGGACAACATCAAGGTGCAGTGCCAGGCCCAGTTGGATCTGGCCGCCAAGGTGCCCACCGCCAACCCGAAACGCGAATACTGCCACGAGACCAACGACGAGGAAATCCGCGAACGCATCCAGAAGGAGACCTACGACAAAGTGTATGCCGTAGCCAAATCCTTCATGGGCAAGCAGGCCCGCAACGAGGCTTTCGACCAGATTTTAGCCGATTTCATGGAGACGATCCCGGAAGAGGAGCGTGCCGAGAAAGAGGTGATGGTAAAACGCTATTACAGCGATGTGCAATATCACGCCATGCGTAACATGATTCTGGACGAGCGCATCCGTCTGGACGGTCGTGACCTGGAGACCATCCGTCCCATCTGGATCGAGACCGACTATCTGCCTGCTGCTCATGGTTCCGCCATCTTCACCCGTGGTGAAACGCAGGCTCTGGCCAGCTGTACCCTCGGTACCAAGTTGGATGAGCAGACCATTGACGGTGCTGTGATTGAAGGTTCCAGCCGTTTCATGTTGCACTACAACTTCCCGCCCTACAGCGTGGGTGAAGTGAAACGCATCGGCAGCACGGGTCGTCGTGAGATCGGTCACGGCAACCTAGCCAAGCGTGCCGTCGCTCCCATGATTCCCTTCGACGATCCTACATTCCCCTATACGGTCCGCATCGTGTCCGACATTCTGGAATCCAACGGCAGTTCTTCCATGGCCACCGTCTGTGCCAGCACCCTCGCTCTGCTTGACTGCGGTGTGAAACTCAAAAAGCCGGTGTCCGGTATCGCCATGGGCTTGATTACCGATGAGAAATCCGACAAGTACGCCATCTTGTCCGACATCTTGGGTGATGAGGACCATCTTGGCGACATGGACTTCAAGGTCTGCGGTACGGAAGACGGTATCACCGCCTGCCAGATGGACATCAAGATTCACGGTCTTTCCGCTGAAGTGATGGCTGAGGCCCTCGCACAGGCCCACCGCGGACGTATGTTCATCCTTGGAAAGATTAAAGAGGCCATGCCGGCTCCGCGTGAAGACTACAAACCGTTCGTCCCGCGCATCATCCAAATGCAAATCCCGCGCGAGTTCATCGGCGCCGTCATCGGACCGGGAGGCAAGATCATCCAAGAGATGCAGCGTGAGACCAACACCGTCATCAACATCGAGGAGGTGGGTGAGTTTGGTATCATCGACATTGCAGCCCCGAATCTGGACAACATCAACGCCGCCATGGAGCGTATCAAACTCATCACCACGAAACCGGAGGTGGGTGAGATTTACGAAGGAACGGTCAAGACCATCACCGCCTTTGGCGCTTTCGTCGAGTTCCTGCCCGGCACCGACGGTCTGTTGCATGTGACGGAGATTGCCTACCGCCGCATTGACAATGTGGAGGATGTGCTGAAGGTGGGTGACAAGATCAAAGTCAAACTCATTGAGATTGATGAGAAGACTGGCAAGTTCAGACTTTCGCACAAGGTTCTCCTTCCGAAGCCGGAAGGTTATACGGATCCTGAATCCAAGCCGAGAGGTGGCAATCGTGGCGGTCGTGGCGACCGTGCCCCGCGTGGCAACGAGCCTCGTCGTGGCGGTGAGAGAAGCGAGCGTCCCGCACGCCCGAACCCGCATCGCAACGAGCGCGGCCCGCGCAACAATGACCATGGCCAGCACGCCCGTCCGGAAAACAACGAGCCGAAAAGAAACGACGCTCCTGAACTTCCGGATTTCCCCGAGCTTGACTAATGAAAATCCGAATATACGCAAAAAAGCAGGGTGTTGAGCCCTGCTTTTTTTATGTGTTCAATAATAATGGTGTAAACGTCTTATGATTTCAGGAATTCATCGATGGACTGGGCGGCCCGTTTGCCCGCGCCCATGGCCAGAATGACTGTGGCCGCCCCCGTGACAATGTCGCCACCGGCGAAGATGCCCTTCCGTGAAGTGCGTCCGTCGTCATCGGCGGTGACACAGCCGTGCCGGTTGATGTCCAATCCATCCGTGGTGGAGGCTATCAACGGATTGGGAGAGGTTCCCACCGCAATAATAACCATATCCACATCAAGGGTGAACTCCGAATCCGGAATAGGCACCGGGCGGCGACGGCCTGACGCATCCGGTTCGCCAAGTTCCATGCGTGCGCACACCATCCCATTGACCCATCCCTGTTCATTGCCAAGGATTTTCACCGGGTTGCACAGCAGATGGAAGACGACGCCCTCTTCTTTGGCGTGATGCACCTCTTCGGCACGGGCGGGCAGCTCGGCCTCCGAACGGCGATACACCACATACACGTCCGCGCCCAGACGTATGGCTGTACGGGCGGCGTCCATCGCCACATTGCCTCCGCCGACCACTGCCACACGCTTGCCGACGAAATTGGGCGTTTCATGCTCCTTTTTATAGGCGAACAGCAGATTGTTGCGCGTCAGGAACTCATTGGCCGAGACTACGCCACACAGGTTTTCGCCTTCAATATTCATGAAATTGGGAAATCCGGCACCCGTTCCGAGATATACGGCGTCGAAGCCCCATTTGTTTAACAGATCATCCACGGATACCGTGCGTCCAATCACCACGTTGCTTTCGAATCGCACGCCTAATTTCTTGATGTTCTCCACCTCATGGCGCACCACGGTGTCTTTGGGCAGACGGAACGAGGGTATGCCATATACCAGCACGCCGCCAAATTCGTGCAACGCTTCGAAGATGGTCACGTTGTAGCCCTTGATGCGCAGTTCCTTGGCACAGGTTAGGCCTGACGGGCCGCTACCGATGACGGCCACTTTGTATC
Organism: Bacteroidales bacterium; assembly: GCA_016285145.1. Classification (GTDB taxonomy): domain Bacteria; phylum Bacteroidota; class Bacteroidia; order Bacteroidales; family WCHB1-69; genus F23-D06. The sequence continues at coordinate 20,853 of JAEEQE010000035.1, read as the reverse complement.
CGTTTTCTTCCGAGTTTTTCGACAAGGTGAAATTGTTCTGTCGAGACCAGTCGCCGACAAAACGTTCCAGTTTCCCGATGGCGATCGGTTCACCTTTGCGTCCCAGCACGCATTTGCCTTCGCATTGTGTTTCTTGCGGGCACACGCGTCCGCACACGGCGGGCAAGGCGGAGTCCTCGTTGATGATGCGGGCCGCCTCGGCGAAATGGCCTTCGGCCACTTGCTGGATGAACGCCGGTATGTTGATTTGCACGGGGCATCCTGACACGCACTGGGGCTTTTTGCAATTCAGACAGCGACGGGCTTCAGCCATGGCTTCCTCCTCGTTATAGCCCAAGCAAACCTCGTCGAAATTGTGCCGGCGTATTTCTGCGGGCTGCTCGCGTACAGGCACGCGACGTGCCGGCGGGATGGAGAGTGGGGCTTGCTCCACGGCGGCATCCATGCACTCGCAGTGGTGCTCAGACTCCTTTCTGCCATCAATATGGTCGTACATGGCCTGACGGCGCATACATTCGTCGAAATCGATCAGGGAAGCGTTAAATTCAGGCCCGTCCACGCAGGTGAAGCGGGTTTGGCCGCCCACTGTCACGCGGCAGGCACCGCACATGCCCGTGCCGTCCACCATCAGGGCATTCAGGCTCACAATGCAGGGAATATTGAGTTGTGCGGCCTTCTTTGCCACGAATTTCATCATGATCATTGGGCCGATGGCCGTGATTTCATCGTAACGACGGCCTTCTTTTTCCACCAAGCGCGACAAGACATCCGTTACCGTGCCCTTTTCGCCCATGGAGCCGTCATCGGTGGCTATATAGAGGTTGTCGGAGACGGGACGCAGCTTCTCGATATAGAAAAGCAGCGATTTGGTTCGGGCTCCGATTATCACGTCACAGTCGAGGCCGTGGGCATACATCCATTTCACTAATGGGTAGATAGGTGCGATGCCCACGCCGCCGGCGATGAAACAGTAGCGCGTGCGGCGTAGTTCGCCGATAGGTCTGTGAATAAAAGCGGAAGGACGGCCCAGAGGCCCTACAATGTCATGGTAAGACTCGCCCACCTGAAAATTCAGCATCTTGCGGGTAGAATAGCCGATGGTTTTCACCACAAGCGTGATGGTGCCGTCAAAAAGATCCGTGTCGCTGATAGTCAGCGGGATGCGTTCGGCTTTCTCATCCGCCTTCACAATGACAAACTGGCCCGGAAGCGCCGCCTGTGCAATCTTGGGGGCTTCCACTTCCAGCAGAAAGGTGTCTTGTCCGAGTTCTTCCTTCTTAATGATTTTATACATAGATCTATCTTTGATTAGTTAACATCCATTCATGAACAGCCATGCAAAGCATGGGATTATATGCTATTCCCATATTGATTGGGAAATCGTGTCCGCCAGCACCTGCAATTGCACCACCTGATTGTCCTTCAGAGCCGATTTCAGCGTTACAACAGGCTCCAAAAGGGTGGTGGACTTCATTTCGCCCAGGATTTTGCGGATCACATTACCCGCCTGCGGGGCCCACGTGCCATTCTCCACCAAGGCGAATGTCCTGCCCTGCAGGGCATGGGCTTGCAAATCAAGCAGGAAGGTCTCCATCGGAGGGAAAAGGCCGTTGTTGTACGTGGGAGCGGCCAGCACAATATGGCTGCAGCGGAACGCCTCCGCCACCAGATCCGAAACGTGCGTCACGGAGACATCATACATCCGGATATTATGTACACCCTTTATGGCTAAATAGTTGGCTAAAAGCGTAGCCGCATTTTCCGTATGACCATACGGGGAGCCATAAACAATCACAACTCCCTTCTGTTCGGGCTCATAGCGACTCCATTGGTCATGTTTTTGAATAAAATACGACAAATTCTCGCGCCAGATGGGACCGTGAAGCGGACATATCATCTGGATATCCAATGCAGAGGCTTTTTTCAAAAGATTCTGAACCTGAATGCCATATTTCCCCACTATATTCGTGTAATAGCGGCGGGCATCGTCTATCCAATCACGGTCAAAGTCAACCTCATCGGCGTACAGGTTCCCGCTCAAAGCACCGAATGTGCCGAAGGCGTCGGCGGAGAACAGAATCTTGGCTGTGGTATCATACGAAACCAGCACTTCCGGCCAATGCACCATTGCAGCCGACACGAACTGGAGTGTGTGGTCGTTCACTTGGAGGGTGTCGCCCTCTTTTACGATTTGCAGCTGGCCTGACAGGTCCATGTCGAAGAACTGTCCGATAAATTTCGCCGCTTGCTGGCTGCACACGATTTTAACATTCGGATGACGTAGCAAAACCTCCTTCATCATGGCCAGGTGGTCGGGCTCCACGTGATGGATTATCATGTAGTCGAGACTCTGACCATTCAGGGTGGTGTCCAGATTCTCAAGGAATTGCGCACCGACGGAGCTGTCGGCGGTATCCAATAGTGCGGTCTGCCGGCCTGTGTAGAGATATGAGTTGTAGGAAACGCCCCGGGGCACGGGCATGACATTTTCAAAAAGGGCCAGCCGTCGGTCGGAGGCTCCGATATACCAGAGATTCGGTCTTATTTCACGAGATGTATTCATGTTTTACTATAGTATTTGTTATTGTAAAAAAAACGTCATTTTGTTTCTTCTTTTTTCCCAATCTCCTCATTCTCTTTTTTCAGCACGATCACCTCCACGATGGCATATAGGAAATAGATAATCAGGAATGCAATGGCAAAACGCCAGGCATCCTTCTTGTTCAAAACCATATACAACACTAAAAACAGGAGGCAGGAGAGGAGTTTCACCACGCGGGAAAGCATATAGTTGGATACGAAACGCTTTCCCTCTTTCCCGGTGGTGTCGCGTAACACGATATAGAGGGAGAACAGGGTGATGATCAGGAAGAAAAGCACGATGAATGGCAGCGCTGGTGACGCGTACATGGGGCATAGCCATTGGAACAGAATCGTCAGGGCGGCAACCACCACCGAGAACACCAAGATGCGGAACGAGAATTTTTTAATGGGTATCTTCTGGCTCATGTTTACTCTTTTTAGCGGGAGTTACACCTTTAATCATAAGATAGATAGCAATCGCAACCGAGCCTAAGGAACCAATCAGGGTAAGCAACGGCAGCGTTCCCAGCATCTTGTCCAACTTCACACCACCGAAGACACCTATCAGCACAATCACGCCCATTTCGATGGCGAGATTGGAGTAATAGGCATATTTTGCCAAGGGGGAATCCTTCTTGATGGGCGGTTGCGGCATCGGCGCTATTTCCTTTCAGGCTGTGGCGCGACGGGAGTCTTCGAAGTCTGCATCTTGCAGTTGCCGGAGAATTCGGCGCCCGGCTCGATGGCGATTTTGCCCACCACAATGTTACCCAGCAGCTTGGCGGACGACTTCAGTGTCATGAGGTCGCTCACATTCAGGGTCTCGGCCTTCACCGTACCCTCAATCTCAACGCTGTTGCAAGTGATGTTGCCCTCCACCAGGCCATTGCGTCCGATGATGATTTTGGATTTGGATGTTACATTACCCTTCACATGTCCGTCAATGCGGCAGTCGCTGTTGGTGACGACGCTGCCCTCTACCTGCGTTCCTTGCGCAATCATGTTGATTGCACCTAAATCTCTGATTTCGTTGTCTTTCATACTATCTTTTTTCTGTTCGTAACAATTATGATTTCTGTTTTATTTTTGTTTCAAATAATTATCCTTGAAAAAATCGTTGTACAACGCCCGCCCATCCTTGTTGTTGTAGAATGTCGTGTAATTGGTGGCCGACATGGCATACACTTCGATGTTGCCGTTGGCGATGTCGGGGGCGAAAGTGTCGTTTTTCACCAGGATATGATAATAATCCATTGCGGCTGTCTTGTTGTTGAATTTGGCCACCGTGACCATTTGCTGAGTATTATTGATATAGAAACTGCTCAGATTTAACCGCTGCAGACTGAAGTTGGTCTTGTTGAAGTTCGTCAGATTGAGTTTCACATCCTGTACGGGCAGGTTGGCGGTTTTCACCAGCAGCACCACATAATGCATCTCGTCATCCTTGACCACAAAGGGATTTTCCGTGCTGTTTCGTTGGCTCTCTATAACCGGCGATTCCGATGTCTTGGTGGAATCTGTCACGGCAGGGAGGGTGGCGGCCAGCTTCTGGGCATCAAAGGTGGAGAGATAAATGCGGGCCAGCTCGGCCACATCATACTGGCTGTAGCGGCTAATCACGTTCTTAAGCCCCACGATGAGCGTGTCTTCGTTATATACCTGACCGGCAGCCACTGCACGCAGGTAGGCGAACTTCGACTTCAGCTCCTCGTCCTGGCATTGGGGTATGGCCTCATCCGATTTCCGTACCACATTGCTCCATTGGCGGTTCTGGTACTCTTCGTACACCTCCGCATATTTCTCTTCAACAATCTTCTCCTGATTGGCCAGTTTCTTGTAATAGTCGGGATCCTGAACCAGCTTGGCATAATCGGTATCCGGGTATTTGGTCAGCAGTATCTGCTTGTAATGTTCATATTTCGGGTCATTTTGCTTTAAATAGATGGAATAAAGCAGGAAAGTACAGGGCAGTGCATATTCCGATTCGGGGAAACGTTTCAGAAGGGATTCGAACGAGGCGCAGGTACGCGGAATGTCGTTCAGGAGGTCCTGATAGATGAAGCCCACCTCATAGAGGTCGCGGGCGATGATGGCGTTGGATGTGTCTATCGCCCCAGGGGTGAGTGGCAGATCCTGCAGATAATACGCTTCCTTTTTGGGGTCGGTTTCGCGCTTCTTGATGGGGTTGCCATCCTCGTCGTATTCCACCGTATCCTTGGCAAGGTTCGGGTCGTTCATCAAGGCCATATCCTCGAAGGACATCTGCACCTTGTTGCTGACAAACCAGTTGTCTTCCAATTTGCGGTTGCCCCAACGCCGATAGAAATCCTGTTGACCGGCAGTCACTAACGACTGGTTGTAGAAATACCATTTGCCGTTGGAGGAGGTGGTGTTGATGTTTGTATAGGAGGAGGCATTCTGCAACGCCAACATCCGTTCGGCCTCCTCGGCGGCGGCTTTGCGCTCGGCCTCGGTATAGTCGGCGATCATCTTGCGCACCCACTCCTTGCGTTTGCTTTCGGGCAGCTTGGCAATGCGCTGCAAACTGTCCTGCAAGTCAATTTCATCCAGTTTGTCCACCAGGTCTTTCAGCACATTGGCCCGTTTCAGGATGTTGTCATAATCGGGGTAATTCTTGGGGATGCTCATGGCTGCCGTGTCATAGTACGCCTGAGCCATCCGGTACTCGTCCTGACTGAAGAAGAGGTCGGCGAGTGTGAGGCTGGAGAATGTCTTCTGATAGTAGTTGTTCGTGGAGGAAGAGACCGACTTCTTCAGGTAGCTGATACGCAGGGAGTCGTCCTCGTCAATGCGGGCGATTTCCGAGCAGGCATAGTAAATCTGGTCCTTGAAATCCTCGTTCTTGTGTTCGCCGAGCATCTTCTTGAACTGTTTCATGATGGCATTCCGGGACGATTCACTGCCGTCGTAGTTGGAGGCCAGATGCATCTGGGCACTGAAAATCTGCTCATAGACGGACGACTTTTTTATGACCTTCATGAAATTTTTCTGTGCTTCAGCCTGTTGTCCCATCTCCTCATTCAATTGTCCCAGAATCAGGTACAGACGGGTCTTGAAGTCGCGTTTCGGATTGGCATCGATGGCGTTCTGGATAAAGTCGATGGCCTCCTGCTTGTCGCCGTCGGGGGCGGTGAGGTGGTACTCGGCCTTTGCCGCGTTGAACCACACGTTGAACTTCTTGTTTTTCTTGTTGGTGGCCAGATAGTGCAGGTTTTCTAACTGCTCGTCGGCACTGGAAAAATAGCCTTGGCGCATGGCGGTGCGGGCCTGCATGACGGCGGCTTCGTTGTATGTGTTCGACTTGGGGTAATTGTGCATGATGTAGTTGAACACGCGTTGCGCCTGTGTGTAGTCCTGCTTGTAGAAGTAGGCCTTGCCCATGATGAGGTAGGCGTCATCGATGGTTTTCACGTACTCCTTGCCACGGATCAGCATCGAATGCTTGTAGATGGACTTCGAGGCCTTCTCAATGGTTCTGTCCAGGTAGGGCAGCGCCGAGCCGAGGTCCGACTTGCTGGGGTAGTTATAGATGGGCAGGCGCGTCGTGTAGTTGTCCTTGCCCACCTTGGCGAGTTCCGCTTCAGCGCTCTTCATGGCCTGTTGGCCGTTCCAAAGCACATTGTACTTGTTGGTCACATTATGGTAGGCCCTGTTGGGGAACGTGTTTTTGGATGTGGAACAGGCCGTCAGCCCGACCAGCAAGGTAGCCAGCAGGCCTATCAATGTAAGAGGAAGAAGGTTATTTTTCTGTTTCAATCTTGTAGAATCTAATAATAAAGACAGAATAACGTTCCGAATAGGATTTTATTTTTCATGTTGTTTGAAATATTCCTCCAACAGACGTTGGACATATTTCCCGAACACATCGAACTCGATATTAACGACCGTACCGGGTTTGAAGTTGTGGAAGTTGGTCACTTTATGCGTGTAGGGGATGATGGCCACGGAGAACATGCCCTTTTCGGAATCCACCACCGTCAGGCTCACCCCGTTGACGGAGATGGAGCCTTTGGGCACGGTGAAGTTGTTCTTTTCGGGGTCGTACGAGAAATAGTAGCGCCAGCTGCCGTTCTCGTCCACCACCTTCTCGCACACGGCAGTCTGATCGACATGACCTTGGACGATGTGGCCGTCGAAGCGGCCGTCCATGCGCATGCTGCGTTCCAGGTTCACCTCATCGCCCACTTTCCATGTGCCGAGGTTGGTTTTCAGCATGGTTTCCTCCATGGCGGTCACTACATACTGTTTCTTCTCTTTGTCTATCTTGACGATGGTCAGGCAACATCCGTCATGGGCCATACTCTGGTCGATGGAGAGCTCATCGGCGAAATCCACCTCCAGCGTAAAGTCAAAATTCGTTCTATCCTGTTTTATATCAACGATTCTGCCTGTTTTCTCAATAATACCCGTAAACATTTTTATCCTAATTTAAAAAACGTGCAAAGATACAAAAAATCAGGGAATAGTGAATAGTTGAGGGTTGATAGTTTAGAGTTTAGAGTAATTTGCCAAAAGCCAACGGCAAATAGCCAATGGCTAAAGGCCAACGGCCAATTACTGGTTCTTATACTGCACCACTTCGTCGGAAAAGAACTCTATTTGCACGCCGGCGGCCTTGAACATCTCCTCCGACTCGGCACCGGCGTGGTATTTGTTGGCGCACACCACCCGTTTGATGCCGCAGTTGATGATGAGCATGGCGCACACGCGGCATGGGGTCATGCGGCAGTAGAGGGTGGCTCCGTCTAACGAGATGCCCAGCTTGGCGGCCTGGCAGATGGCGTTCTGCTCGGCGTGAACAGTGCGCACGCAATGTTGTGTCACGGTGCCGTCCTCATGGACCGTCTGCTTGAGCTGGTGGCCCACCTCGTCGCAGTGGGGAAGCCCCTTGGGTGAGCCCACATAGCCGGTGACGAGGATCTGGCGGTCGCGCACCACCACGCAGCCGCTACGCCCGCGGTCGCACGTGGCCCGCTTGCTAACCGTATCGGCGATTTCCATGAAATATTCATCCCACGAGGGACGTATGTGTTTGGTCTCTTCCATTATTTCCGTTTTTATTATAAAGTGCAAAGATACATAAAATGGTGAAAACCGTCAGGTTCACCTACTGAAGCTTCACTGCCGGCCAGACATAGTCCTGGTAGCAGGTGACTGGCAGCCCGTGTTCGCGCACATATTTGGCGGTGGTAGCCTTGCGTTCTGCCTCACGGAGCTGTTCGTCGGAGTTCACCTTCCAGAAATCCTCGAAGTGGTCTCCGAAAATCTGTTTTGCGCTGCGCAGGTTACCCGCACCATCCTCCGTCTGCTCAAAGGAGGTTACATCGTAGCGGTCGCCGTTCTTGCGCACGTGCATCAGTCCCGGATGGCTGCCGCCGGAAACCGTCTTGAGGGTGTCGCCCGCGATGTTGTAGAGGAACACCCAGAAGTCGCCCCACACGCGTATGTCGTCGGAGTTGCTCTTGTCGGTGGCGATAACAGTGCCGCAAGGGATGCACACTTGGCCTTGCGTGTAATTCATGCCTATTTCGTTGGTCAGGTAGCAGTTGATAGCTGCCAGCTCGGAGGCATGATTCCGCTTCAGTTCGGCCACCCAGTCCAAACACTCCTGTTTCTTCCCATCAAAATCGGACACCAGCCATTGGTTCTGCACGAGGGTCATCTCCATCTGGTGCTGTTGGGGAGCCTCCTCCGAAATTTTGCCGTCGTCCCATTTCTGTTGTACGCTCACGTATGCGATAGTATGGGTGTCATCTTGTTTTTTCAAAGAATCAATAGTATATACCGGTGTTGAGCCGCCATTGCCAGTTACAAAATAGTAGAGCCATTCGTTATCCATCGGGTTGTCGGGCTTGGCATCAAAAGCGTCCGACAATGCCTGATAGAAGTCGGGCGTCATGTACTGTTCTGCTTCTGGAAGTAGCTTGTGGTCAGGGATATACTGGCATAGTTCCTGTGCGCGTTCGCGCAATTGTTTTTCCTTGTTGCCGCAGCCTACCAACAACAAAATCACACAGGGTATCAAGAATAATTTTTTCATAATGATGAGTTTTTAACAAGGATGCAAAAATACTAATTTTGGCAAATAACTGGATATGCGTGCAGCCCTCGCGGTTGCAACAGCTGATGCCCGCCTGTGTCGTCTCGGTTTTCCCCCGCCTCTATGGGCTTGTTGAGGTACTGTCGAACGGAATGGTGGTTTTTTATGTCATATAATTCGGTTATGGTATCAGTAGTTTTCCGCATTGATCTCGAACCAGCCTTGTGCATAGAAGCAGACGGGGCAGACGGTGGGAGCCTCGGTGCCGATGATGATGTGGCCGCAGTTACGGCACTCCCAGATACTGACGCCGCTCTTGCGGAAGACCTCGGCGGTCTCGACGTTGTGCAGCAGAGCACGGTAGCGTTCCTCGTGGTGTTTCTCTATGGCCGCGACGCCCCGGAATTGTTCGGCCAGCTCGTGGAATCCCTCCTCATCGGCTTCGCGGGCGAAAGTGTCGTACATATCTGTCCACTCGTAGTTTTCGCCCTCGGCCGCGTGCAGGAGGTTCTCGGCTGTTGTGCCCACGCCGCCCAGATGCTGGAACCAGAGTTTGGCGTGTTCGCGTTCATTGTCGGCGGTTTTCAGGAAGAGGGCTGCGATTTGCTCATAGCCGTTTCGTTGGGCCACGGAGGCGTAATAGGTGTATTTGTTGCGGGCCATGCTCTCGCCGGCGAAAGCGGCTTCCAAGTTCTTCTCCGTGCGCGTGCCGGCGTATTTGCCCGTGCCTGTGGGCGCTTCAGCCTCCGCAACAACCTTCTCGAAATCGGAGGCGGGGTGCTTGCAGATGGGGCAGATGAAGTCGTCGGGCAGCTCTTCACCCACGTACTCGTAACCGCAGATAACACAGCGCCAGATGGTCTTGCCCTCGGCGGTCTGGCCCACGGGCCGCGGCTTCGGCTTGATGTGCTCCTGATAGTAACTATAGGTGGCGGAGGGCACATCGGAGAGGACTTCCATTTCGGTGACGGGACCGATGAAGAGCATGTGCGAACCGAGGTCCACAACCTGCTCCACATTAACGGAAAGGAATGCGTTGGTGCCGCGTGTGACAGCCAAGGTTCCGTTCGGGACACGACGGCAGTCCTTGAAGTCGGCGAACTTATTGACCTCGCGCCCGCTCTGGAACCCGAAGTGTTTGAAGAGTTCAAAATCGGCCGCCTCGCTGAGGATGGAAGCCGTGAAGCGGCGCGAACGCTGGATGAGTTCAGTGGTCAGGTTGCCCTTGTTGAGGGCCACGGAGATGCGGTCGGGTTGCATCGCCACCTGCGTGATGGTGTTGCTGATGCAGCCGTTGTCGCGGCCGCCGTCGCACGTTGTGATAACGTACAGTCCGTACTGGATGTTGAAAAGAGGATTGCTCATAGATTTTTATTCTTATATAATATTAAAAGTAGATAATTTACAATTTTGTCCCCACCATTCGTTGCATCACGACGGCGCACGACGCGTCGCCTGTGACTGACATGACGGTGCGGCCCATGTCGATGATGCGGTCAATGCCGGCGGCCACGGCCACACACTCAACCGGGATTCCCGCCGAGGCGAACACCATTGCCATAAGTGCCAGACTGCCTCCCGGAATGCCCGGCGTGCCGATGGAGGCCACCGTGGAGGCGAAGGCGATGGCCATGTACTGGCTCATGGTGAGGTCAATGCCGCAGCAGGCCGCCATGAACACGGAGGCCACGCCGAGATAGATGGCGACGCCATCCATGTTGATGGTCGCGCCCAGCGAAAGCACAAACCGTCCGATCTCCTTGCTGACACCCATCCTCTCCGTACACTGCATTGTGTAGGGTAGTGTGGCCACTGACGAGTCGCTGGAGAAGGCAAACAGCATGGCCGGCTGCATATTCTTGAAGAACTTCAGGGGCGAAATGCCGCCCAATAGCCCAACCGTCGAGGAATAGACTATTCCCGCGTGAACGGCAAAGCAGAGGTAGGCCAAGCCCAACAGGGCCGCGTAGGAGCCCAACACCGCCGGACCGTTATCGACCACCACGGGTGTCAGCATACAGAACACGCCGATAGGGGCCAGCGCCATGATATATTCCAGAATCTTGCACACCACATCGTTGAAGCTGAGAGTCACCTTCCGGGCCATCTCGCCCTTCTCGCCCACATGGACCATGGCGATGCCGAAAAACAGAGCGATCACAATGACCTGCATCATCGCCATGGAGCTCACCGGCGTGATAACGTTGCTCGGGAACATATTAACCAGTTGCTCCATCACCGACTGACGGGGCACTTCGATGTTTTCAACTGCTGTTCCTGTATCGATATGGATGAGTGGGAGGAAACCCTTCAGCAGACTTGGCACCACCAGTCCCAAGGTTACCGCGAAAAGGGTTGTCCCCATGAAATAGAGCAGCGCCCGGAATCCTAACCTCCCCACTTTCGAGATGTCATTCATTGACAGAATACCCGCCATAATGGAGAAGAGAACCAGTGGTACCACAATGAATTTCAACAGGTTGAGGAAAATGATCCCGATTGGCTTTATGTATGTGTTGACGAAGCCGGCCTGGTTGTGCAGCAGTATGCCAGCCAGCACGGCAAGCAGCAGGGCTATGCCTATTTGTGCGGTAAGTGAGAGCTTCTTCATAGGGTGCAAAAATACATAAATTCCGAATATACACAGGCACATGAAAATGCCGTATGTAGAGACGCGCCATGGCACGTCTCTACAGATAACAACGGAAAATTATTTTTTTAAACAATGCCTGTCGCTGAATTTATGTTTTTTATATTTTTGCCGCCGTTAAGTGGTGAAGGGTTTTATATTTTAAAATCCTGAGAGGGAAACAGGTGCGAATCCTGTACAGTACCCGCTGCTGTAAGTTCCGCGAATGGGGACGGCAAGATGTCACTGTCGAAAGATGGGAAGACGCTGTTCTGGGAACGAGTCAGAAGACCTGCCGCTTATACGTTGTTGTTGCTTCGGGAGGTAGGCGGATACAAATGGAGCCTTTTTCATGCTCTTCGTTCCATATTGACCGAAGCATTTTGTTGAACCAGAATGCCGAGGATTATGCATTGGTGGCTTTTATTGGAAAACAAGGATTTGCATCCGGAATGCTCTTTTCGGCAGGATTTTTCATGCACTTTTTTTAATAACTCACTAAATAAAAACGCTATGAGAAATTTTCTAACTATTTTGGGGTTGTTCTGTATGATAAACCTGACCTTTGCCCAGCAGACAGTCGTTCAAAACAAACATGATGTTCAGACAAGCCCTGTGCGCATCATCAGTCACCACAACGTCTTGGCTCCCGCACCCACTGTTGACGCCTCCATCTCCGCTAATGATATCACCTATTGGGTGGGGACCGGGAACACGGAAGTGATTTTCGTCGGCAACTGGTGCAGCCCGGATGTGGCGTTGGCTTGGGGTGTGCGCTTCCAAGGCGACAGTACCATGGTGCAGTCGGTGATGGACACCATCCAGACGTATGACAACCGCTTTGGCTATTCCGGCATGTACAGCACCATCGATGAGGTCACCTATCAGGACGGAACCTACAACCTCACCATGTCGCAACCCACTACGGGATATATCATGTATAATGTCAATGGAACACTTGCCAATTTGGGATTTTCAAACATGTATGTGCATCAAGGCGACCTTATCAAGGTGGGGAACACCGAATGTGCAATCTCTACGGGTGACCCGAACGACTGGACTACTTGGGGTTACGCATGGGAAACCATTATCACCCCTGTGGCCCCCATTGCGCTTCCCGCACCCCCTGATGCCACCATCAGTTTCAATGAGATTCTCTACTGGGTGGGCGAAGGCTCGAATGAGGCTGTAATGGCCGTCAACTGGGCCGATACCGCCTTGGCTTGGGGCTACCGCTGGAATGGCGATGCCACCGTGGCTGACATGATGTCCGGCATCGCAGCCGCCGACCCACGCTTCAGCTATACAGCCAGCGGCTTCCTTGACGATATCAACTATCTTGATTCCGCCGCCGGCATGACAACCCCGTTAGGCATCACCCCCGGCAATTACTGGGAAAGCTATAACAACGGCTTCATGGACATGGGCCTGACGCAGCTCCTCAACAACGGTGATTTCGAGAAATGGGCTGACCCCGCCGCTGGCATCATTATAGATAGCACTTACGAGGCCACTTACGGCTATTGGTGGTACACCCGCGTGTATCCGATGACCATCACGCCCGTCACCGTACCCGATATCACGCCTTCGGGCATCGGCAGCCGCGAGACGATAGGTGTAATCGCTTATCCGAACCCTTGCGTCGGCACTCTTCATGTTGTTGGTGGAAACGCTAACCGTGTGGAACTCTATGGCGTGGATGGCAGATTGTTGGAAGTGGTTGACAACCAGGGGAGCCGGATTACCATCAACATGCAGAATTATCCTGCTGGACTTTATTTTCTGAAAGTCGGTGACAGCATTCAGAAAATCCTGAAAAAATAACCCTCTTCTTTACATTATGAAACAGCCGTTTTTGGAATGAGTGACGGCTGGATAAAGAACGGCCCTGCGATTGCGGGGCCGTTTCGGCTTGCGGCGATGCCCGTTACGGTTAACAGAAAAATATCCGGCCACAGATGCCATCTTTTTTGTATTTTTGCCCACTGATTTTTATTGCCGTGCAGAAACCGCTTGCAGAGATATTGCGTCCCCGGACTTTGGAAAGCTACATCGGGCAGGAGCACCTGATGGGGCCGGGTGCCGTGTTGCGCACAGCCATCGAGAACGACAACATCCAGTCCATGATTTTCTGGGGCCCGCCAGGCGTGGGCAAGACCACGCTGGCCCTCCTCATCGCCGAGCTTACAGGATCAGAGTTCCATATGCTCAGCGCCATCAGCAGCGGGGTGAAGGACATCCGCGAGGTGATTGACAAGGCCCGGAAATCCGAACACCGGAGCCTGCTCTTCATCGATGAAATCCACCGTTTCTCCAAGGCGCAGCAGGATTCCCTGTTAGGGGCCGTGGAGCAGGGAGTTGTCACCCTCATCGGCGCCACTACGGAGAACCCATCCTTCGAGGTTATCTCCCCTCTGCTGTCGCGGTGCCAGGTGTATGTGCTCAAGCCTTTGTCGGTGGACAACCTCACAACCATCCTCCGCACGGCGATACAGTTTTTGGAAGAGCATCTCCAGTGCAAGATCCAGTTGGAGGACACTGAGGCTCTCCTGCGTATCTCGGGCGGCGACGCGCGCAAGCTCATCAACGCTGTGGAATTAGTCACCTGGATGACCAAACCCGTTGACGGCGTCATCACCATTACCCGCCAGCAGGTCATCCACGTCATACAGCAGAATTTGGCCATGTACGACAAAAACGGGGAGCAGCATTACGACATCATCTCGGCGTTCATCAAGTCGATGCGGGGCAGTGACCCCAACGCGGCGGTCTATTGGATGGCCCGCATGTTAGTGGCCGGCGAGGACCCGCTCTTCATCGCCCGCCGCATGGTGATCTTAGCCTCCGAGGACATCGGCAACGCCAACCCCAACGCCCTCCTGCTGGCCAACAACTGTTTCCAGGCGGTGAATGTCATCGGCATGCCCGAGGCGCGGATCCCGCTGACGCAGACAGCCGTCTATTTGGCCTCCTCGCCCAAGAGCAACGCTGCCATCATCGCCATTGACAATGCCTACGCCCTCATCAAGCAGACCGGCGACCTGCCCGTGCCGCTGCACATCCGCAACGCACCCACCAACCTGATGAAGGAGTTGGGCTACCATAAGGGTTACCAGTACGCCCATGATTTCGAGAACAACTTTGTGAACCAGGAGTTTCTGCCGGAGCCCATCCGCGGGACGAAACTTTACGATCCGCAGAACAACCCGCGCGAGAACGAGCTGCGCAAATACCTGCGCAACTGCTGGAAGGAGAAGTACAATTATTGAGTTCTTGGGAGTTGGGAGTATAGTTAAGGAGTTAAGAAACTAAGGAGTTAAAGGGGATTGGAAGTTGGGGATTGGCTATTAGCATAGTCTCTAAACTCTAAACTTTAAACTCTCAACTTTACTTGACCCCTCTCCGTTGCCATAGCTATACTGTTTACTGACTACTGAACGAACCAGCCGTTGGCCTGCATGGGTGTGTAGGCAGATGTGTGGGGAGTAACTGTAGTGTTACGCAAGCACGAGGAGACAAGCAATATAGCAAAAGTAAAAAAATAAATCAAAGAAGTTGTATTATATTACAATTTTATTATTTTTGCACCGATGAAAAAGATAATAGCATACAAGAACCATTATAAGGAATTTATATCTAAACTATCTGATAATGAGTGTGCTAAAATCAGGAGGGCTTTGCTGCTTTTTGAGACAGAAGATAAAATACCGCAACATTACATTCATTATATTCGCGATGGATTGTATGAATTTCGCGTAAATTATGGGAACAAAGAGTTCAGGATATTTTTTATCTATGACGGAGAGCAGATTGTGGTGTTGTTTAACTGTTTTACGAAAAAATCACAGAAAGTACCTAAAAAGGAAATAGAAAAAGCAATAAAATTAAAGGATGAGTATAAAAATGAAAAAAAACGAGGAAATATATGACGTTAGTGCCGAATTGGAGCGTGAATTCGGTCCCAAAGGTTCTGAAACCAGAAAGCAGGCTGAAGACAAAGCCTGGGAGGAATACAACGCACAAATTCTGCTTGATGCCAGAAAAAACGCTGGATTGACCCAACAGGAACTTGCTGAAAGGATTGGAACGGACAAAGGTTATGTTTCCCGTGTGGAAAGAGGATTAATTATCCCATCAGTTTCAACTCTTTATCGTATTGCCGCTGCTATGGGTTTGACGGTAGAATTGCGACCAGCTTAAGATTCGGTTTATAATAGCAACAGCAGTAATAAACATGTCAGTAACATTCCTCCACCGACCAACCCGAATCCAAGTCCCATCATGGATTTCTCCTTGTCTGGCACTTCTATTGTAATATCTGGACTCTCAAAACATTCAGAAAAAGCTTTCTGAATCAAACCATATTCATTACAAATCTTTTTATAATCTTTGCTTGCTGAACAACTTGTCATTTCAAAGTCTCTTATAATATTTTCTCCTTTTGAATTTGTGACTAATTGATATTTAAATGTGTATGAAACGCTATTATAGGATGAGTCAAGGAAAGTCAGTGTTTGATGTCGCCAATAGTCATTAGAAAGTGCCGTCCCGTATCCTGAATATTTTGAATAAGAAACACCTACAGAATGTAATTCATTTGTTTGTGAAGTTTGTTTGCCCGATAATTCATAACCCATTGTTTTTAACGAATCTGCTATTTTGTTATTTGTGTTATCAATTGCAGACAAAGAAACTGCTGGTATTGTCGTCGTGCAATTAAAAAAAAACATACTTGAAAAAAGCATAAAACAAAAAATCATTTTTTTCATTATTCCATCTCGCCGATTGTTTCCCCTGTCGGCACGTCAGGTTTTTCCGCTCCCCAGCACCCCAAGAGCGATGAACATAAAAGAAGCGTGGTACTGAATCACCACACTTTGTTAGAAGGTCGTAGGAAACCCGAAGATAAAGATGTAGGATAAAGCAGCCCACGCTTTAACGTGAGAACCGCTTGGCTTCCTTGCATCTTCAGAAAATTTCCTACGTTTTCTAACACAAGTATAAGCGAAACGCTTCGTTTTATCTAATAAAATCCCGCCAACCATATAACGCAATGCGCCTTTGTGTTGGCGGAGCAAAGATAAGAAAAAAAAGTATCGAATGGGAATTCATGGATATTTTTTCATGCATTCGTTTCCAATGCTTTCTTGTCCTCGGCTGTGAGGTGGCGCTCCACATCTGAAAGTCTTTGCTCAATCAGTTCTGCACGACGCGTCTGCACAGCAAAATAAGTCTGGATGTTATGATATTCAAAATTTTTGTATGTTTGCCCGTTTCATTGGCACATGTGCCGAATACGATCAGATAACAGACATTCGAGATTTTGAGACAGTGATACATCCTACAGATATGCATGGCGTTCCCTTGCGGCGTGGGTTGCGCGGATTCGCGCTGCTGCTGGCGCTGTGCCTGACTGTGTCCATGCTGCGTGCGCAGGATTATCACTTCTCGCAATTCTACAGTCAGCCGGTCACGTTGAACCCCTCCCTGACGGGTGCTTTCGACGGTGTTTTCCGGGCTGCTGTCACGGAGCGCACCCAGTGGCTGTCGGTTACCAAGCCCTTCCTCACCATTGGTGCGGGCATAGACGGGGCCATCATAAAGGACAACCGGCGGCAGCAGATGCTGGCCCTCGGGGCGGCGTTCACCGCTGACAAGGCTGGCGATTTGCACTACACATCCTTGCAGGCACTCGCATCGGTGTCCTACATCAAATATGTCGGACGGCGCAGTCGCCACAAAATCGGCATCGGAGCGTACGCCGGCATGATCAACAACTCGTACGACATCCTTTGGGCCACCTGGGGATCCCAGTATCGGGATGGACAATACGACCCCAACATGCCCGGTGGGGAGAACATCCCGATGAGCAACCAGTTCCTTTTCGATTGCGGGGCGGGTCTTTTCTGGAGTTATACGCCCAACAAGACCAACACCTTCCAATTGGGGGCTGCCGCCGCCCACCTCAACCGTCCGTTCGACGATTTCGGAACTCTCTCATCCCGTCTGCCCATACGTTATGCGGCTCACTTCTTGTCGCGCATCAGTCTTACCCGGGAGGTTTCGATAGAACCGCTTCTGTACGGCTCGTGGCAGCGGAAATTCAGCGAATACCTCTTCGGTGCCAACGTTGAATATTTCCAGCGTCAGAACAGCTACAAGACGCTGTTCTCCTTTGGCGGCGGACTCTTTTACCGCTGGAACGACGCCATCGTGGTGGATTTCTTCTTCGACTGGCAGAACCTCCGTTTGGGAGCCAGCTACGACCTCAACGTGTCACGGTTCATTCACGCCACCAAAATCCGTGGCGGTTTTGAGGTGACATTGTCCTATATTTTCCGGAAAAAAAGTATCACCCGATTAGGCAAGGAGCCTTGTCCCTTTGATATTATGTGATTATGAGAAAGGCTCTTGCGTTCATATTACTCATCATCACCTGCGGGGTTGTGCAGGCTCAGGTGCGGCTGTCGGACCGCCAGCGGGACGAGCAGATCCGGTTCATCCGGAACGACACGCTTCCCGTGACGGTGAATGCTCTCCCTGCCACTGTCAACTCCCGGTTTTCGGAGTTCTCTCCCGTTCTGCTGCCGGATTCCACTTTCCTGTTCACCTCCATGCGTGCCGACCGTGAGGAGGACGATGACCGTTATTTCGAGACCAGTTGGTATTGCAATATCTACCGTTCGCAGCTGCTTGCCGACGGGGACTATGCGTCCTCCGTGGCACTGCCTGCCAGCATCAACAATCGGCGCACCTTCAACAGTAATTTCTGCTGGAATGCCGCCCAAAACGAGTTGATCTACTCGCGCTGTCTGCGCGACAACACCAACGAGCTGCGCTGTACGTTGTGGCGTACCTGCCGCAACAGCCGGGGCTGGAGTTCACCACAGAAACTGCCCGCCGCCATCAATGCCGAAGCCTCCACCACCATGCAGCCCTGCCTCGTGGCCCTGCCCGATTATGATGTGCTCTATTTCGTCTCCAACCGAAAAAACGGCTTCGGCAGCCTGGATGTCTGGTATTCCATACGCAAAAACGGCAAGTTCGAGGTCCCCGTCAATGCAGGTCCGATTATCAACACCGAAGGCAACGAGATCACCCCTTTCTACGATCCGGGCAGGAAAATCCTGTATTTCAGCTCTGACGAACATCTCGGCATCGGCGATTACGACATCTTCTACGCGGAAGGGGCCTTGAGCCAATGGGGGGAGGTTGCTAATATGGGTGTTCCGTACAATTCGCCTTACAATGACTTCTACTTCCATCCTCTTTCGGACGGGGAACGCGGCTTCTTCTCTTCCAACCGTCCGCACGATGACCTTCAGCCAGAAGATACCTGCTGCAACGACATCTTCCATTTCCAAAAACATTATCCGGAAAAAGATCCTGTCCAATCTTCTGACACCATATCCCATCAAGAAAGAATCGCTTCGGTGCTGCCCATCACCCTCTATTTCCAAAACGATCAGCCCGACCCTAAGACCCTTTCTGACACAACTAAAACCGACTATCCGGCTCTCTACAACCGTTATGTGGCCGATATGCAGCATCATATTGCGCAATCCATCAGTGGGTTGGATGACGATAGCATGCATCTGGTTCGACAGATGATGATCCGTTTCATGCGTGATTCGGTCGCTGCCGGCTATGGTCGTCTCATGGCCTTCACTCGTTATCTGAAGGATGCCCTGACGGCAGGCGACAGCGTGGGGATTCTCATCAGCGGGTATGCCTCGCCTCTGCACAATCCGGCATACAACCGGCATCTCTCCGCCCGCAGAATCGTCAGCCTGATCAACTATCTCCGTACGGCGGAGGATGGTTTCTTCCGGCCTTATATAGATGGCCGTCGTCCGGGACTTGTCTTACGCACCGACCCGCAGGGTGCTGTGGGACCGGCCTTCACCACTGACGACACCCGCGAGACCGTTTACGGCATCCAAGCAGCCAAAGAGCGGAAAATAGTGATTTCCATCCTTTATGACAAACATTGAACTGCCGTCGGAATCTTGAAAGTCATTGCGAGAATCATCCCGATTGCCCTTTATTTTTTTGTATTTTTGCAGCCCATAAATTCACACGTATGCTTACAAGAATCGTCCTCACTGGCGGACCCTGTGCTGGAAAATCCACCATTTTGAAACGTATTGTGCAAAGATACAGTCAGTTGGGTTATGCCGTTTATACTTTGCCGGAATCCGCCACACTGTTCATTCTGGCGGGTGCCGACTTCCTCACCCCGGACCCTCACATCTCGTTTGTCACGGAGGCGGCCAAGTTGAAATTCCAGTTGCAAATGGAGGACAGCATGGCGGAGATCGCGGAGGCCACCGGCAAACCGGCCATCATCGTAGGCGACCGAGGTACTATGGACACCTTCGCATACGTGTCGGAAGAGACACGACGGAAGATTCTGGAGGCGGTGGGCCTGACGGAACACAATCTGCGTGACGGACGTTATGATGCGGTGCTGCACATCTGCACGGCCGCCAAGGGCGCCGAGCAATTTTATACCCTCGCAAACAACATCTGCCGTTCCGAATCCATCGAGAAGGCCCGCAGCGTGGACGATCACATCTTAGCCGTATGGCATCAGCATCCCTCCTTCCACGTCATCAATGCAGAAATCGACTTTGAAGTCAAAATCCGTAACGTTCTCGACACGATTGACACGATTCTTTCTGAAATAAAGTAAATCTCTATGGAACAGCGCGAACGAACTCATTATGAAAAGAAGGCCATCGCCTCCTTCATGGTGGATGGCAAACGGCAACTCACCCCGACTCTGATGTTCAACCTTATGCAGGAGGTGGCCGTCAACCACGCCGATCTTTTGGGGGTGGGCTGGAATTTCCTGCACAAAGTCAACCAGTTCTGGGCACTCTCGCGTATGGATGTGGAGATCCTGCGGATGCCGGAATGGCAGGAGCAGGTGGAAATCTTCACTTGGCCCAAGAAGGCCAACTTCTTGGTCCAACCCCGTGATTACCAAATAGAAACATTGGATGGCGAAGTACTGGTGCGTTCCACCTCCAACTGGGTGATATTGGACGACAATGGCAAGCCCCAGCAGCTGAGTGCCTACGAAGACAATTTGGGTATTCAGGAGGGGTTGCACTCAATAGAGGCTCCCGCCTCGCGTCTGCGCACGGGTGTGCCTTGCGAAAATCCCGTCTTCAAGCCCGTGGTCTATTCCAATATCGACATGAACCGTCACGCCAACAACTCGGCCTACGTCACGTGGGTGATGGACAGTTTTGACAATGAGTTTCACGATACGCACAGACTCTCTTTCTTGGCTATCAACTACTTGCAGCAGACGCACGCCGATGACCGGTATGTTGTCATGAAGCAGGAAACTGCCCCTGATGATTTCCTGTGTTCCATTTACTCCGAAAAGAACCTGGTGGAAGTATGCCGGGTGAGAACGGTGTGGAAATAATATTAACATTTTTACTACTGTCGCGATAAATTTTTAAATTAGGCATTTAATTTATTGATATATAACAAGATGTAAGCGTTCTTTGATTTTTCGATTTGAAATGATGGAGTAATTTTGCGACCTAAAATCGCAAAGAAT
>JAEEQE010000056.1 GCA_016285145.1 Bacteroidales bacterium | reverse complement strand
TGTTCACATAGACGGGCACGCCGTACCATTCTACACCATTGCATCCTTTATGCAGTTCCCAGTTTCGAGGAATGAACTCCACATTCCAGCCGCCTTTACTTTCATCGTAATCCGTGCGGAAAAAATCTGTGGGGCGCTCATCGGCATTAGGCACATAGTTGAACGCCATCCATTCTATAGTTTTAAAATAGGGATTATGGTCTGTGATGCCTTTATTCTGCGGGATATTGGCGCGCGGGTAGAGTTTGTTGACCTCAAACACGGCGGGGTCCTGCCACTCGGTGAAGGTCTGGGCGGAGAGGCCGAGGGCGGCGCATAGTATAATAAGGTATAGGAGCGCTTTTTTCATGGTGTGAGTTTTATAGGAATGTGTTATTATGGTGGATTAACGCTGTTTGCAGCGGAATCTGACAAGCGTGTCGGAGGCACGCCATCTTATTAACCCCGCACAAGCGTAACGGAGTGGAGCGCAGTGTGTGGGTGACGGATGCGATGTGCTGACAGCGTGCAGGATGCACGCTACTGCTCATCTCGCAATTGTAGCGTGTCTCCGACACGCATCCTCGCGCATCGGTCTCGCTCCCCACACGGCACTCTCTTCGTTCGTTTCGTGTGGGGTTACTAAAATTTCGTGCTTCCAGCACGAGGTTGTGGAAAGGGCTTTTCTCCATCGAATCACTTTTCAGCATATATCATAATTGGTTGGCTACAGCCGTTTACTCAATAAAAACCGTCATATTCTCAATTCGCCGGTCCCCGATAAAGGAGTGCGCCTGAATTTCTCGAAATGTGACAGAGGCGCGGGGTGGAAGCTTGCGGATAACCTGTTGGAGGGATTTCGGGATGGTGTCTCCTGTACAAACGGTATCCACCATCACCTTGCCTTTACGGACAATGGTTATCCTGAAGGATTTCACCTTCCATTTAATATCGTAAACAAAATCCCCGTGCATAGGCGCCCGTAAGATTGGATGTTCCAACATCTCTTTTGCCGAGCAATAAGTTTTGTAAGGGTTGCTGATGTTTGCGCCAAGAACAGGAAATGGGTCTGGAACCTTATACACTCGGAATTTTGAAGAGCCAATCTCTTTCATCGTTTTGGTGTCGAGGATGGAAACCGTCACCAACTTCCCTATCATAGAGTCTGGCGCTATCAGATAAATGCGGTCACCTTCCTGTTCGACACGACCCACGGAAGCGACCACGGTGACATTATCCGGACCGCCATCGCAATGGAGAACCAATGGGCAATGATAATTGGCATATATAGTCGCCGCCCGCAACGGCTCGAGATAGGCACAGTTCTGCGCATGAAGAGCTGTGGTCAGAAACAGGACAATGATTGATATGAGGATTTTTTTCATCGTGGAATTATAAGTCTGAAATGAATGATAGGATTCACGTTTTTTTTCGTTGCGACAAAAATATTAAAAAATCTCCGATTCTATCATAAAAAATCTCCAAATTCTTTCATAAAAATCTGCAATTCTAATCACTAAATACCATTTATATATCTGATATTCATATGATTATTCTCCATTATATAAATGTTTGATGTCAACAATAAATTATTACCCCAACATATCTGGAATTATACTACTTTTGTATCGTTAATTCACATTAATAAAAAAGGGACAATGAGAAAAACAATGCTTCTGATTCTTGCTTCGGTGTGTGTGGCGACGTTATCCCTCACCGCATGCGACCGTGAGAACGAAAAGGAAAACGAGCGTGAATATCCGGTTACGGCAGATGTGATCCACAATGCCGTGAAGGATATCGACGGCAACAAGTACGATGCCGTGCGCATCGGCGATCAGGTGTGGATGGCCGAGAACCTCAAAACCACCCGCTTTGCCGACGGAACGGAGATAGAACTGAAAGTAGGAGGTACAACAACAGCTATAGACCAACCATATAGATATTATCCCAATGGAAAAGAAGAGAGAGTAAAGGATTTCGGTTATTTGTACACTTGGCCCGCTGTTATGCATGGTGCTGGCGGTAGCAACGCCAATCCAAGCGGCGTACAGGGAATTTGTCCAAAAGGCTGGCATGTTCCATCGGATGCAGAGTGGACACAACTGACGGATTATGTGAGTAGCCAGAGCCAGTTTGTGTGCGGAGATTCGTCCTATTCCATTGCTAAGGCGTTGGCCTCGCAGACGGGCTGGAGAAGTAACCCGCTTGATTCATATATTGAGACTGGTTGTGAAATTGTGACAGACCCTTCCAGCAATAATGCCACGGGATTTTCTGCTGTTCCTGCGGGCGCATATCGTTTAGGCCAGTATTTGGAGTTCTATGGCATGTGGACAAGCGCCTATTTTTGGTCCTCCACTGAAAGAGACAACAGTGCCTTCTCCCGCAGCTTGATAAATTGCTATGATTGGGTGTTTGAAGACGAAGACCCAAAGTATCGTGCTTTTTCCGTCCGCTGCCTGCGCGATTAGTGCGGACTTTTCTGATTGTCACGCCGTGTGCGGAATTTTTAAGTATCTTTGCAGTTTGAATTTTTGTTCGGCTGAATTTAATAGAATATGTCAAGAAACGAGAAAGAATTGGACGGCGTGACGCTTTTGGGCAACCAGAACACGCACTACAGTTACGACTACACACCGGATGTTTTGGAGACCTTTGAGAACAAACATCCCGAGAACGAGTATATTGTGACCTTGGACTGTCCCGAGTTCACGTCGCTGTGCCCCAAGACCGGGCAGCCCGACTTCGGGCATATCATCATCAACTACATCCCCCGTGTGCGCATGGTGGAGAGCAAGAGCCTCAAACTCTACCTTTTCAGCTTCCGCAACCACGGCGATTTCCATGAGGATTGCGTCAACATCATCATGAAGGATTTGGTGATGCTTATGGATCCCAAGTACTTGGAAGTGATCGGGCTATTCAACCCACGTGGCGGCATCTCCATCAAGCCGTTCGCCAATTATGGGGATGCGGAACATCAGGATATGGTGCGGCAACGTCTGTTAGCCAATTTTCATCAAAAATAGACGCCATGGAGAAGAATTCCGTCATTGTCATCTCCGGCGGCATGGACTCCACCACCATGCTGTACGAATATCGCGAGCAGATTGCGCTGGCCGTCACCTTCGACTACGGTTCCACGCAGAATGCCCGCGAGCGAGAGTTCGCCATCCTGCATTGCAAACGGCTGGAAATCCCGCATCTGATTATCCCATTGGATTTTATGCACCAATATTTCAAGAGCGCCCTGCTGATGACCGCCGATGACATCCCAGAAGGGAACTACGACGACGAGAACATGAAATCGACGGTAGTCCCGTTCCGCAACGGCATCATGCTGGCCATCGCCTGCGGTCTGGCGGAGAGCAACGGCCTCACACGCGTGATGATCGCCAACCATGCCGGCGACCATGCCATCTATCCCGACTGCCGTCCCGGGTTCGTCCGGGCGATGTCGGACGCGATGTACGCCGGAACCTATGAGCATGTGGAGGTCTTTGCCCCATATACCGGATTGAGCAAAAAGGAGATAGCCCTGCGCGGCAAAGATCTGGGCATTGACTATAGCGAAACCTACTCCTGCTACAAAGGCGGCGAGAAGCATTGCGGCAAATGCGGTACCTGCCGCGAGCGCATCGAAGCCCTCCACGACGCCGGCATCAACGACACGACAGAATACGCGTGATGCGTGCCGTGGGCGGTTGATTATTAACTTTAGGAGTAAAGAACTAAGTAGTTAAGAAGTTAAGGAACTAAGAAACTTAGAGATTTGAGATCGACTTCGATTTTTGATTGTTAATTATTAATTGTAAATTGTAATGTATTACGTACGCAAGACCTTAGAAATTTCCTCCTGTCATCAGTTGTATCTCGATTATGAGAGCAAATGCGAGAACCTGCATGGGCACAACTGGAAAATAAATGTGTATTGCCGCTCCGAAAAGCTGGACAGCAACGGCATGGTGTGTGATTTCACCGAAATCAAACGGCTGATACACGGCAGGATTGACCATCGGAATCTCAACGAGGTGCTGGATTTCAACCCCACAGCGGAAAATCTGGCCCGCTGGATTGTGGACACCGTGCCACAATGCTACCGTGCCGACGTGTGGGAGTCGCGCGACAACAAAGCCTCCTACATTGCCGACGACGCACCTCAAAATTTCGAATAGATGTACCGGATAAACGAGATTTTCTACTCCCTGCAGGGCGAGGGTTTCCATACCGGCACGCCTGCCGTGTTCGTGCGCTTCAGCGGATGCAATCTGCATTGCGCTTTTTGCGACACGCAGCACCAAGAGGGACGGATGATGTCGCTGCCGGAGATTGTCCGCGAGGTGAACGGCTATCCGAACGCACAGATGGTCGTGCTCACCGGCGGCGAGCCGTCGCTGTTTATCGACGATGCCTTCGTGCGCACGCTCAAGGCGGAGACGGGTAGGGTGGTGACCATCGAGACCAACGGCACGCGGGAGCTGCCGCCGTCGCTGGACTGGGTGACGCTCTCCCCGAAAGGGGCTTTTGAAGGCGGCAGCGACGAACCCTGCGTGCTCACCCGCTGCAACGAGCTGAAAGTGGTCTATTGCGGACAGGATCTGGCGCAGTACGCTTCGATTATGACCAACCACCGCTTCCTGCAACCCTGCTTCGACAAGAATCCCGAACGCTGCCGCACCAACATCTCGTCATGCGTGCAGGCGGTGCTTTCGAATCCCGGCTGGCGGTTGTCACTGCAAATACACCGAGCATTGCATATCCGATAATTTTTCGAAAAAAAATCAGATGATGCTATACTATTAATATGGTATTTGACGTTAGCATCTTTGTCGTTTTGGAATCATTAATAAAACCTTTAATATGAAAAAAACACTTGTACTTATGCTTTTCGTGGCGGCCATGTCC
The DNA here is from genome assembly GCA_016285145.1 of Bacteroidales bacterium. Classification (GTDB taxonomy): domain Bacteria; phylum Bacteroidota; class Bacteroidia; order Bacteroidales; family WCHB1-69; genus F23-D06. The sequence goes on along the minus strand of JAEEQE010000056.1, from coordinate 2,862 downwards.
ATCACAGGCATGGCGCAGGAGGAGCCGGACTGGCGGCAGATTTTCCCGCGCCATGAACTCAGCCTCGGCATCGGCGACCCTTGGATGGCCGATTTTCAACGTGGATGGTTGTTTGACAAATTAATCTGGGATCGTCCGTATATTATGGACAATCTTAACGACTGGTTCAACCCCATGCCTTACCACAGTGATTATATTGCCACTTGTCCGATCTCATTAGGGTATATGTTCCGTTTGCGCAATTTCCTTTGGTTAGGCGCATCGGTCTCCTACATGGGCACCTTCGGAAAGGTGTATGACGCACGCGACAACAGTTTCATCTGCAACCATACTGAGACGCAGGTCGCCTTCCTGCCCACGGTACGTTTCTCTTATTTGAACAAAAAATACGTAACGCTCTATTCCGGCGTGTCAACCGGTTTTTTGCTTAATTTCGAGAAGGAGGATGGACCTGTGGACATCTATCTCCATCCCGCCTGGCAACTCACATTTTTCGGTATCTCCGCAGGCCACAAGTTCTACGGCTTCACCGAGATCGGGTGCGGTTTCAAAGGCTTCATCCACGCGGGCATCGGATATCGATTCAATGCAAAGAACGAGTAAAAACCTTAAACAATTTGGATTATGAAAAAGATATTTTCTATAATGATAATCAGCCTGTTGGCGATAGGTTCGTTTGTAAGCTGCACGGTGGAACCATCCGATTATTCCAAGAAAAACCCCATGAAACACGCCTACAGCATTTTCCAATACTGGCAATTCGGTTTGTGCAACACTCAGATGCGTTTCGCCAATGTGGCGTTCAATTTCAACACATGGCTTTCCGCTGATGAGGGCGCGAAAGATTCCATTGCGCAGCAATATTTCAAAGATGTCACTATCCGTGAAAACGGCGGCGGATCGTGGTCGTTGCTTGTCAAGGGCGTTGAGAAATGTGTGATAGAGACCAACAACCAGAGTTTGAGCGCTATGGGCGCCCGATGGACAGTTACGGAAAAGGAGATTCTGGCAAACTATATCCCTAATGGGAATTTCGACTTTTATAGGATGTACGGTTTCACATCCAACGCCACAACAGCTACGATCGAGTGTCAGAAACAGGGTTCTTGGTTTGTGAATGTTAATTATAATCCGGAGACGGATTCTTTAATGCTGGGTGGCCCAGCTCCCCATCTGTCGGTTGTATATGCCACGCCGGACCAGTCCGTCATTTGCGACCTTCGTGACGGCAACTATTCCATCAACGGTCATGGCTGTTTTGAGTTCAACGCTCTTCCATATGGTGAAGACCAGGAGGTGGTCGCTCTCTACTTCCAAATAGAAGAACCGCTGTTCTGCAACAGACAAGATGCCTGGAACGAGGGCGTATCAAACATTACGGTGTCAACGGGATATGGCCCTTCCTACAAGAACGAGACGGTGAAGGCTGAATTCCTACCAAAAGAGAAGCCCACCGTAAAGCTTTATGCCTATAATCGTTGGGCTATTTGTACGTACAACACCTCGGATGTTCACATGGTCTTATCCGATTAAAAAGATTCCTTCGGGAGTAAATTTTGCGGCTCATGTTGCACAGATGCAGCATAAGCCGCATTTTTTTGTATTTTTGCGACTTGTTTTTCAATCAAAATTAAAAAGAGATGAATTTCATTGAACAGATTATCGAAGAAGATATTAGGAACGGAAAGAACGATGCCAAAGTACAGACCCGTTTCCCGCCCGAACCAAACGGATACCTCCATATCGGCCATGCAAAGTCCATTTGCATCAACTTCGGCATGGCGGAGAAATACCAAGGCCTCTGCAACCTTCGCTTCGACGACACCAATCCGGTGAAGGAAGATACCGAGTACGTCGATTCCATCCGAGAGGACATCCACTGGTTAGGCTTCCAATGGGCCAAGGAGTTCTATGCTTCCGACTATTTCGACCAATTATACCTCTGGGCCGAACAGCTCATCAACGAAGGATTAGCTTATGTGGACGACCAGACGCAGGAGGAGATCAGCAAGGGCAGGGGAGTGCCCACGGCACCCGGTATCGAGAGCCCCTACCGCAACCGCTCCGTGGAGGAAAACCTCGACCTCTTCCGCCGGATGCGCGCCGGCGAGTTTCCCGACGGCAGCCGCGTGCTGCGCGCCAAAATCGACATGGCCTCGCCCAACATGCACTTCCGCGACCCGATCATGTACCGCATCCTGCATGCCACCCATCACCGGACGGGCGACAAGTGGTGCATCTACCCGATGTACGACTTCGCCCACGGGCAGAGCGACTCTATCGAGGGCATCACCCATTCCATCTGCACGCTGGAATTCGAGGTACACCGCCCGCTGTACGACTGGTTCTGCGAGGCGCTGCGCATCCACCACCCGCAACAGATCGAATTCGCCCGCCTCAATATGACTTACACTATCATGAGCAAGCGCAAACTGTTGCAGTTGGTGAAGGAACATTACGTCAATGGTTGGGACGACCCGCGTATGCCGACCATCTGCGGTCTGCGCCGCCGCGGCTACACGCCCGCCGCCATCCGCAACTTCGCCGAGACCGTCGGCGTGGCCAAGCGCGATAACATCATCGACGTGTCGCTGCTGGAGCACTGCGTGCGCGAGGACCTCAACAAGACCGCCATCCGCACGATGGCCGTGCTGGATCCTGTGAAACTCATCATCGACAACTATCCCGAGGGCCAGGTGGAGGAGATGACCGCCGTCAACAACCCGGAAGACCCCGAGGCCGGCACCCGCACGGTGCCCTTCTCCAAGGAACTCTGGATTGAGCGCGCCGACTTCCGCGAGAACGCCGACAAGAAGTTCTACCGTCTCTCCATCGACCGTGAGGTGCGCCTCAAGTATGCCT
>JAEEQE010000055.1 GCA_016285145.1 Bacteroidales bacterium | reverse complement strand
GCTGTTCCAGAACCCCACGAAGCCCGTTGGCCCATACGTCAGCAAAGAAGAAGCCGACCAGTACCATGAGGAGACCGGCGACATCTACCGCGAAGACCCCAAGGGCAACGGCTGGCGCAAGGTGGTTGCCTCCCCGAAACCGCTGCGCATCCAGAACGTCAAGTTGGTGAAACAATTGGCCGAGCAAGGCATCATCGTAGTGACAGTGGGCGGCGGCGGCATCCCCGTGGCCATGAAAGATGGTTACCTGAAGGGCGTGCAAGCGGTCATCGACAAGGATCTGGCCTCCGCGCTCACCGCTGTGGAGATCGGCGCCGACGAGTTCTACATCCTCACTGACGTGCCGAAAGTCTATATCAACTTCCGCAAACCCGATGAGAAGGCGTTGGACACCATCACGGTGAGCGAAGCCAAGAAATATCTGGAAGAGAAGCACTTCACCGAAGGCTCCATGGCACCGAAGGTGCGTGCCGCCATCCAATACGTCGAAAAGAGCGGCAAGACCTGCATCATCACCGAGGCCGGTCGTCTGCAAGATCCCAACTGCGGCACGAGAATCATCGCGGGGTAACCTCCCACGCGGGTTCACCGCAAACCACGAAACACGAAACGCACGGACATTGTATTGGTCGTGCGTTTTTATTCTGTTTCGGGAAACAGGATTCTCCCAAACAGTTCCATTCCGTTCACGCCGTAAACCATTCCTTAAATTCAGGCACACGGGCCTTGCTGATCAAAATGCGTTCGGGGACTTTGACAGAAAGGGAAAGATTCAGCTTGCCGCCGAACCACATCGAAATGCTCTCGATGGCCTTGTGAGCCACCACGTATTGCCTGTTGGCGCGGAAGAAGAGATGCGGATCCAACTGTTCCACAATAACATCCAAAGGTTTGCCCACCACAACGGTCCTTCCATCGAACGTGAAGGCTCGTGATACCTTGTCTTCCAAATAGAAATATGCCACCTCCGCGATGGCCAACGGAACCAACTTGTCTTTTACCGGAATCAGGAAGTAGGATTGGTATTGCCGTGTCTGCCGGTTAAACATCTCCATCAAAGCAGAAAGCTGGCTGTTTTCCGCCACGGGGGCTTTTCCCTCGATTTTCCCGAATTTGCATAATGCCCGCTGCAAATCCTCACGATTGATGGGCTTCAGCAGATAGTCGATGCTGTTCACCTGGAAAGCTTGCAACGCATATTGGTCGTAGGCAGTGGTGAAGATGATCGGACAGTCGATGGTGATTTTGTCGAAGATGCGGAAGGCCAGCCCGTCCGCGAGGTGGATGTCCATGAACACCAGATCGGGGGTGGGATTCGTCTGAAAACACTCCACCGTATCTTCCACCGTTTGAAGCACCTGCACTACTTGCAAATCGGAATTTTCCTCCGACAGCATTTTCGACAATCTTTGAGCCGCAATCGCCTCGTCTTCAATAATGACCACTTTTTTCATAGCATCACCTATTCTTTCATTTTTTCAAGAATCTCCATCGCCTTCTGTCTGGGAATCAGTGGGATTTCCACCACAAACATCTCGTTGTCGCTGTGCATGGAGATGTGCTCGCCAGCAATCAGTTCGTAGCGTTTGTCCAGGTTGGTGAGGCCGATGCCCTCGGAAGCGGTGGTCTCCTTGGGACAAATGCGGTTGCTGACTCGCAATGTGCTTTTGTCGGTTGCCTCAACACGAATCTCCAACGGATGCTTGTCGCTTATCACATTGTGTTTCAGCGCATTTTCAATCAACTGCTGTAAGCTGATGGGCACCACGAAGCCCTCTACCCCATCCAACAGGCGTACCACCCTCAGATTGCTGCCGTAGCGGATATTCATCATGTAAAGATAGGCATCCGCAAAGCGGAGCTCCTCCTCGATCGGCACCAGTTTGTTCTGCTGGATAGTGTAGCGATAGGTTGATGCCAACTGCTGCAAATACTCCAGCGCTTTGTCGTCATCCATTCCTATCAGACCGCTCAGCGTGTTGAGCGAATTGAACAGGAAATGCGGGTCCAACTGGCTCTCAAGGGTTTCATAACGCACCAACAAGTTCTCCGACTGTAGCCGTTCATTCTCCAACATCATCTGATGGCGGTGGTTCAGACTAAAAATCAGCAGCGTAATCATGATGGTCGTGATGACAATCAACCCGTCCTTAATCACGTTGCTGCCATAGGCTTGTTCAACCATAAACCCTTCATAAACAACATGTTGCAATCCAACAGAGAGCAGCGAGAAAATCGCGGCGATGAGCAAAGAGCCGACGCTGGCCAACACAAATCGCCACGCCACGGGCAGTTTGCTTTTCACCACACTGAAAACAAAGAGAAAAAGGACGAAAAAGAGTCCGCAATTCAGCGCCAAACTCAATGCAGGATGGTAACTGGATGCAATCGTCCAAGTGGAGGTGTCCAAATGCCCTAAGGTCATGATTCCAGTGAGAATGATTCCCGCTGGCAAGGAGAGCCAGAGGGCGTTCCGCACCGTGAAGGGGTTTATCACGTGCAACGGCTTCAGCCGAAACCCTGGAAGTCTTCTGTTTTTCGTATTGGCAACCATATTTTTTCAAATAAGCTGCAAAATAACATAAAATTCAAATACACACGGCTCTGTCTTCGTATTTGAAGAATTTCACTCTATAGAGCAGACAGGTGATCAGGAAATAGAGTCCCGACTGCACCCAAAGCATCTGGTACTCAAATTGTACCTGCTTGAGGTGCGCGCCCAAGGAGTTGATTCGGATAAAGCCTTGGATGCCGTGTGTGGAGGGGAACAAGTAGGAGAAATACTTCCAGAACAGCGGCATGTTGGAGCGAGGCCAGACCACCCCCGACAAGAAGAGCAACACCACACTGAAGAAGATGCAGACAATGATGCCCGTGTCACGTTGTCGCACGAAGGAACCCACTGTCATACTGAACGCTATGGTGGCTAACAAGAACGGCAGGAAGAAGAGACAGAGGTCGTCGAGACGACCGATGTGGGGCAGTCCGAAAACCCGCGGAAGCAGCACTAAATCGATGGCTACCAATGGGATGTAAATCATCAAGTAGGCCAACGATCGACCTATGACCACCCGATAGACACTTCTGTTGCGCAAACGTTCGGGAACGATGGCGACAGTCTGCCCCTCTTCGCGCGCCGTGCCCGAAAGGATGCCGATGCCGAGAAACAGGGTTTGATGGATGACCAACGCCAAGAGTGCCGGAACCAAGAAACTGGTGAACCCTCCCGCCGGGGAGAAGAGTTTCACATCCTCGTAAGGCACTGGCGTAATGGCCGTTTCGGCATCCTGTCCCGTCACTCCGGCCATGGCGTAGCGTTCGAGTTCGATATGTTTCATCTCGTCCAGCATCACGCTGCTGGCACCGGTGAATACGCTACGGTAGTAGAGGAAGCTGCTCATGTCGCAGAAGAGACAAAGCCGTGCCGTCTCCCCTTTCGCCAAACGGTCGCTGTAGTCGTTCGGGAAATAGACGATGCCGTTGACTTTGCGCTGACGCATCAGTGTTTCCGCTTCTGACAAGGTGTTGCAGTTGTAATTGACGTTGACCTCAGGCGTGGCATCCAACTCATGGATAAACCGCTGACTCGGAGCGCTTTGTGAATCATCAACCACCGCCACTGGCAAATTCCGGATACATTCGTGCTTGTATATCGCCCCGAAAATCAGGGGATAGAGCAACGAACCCACGAAGAATATCAGCATCACTCCCCCATCGGTAAAAATGCGGTATAATTCCAGCGTGAAAACATCGTAAATATCCTTCAATCCCGACGTTATATTATGCCAAAAATTTTTCATAATCTTCTGTTTATCCATATTAACACTCTATAGCCGCGTCATCCGAATTGCTCTTGGCCCATCTGTTCAGCAGCAATCCGCCAATGCAGCCTGCCATCATAAAGCACAGCAACCAACAAAGATGTGACCAGTACTGCGTAAAGGTAGCGCCAAACATCGCCACGTCCGCATAGGTCAAGTAATAGTGACGCAGCGGGAATACGTAGCTGATGGCCTGCAAGGCGGGGGGCATACTGACTACCGGGTAGGAAAATCCTGACATTGAGAATGATAGCATTCCGTAAATGGCGGCGACGCTGACTGCAAGATGTTGGTCAGGAATCAGTCCGGCAAGAAACACGCCCATTGCCTGCATCGCCATCACGAACAGCAGCAGTGCCACCGAAAGGGCAAAGAAACTACCCAGACAGACGAAATGGCTGAATCCGAACATCACCATGTTGCCGATAATGCCTATCAGGGTGAACCAACATGTATAGGGTAACAATTTGCCGATCAGTGCATTAAGCATATTGTCGCCAGCGGTTGAAAGCCAAAGTTTCTCGGTTTTCAGTTTATATTCGTTGGTCACCAAATAGACAGTAAGCAGCAGTGCCATCACACCGATGATTCCAGGAAGCATCGTGGTGAGCACATATGGCAGATAACTGCCCCAGGGGTTGCTGATCAGGTGCGCATCGATTTCAATGGGCTGGATCATCCCCATGATTTGGTCTTCGGAATAGCCTTTTTTCCGCATCACCTCGCGTTGCACCGCTGCGGAAGTGAGTTTTCCGATGGTGCTTAACGTTTTGTAGCTCAGGGTTCCTGCCAACAAGTAAGCATTGTTCGAATAGAGTGCGAGGTGCGGGGTCTTGAAGTCGAGCACTTCGGAATAGGTGCCTGCGGGAATTTCCAGGAAGGCAAAGATTTCCTGTCGTTGCATGGCCTCGCGCGCTTCGCTGTGGCTGTTATAGACGGCCACGACATCCACGCCCTGGGTCGCGTCAATTTCATGGCACAGTCGGCGCGAAAGGTAGCTGCCGTCCTGGTCCACCACTGCAATAGGCAGGTTCTCCGGTTGTCCTTCATGCATGAACGTCAGAAAGAAGACATAGCTGAAAAGGATGCCCGCCGTGAGCAGAATCAGGTAGCGCGGGCTCTCTTTAATCAGCCCCAGCTCCCTACAGAAGCAGTTCCACAGATGTTTCATGATGCAATGAATATGATGAACGGAACTAACGTTTTATGATGACCGTCATGCCAGGACGCATGTCCGGAATCTTCTCTTGAGGAACCAATTTGACGTCGAAGCTCTTCACGTCATACTGTCCGTTGGTTTTGGTGGCGCGCCATGTGGCGTAAGAGGCCATCGCGCGGAGGTAGGTGACTTTCGCCTTGTAGGTCTGCTCGCCCAGCGCGGGAATCTGCACTTCCACCTCGTTGCCCACTTTCAAATCCTTGAGCAGGTCTTCGCGCACGCTGAAGGTGAACCAGACATCGTTCATGTCCAGGATGGACATCACGGGAGAGCCCGTTCCCAGCAATTCCGAGCGCTTGGGGTAGATTTCCATCACCTCGCCGTCGCAGGGTGCGATGAGGAAGCGGTCGTGGATGTAGGATTCCACCTCCGACACGGCGCCGCTGGCTTGCGCCACGAGTGCCTGTGCCGCCAGCCTGTCCTGACTTTGCGCACCTTCCATGGCAAGGTCGTACTGCTGTTTAGCGGCGTTTGCTGTAGCCATGGCGGCCTTATACTGAGCCTCGACCTCATCGCGTTTTTGCGCGGAAACCACTTTCTTGTCGTACAAAGCCTGCACGCGGTCGTAGGATTTCTTGGCGATATCCACGCCAGCCTGCGCCTTTTGCCACATTTCGTAAGCAGAGGCTATCTGTTGTTGACGAGCGCCGCTGTTGGCCTTGCTGCTCTGCGCGGATGCGGCGGTGCGGGCGGCCTTCGCCTGCGTGAGCTTGGCATCCACCTCGGGGCTGCTGATGAAGGCCAGGGTGTCGCCGGCATGCACTTGCGAGGACTCCTGAACGTAAAGAGTGTCTAACCGGCCAGGCACCTTGTTGGCGACACGGTATTCGTTGGCCACAACCTCGCCCATCAGAACTTCCGGCTCGGGGCGCAAGGCTACCACTCCAATCAAGGCGACGATGAGCACCACGGCAATCACCACACCAATACCAATCCATAAGTTTTTGTTTGTCTTTTCCATATCTGTTTGTTTTTTCGTATTCTACATTATATGGTTTCAGGTTTCAAGTTTCAGGTTTCAAGTTTCAGGTTTCAGGTTTCAGGTTTCAGTTATTTCCCAGGGCTTGCTGCAGATAGAGGTAGTCCATACGGATTTCAATTTCCGCGTCCACCACTTCCGATTTCGCCGACATCCAGGCCGTCTGCGCCGCCATCAGGTCGCTGCTGTTGATGACGCCCGCCTCGAACGACTCATTCGCCAGACGAAGGTTCTCCTCCGCATTCAGCAGGTTGCTTTGCGCCTGCACGAGTTTCTTGTTCGCCACCTCCAACTCATAATTTAGCTTATTGACTTGCAGCTCGATAGCGTTTCGCGCTTCCTCCAACTCATACTGCACCTCATTGCGTTTGTGCTTGGCCGCCTTCACGGCAAGGAAATCCTCCGCATGGCAGATAGGGATATTGACGACCACTCCGGCGGTGAACATTCCGGCAAACTTATTCCTGAAACCGTTGAAAACGTTGGGATTACTCACCAAATACGACCCCGTCACCGCCACATTCGGCAGCAAGCCGGATGTAGCCATCTTCACATTCGTCTTGGCCATCTGATCGCCGATTTCCAGTAGTTTGATCTCTTTCCGCTTATTCCAAACATTCTGCATGTCAAGTGTTTGCTCAGGCTGAAAAGACCTCATGCCCTCTTCTTCGGCAATCTCGTAATCGCCTGTCAGGTTCAGTCCGCAAAGCTGATAAAGCACCATTTTCGACAATGCCAAGCCGTTTTCCGCTTTGGTCAGACTCATCTGCGCTTCGTTAAGTTTCACACGCACTTGCGTCAGGTCGCTTTGCGTGGCCACGCCCTCGGCCACCATCGCTTCCACGTTTTGATTCAACGTATCCAAAAGATTGCAATATTGATGGGCAAGTGATTGTTTGTGTTGCAATGAAATCACCCGCCAATAGGCTTCATCGACCTGAATGAGCAGATTTTCCTGTGTCTGGTCCGCCTGCAGGAGTGCCGCTTGGTTGGTGAGTTTTGCGGTTTTATACATGGCACGGATTTTGCCGCCCAGATAAATGGGTTCCGATACCGTGACAGCTCCCGCAAAGATATTTCTCGTATCGATGTTGAAGGCATCCGTAATCTCATGACCAACGCCGTTTAACGCTTCTTCCACATTCATTCCAGCCAAACTCTGCGCTAACGTCATGGCTAACTGGGGGTCGCTTTGCATCAGTTGCATGACGACCGGTTGCATGGCCGGGGTCACCTGCGACATCACCGTGGTGCCCATGTTGTTGATGGCGCCTTGCTGTTCGTCGCTCAGCAGAGAGATGTTTTTCTGATTCCAGTTATAAGTGCCGTTCACACTGACTTTTGGAAAGAACTGCGCCAAAGCAGCCCCTTTCAGCGCTTCCGTTTCCTTGACACGCTCCTGCGCGATTTTCAGATGGCTGTTCGAGGCGAGGGCCAATTCATGGCATTTTTCCAAATTCAAGACCTGTTGTGCCAAAACCGCAGGCATCGCACACATCATAACTGCCGTAATAATCAATACTTTAACGTTTTTCATTTCCTCATTTTTTATGGCCGCGAAAATAGAATCCCTATGGATCCGGGAAAAGAAAAACGGGCCGAAACGGCCAAAAACAGGGCTGAACCGACGGAAAGAAGGGCTGAAGCGGATGCGCACGCAGGTCATTTGCCCGTGTTTTGCAGGGCACTGGGATTCGCCTGTGGTGAAAAAGGGGAGGTCACACGGCAATCACGGAAAGCACAGAAAGGTTCGCCTGCGGCGAGTGTGGGGGGGCATGCGGAGT
>JAEEQE010000034.1 GCA_016285145.1 Bacteroidales bacterium | reverse complement strand
GCGCCAACGGACGACCTGTTCCACCATTACGTGCGTCCGCAGGCGGCGGGCAACCGAATGGGGACGAGGTATGTATCGCTTTTCAACAAAGAACACCAGCGGATGCTCTCCGCCCGACTTTCGGGTTGGCATTTGAAGGATTTTCAATTCAGCATTTATCCTTACGATGATGAGAATATAGAACAAGCCAAACATACCAACGGGCTCAAAAGGGCAGGGTCTTATACTTTAAATGTAGATTATGACCAATCGGGCTTAGGCACCGCCACCTGCGGTCCGGGTGTCGCCGAAAGAGATTTGATAGAAGACCGTGTTGTTTCTATGGAATTGCATTTGCAACTCGGCGAGAATGTGTTCTTTGAAGATTTCTTCGTGGATCAGTCCAAGAATATGGATCCTTTGTTTGCCCGATGCATCAATTTTCCCGTAAGAAGAGGTTCTTGGGATCCCATCACGCTTCTCACCAAGCCCACAGCGCCTTACGACAAAGATGCCGACACGATCCTTGTGGACGAGAAAATCGGCAACCCCGCCGACTTTCATAACGGATGGTTTGGCTTCTTTGGAAAACCGATGATCGTCAACTATGAATATAGACGATGGATTTGTAACGGACAGGACTGTACCCCCGATTCTCTTACTGTTACCCTGAGTTTCGCGCACCACCCTTCACAGTGGGTCTTTATGCCGCAGAGGGTGTTGGTGTCGTACTCCAAGAACGGCAAGAAGTACAGTCAACCTGAGGAAGTTGCGCTGCCGTTTGATCCAACGTTAAAGGAGAACGACAAACCACGGGTCTGCATCCTGCGCCACAAAATCCCGAGCGATGGGGTGAAATACATCCGCATCGAGGCCGAGCCGGTGGAGAAATTACCCGCATGGCACGCCGCGGCGGGGGAAAAAACATGGATTATGATTGATGAGATAAAAATAGGAAACCGATGAAACACAAATTGACCATATTGTTTTTGCTTGTGGCTTTTAGCCTTGCCACATACGCACAGAAATCCGCCACATTACTGTACGGTCCCAACGACAATGGCCGAACCTACACCTCATTGGAGGAGGCTCTGACAGAGCCGCAGAACGTATATCGGCTAAAGCTGACCAAACTGCCCGCACGCGATTCGCTGCCCGCAGAGCTCTTCCTGCTTACAGAACTTCGGGAACTCACCGTGAAAGGTTGTAAACTTTGGACACTCAATGCCCAAATCGACAAGTTGACCCACCTCCAGTATTTGAATTTGGACAAAAACAAACTGGTGCGACTGCCGGAAAGCATAGGAAAACTTTCCGAATTACGGTTTCTCAATGTCAGCCGGAATCTGCTGGAAACCTTCCCTGAATCCATCGGAAATCTGAAAATGCTAAACGCCATTGATGCTTGGAATAATCCCCTATATGTGCTTCCTGAAAGTATTTCATGCTTGAAGAACACATTGCAAACATTGGATTTGCGCCAAATACCGCTCACAAAATCGGAATATGAAGCCATGCAACAGCTCCTGCCTAATACCAATATTTTGTTTACCGATATTTGCGAGTGTGAAAACCGACGCGAGCACGATTGATTCGGATTGAAAATAAAAATGCAATCCAAGTGAATCGGATAGCATTTTTATGTGCCATCCGATTTACTTTTTTTATACATTTGCGGCGTTTTTAATTTAATCGCTTTAAAGATGAAGACCAAGTACATCGATCTGATCCAACAGACCTACGAATTTCCGCAGGAAGAGTTTAATGTGGAAGACAACGAATTGTTATTCAATGACGTACCGCTTATGGACATCATTAAGCAATATGGGACTCCGTTGAAGATAACCTACTTGCCCAAGATTTCGGAGAACATACAAAAGGCGAAGCGTTGGTTCAACGTGGCCATCGCGAAATCCGACTACAAGAGCTCATACCACTATTGCTACTGCACAAAAAGCAACCATTTTGAGTTTGTGTTGAACGAAGTGCTCAAGAACGATGTGCATTTGGAAACCTCGTCGGCGTTTGACCTGAACCTGATTGAGACGCTTTACGAGAACGGACAGTTCCAGAAGGACAATTACATATTGTGTAATGGATTCAAGAAACAGCCCTACATTGACAATATATCCATTATGTTGGAGAAGGGATTTATCAACACTATACCTGTTTTGGACAGCAAGAAAGAGTTTGATCTTCTTGACCGCAACATTAACAATAAATGCAAAGTCGGCATCCGCATCGCCTCCGAAGAGGAACCGCGCTTCGAGTTCTACACCTCGCGCTTGGGCATCCGTTACAACGACATTATTCCTTTTTATCAAGAGAAAATCAAAAACAACCCGAAGTTTGAATTGAAGATGTTGCACTTCTTCATCAATACCGGCATCCAAGACACGGCATACTATTGGAATGAGTTAACCAAGTGCGTCAACATCTATTGCGAGCTCAAAAAGATATCGCCCGAGTTGGATTCCTTGAACATTGGCGGCGGCTTCCCCATCAAGAATTCGCTCTCTTTCGACTACGACTACGAATACATGGCAGAGGAGATTGTGTCGCAGATCAAGACAATATGCAACCGCGAGGGTGTGGAGGAACCGGACATCTTCACCGAGTTCGGATCCTATACCGTGGGCGAGGCCAGCGCCGTCCTCTTTTCCATATTGCAGCAGAAGCGCCAGAACGACCGCGAGTTGTGGAACATGATCGACAGTTCCTTCATGACCACCTTGCCCGACACCTGGGCCATCAACCAGCAGTTCATCATCCTGGCCATCAACAATTGGGACAAAGCATACGAGCGTGTTTTCTTGGGCGGGCTCACGTGCGACAGCCACGACTATTACAACTCCGAGTCGCACCTGAACGCCGTGTTCCTTCCGCAAATCAATGCGGAGAACTATCCGCTGGGCGATAGTCCGGAGGACATCCAGTACATCGGCCTGTTCAACACCGGCGCCTACCAAGATGCCCTCGGCGGCTATGGTGGAATACAGCATTGCATGACCCCCGCTCCGAAACACATCATCATCTATCGCGATGAAGAGGGCGAGATTTGCACCAAATTATTTGCTAAAGAACAGAGTTACAAGTCGATGCTGAAAATTTTGGGTTATTAACCCGCACATCGAATTTTTTTATACTTTTGCCGCCGGGTAAGTCTTGTACGATCTGCTCCCTTCTAACTCCCCCAGGGTAGGAATACAGCAAGGGTACGTCGGTTGTAGCGATGCGATGCAAGTAGCTTACCCTTTTTTTATTACTGATTAGTGATTTGGGTATTGGGAATGAGTGTTTACCATAAATATAATTTTGTTGGACCATGTTGTTGAAAATTTATCCGGAGAATCCGAACCAGCGGGCCATCAACCGCGTGGTGGAATGTCTGAACGATGGGGGGATCATCATCTACCCTACCGACACCATTTACGGCATGGGGTGCGACATTTTCAAACCCAAGAGCATCGAGCGCATCACGGAAATTTTGGGTGACCGCAAAAAGAAGAGTGCCATGACCTTCATCTGCTCCGATCTCAGTCATCTTTCCGATTTCACTAAACCGATTTCCAACACCATTTTCAAAACCATGAAGAAAACCCTTCCCGGACCGTTCACCTTCATCCTGGAAGCCAACAACAACGTTCCCAAACTGTTGCAAAGCAACAAGAAGACCGTCGGCATACGCGTGCCCGACAATAACATCATCCTTGAAATCGTGCGTCAATTAGGGCATCCCATCCTGTCCACTTCCGTAAAGGACGATGACGAGGTGGTGGAATACACCACAGATCCCGAACTTATCCATGAGAAATACGGTGACTTAGTGGACATTGTCATCGATGGAGGGTACGGCGACAATATGCCGTCCACCGTGCTGGATTGCACCTCTGACAAGATAGAAATCCTCCGGGAAGGCAAAGGAGATCTTTCCCTCTTGTGATTTTCCATTGAAATAACCTTTTATTCTTCCCCAGCAATCGTTGAGGTCGCCGTTTCGTGTTCCGTCCACCCTTCCATCAGCAGCAGCGGGTTCATCACGGCGAACATGATGCAGCCGGTCTGGGTCTCGAGTGTGTCTTCCATAAAAAACGACATGATCATCAGGATGGCGAAGGCCACATACACAAAGGTGATGCGGTTGCGCATCCGGACAAATGGATAGACGAGCACGAAGATGAAATAAAGCAGAGACAGGATGCCGGCACCGAGCCAGAAGGTCAGGTACTGGTTGTGGCAGCCCTGCTTTTTGCGTGCGACCACCGGCGAATTGCACTGCCGCAGTTGGTCGTTCAGCGCATTTTTCACATTGTCCAACCCGACACCAAAGAGCCAGTTTTCACGGATTACCAGCCACGACACGCGCCAAAGTTCCACCCGCTGAAGCAGGGAGGAATTGTCGAAATAGCGGTTCTTCTGATACAGGGAGATGCAGAAATAGGTGGGATACAGGGCCCGCCGCATGCCGAACACCCGCGTGTAGTCGTAATTGGCCACATCGTTTTCCACATTGCGGATGTCCTGGGGCGAAAGGCTCATCACGGCGGCGGAATCCTTGTGCAGTCCTTTAGAATTAAGATAGCGGATCAGCGTACTCTCCATCCAAGGGGTGAGTGCGGAATCGGAACGGGCGGCCCAGGCGCTTTGCAACTCGGAAGAACACACGTAGTACCCGATTCGGTGGCCGTTCTCTACCATCGACTGTTCATCGAATGTATAGGGATTGCCTGACGCGGTAGTTGTTTCCGTTATTGTAACATCCTGATCGTGAAAATAATCATACGTGATATAGGCTATATAGGCTCCCGCTGCCAGCACAACTGCCACCGTTGTCCATAACATCGCCCTACGAGCCGGGACACGACGCATGGTGAACATCAAAAACACGCTGTAAGCCAATACAATTGCAAATAGAATCAGAATTCCTGTCAGCGTTTGGGCCAGAAACAGATACAGGACAAACAGTACTGCCAACAGTGCGGAACAAATCTTCTTCCAGGATGTGTCCGCAATCTTCAGAAAATAATGCACGCAGAATACCACGGACATCACTACGCAGAGGCTGAACCGTATATGGTCGATGAAGGTGGAGATTTCGCGTACGTTCTGCACGGGATGGGCGTGCCAGAACCACAGCGAATACAGGCATCCGAAAAACGTGGAGAACACAAAAGCGGCAAACGTCCAAGTGCGCTCCTTCCGTGTCAGCGGCTCGGTGGTGGCCACAATCAGCGGCGCGAAGAAGAGGACCAGCTTGGCGGTCAGCTTGTGCAGCATCCCCGCCGGATCATCGGCCCGGACGAGGCCAAGCAGGAGAAACACAAACAGAAGAGATAACACCCAAAATCCCTGATGTCGTTTCAACCGCGCCCATTTGTCACGCCAGTCCCACTCGGCGATCCAGTTCAGCAGAAGCAGAAACGTGGATAATCCCATGAGGAAATGCGAAACGGGCAAGGAAATCATCATCAGGACAATTCCAAGCAGATAAAACGTGCGGTGAATCCTACTTCGTGTCAATCGGATTTATTTTTTAGGCGAAAGAATGGAACGATAACGCGGGGTGTCCAACAGGATGGACTTGGCTACCGTAATATCCGGATCGTCGCTCAGGATGTTCATAATCCGGCCCTTCTGATAATAATAGCGGACCGCGATCTCAGATGCCAGATAGCTGCAGATTTCTTTCTTATAGGTTTGCAAATCCTGGGATTTGGCCTGTTCGAGTTTCTCTTTCAGCTGGTTGTAAATCGGTTCCACCGCCTTGAAAGAATTTGTCTCCTCAGCGGTCTTCTTGAAATCCGCCAAGGCCTCCTCGGCTTCGGTCTTATAGCTGTAATCCTTGTCTTTCAGGAACTCCACAAATTCGGCATAGAGCTTGTCGTCCACCCTGAATTGGTCGGCGGGTGCGATGGTTTCGTGCTTGGCTCGATATTCGTTGGCGAAGTCGAACACGAGGTTGTGGGTGATCAGCGAAGCCAGAATCTCGCTCACAAGGCTGTCCTTGGTGAGCACATCCGGTTCCACGCCGCCCTTGTCATAGACGGTTCTGCCGTTTTTGGTCTTGAAAGGCACAGCAAGCGAATCGGGGATTTTGAAAGCACCCTTGGTCGTGTCTTTCTCAAAGTACTCGATATTCTGCACACAGCGGCCTGAGGGAATGTAGTATTTGGCCACCGTAATCTTCAGCGAGGTGTTGTAGTCAAGTGGTAACACATTCTGCACCAAACCCTTGCCAAAGGTTTTCTTGCCCACAATCACGCCGCGGTCAAGGTCTTGGAAAGCGCCGGAGACAATTTCGGAAGCCGAGGCGCTGTAGTCGTTCACCAACACCACCACGGGAATGTCCTTGTCAGTGGCGGGCGCCGGCGTTTTATACACTTTCTGCATCTCGGGGATCTTACCTTTGGTCTCCACAATCTTTACCCCTTGTTCCACGAATATGTTCATGATGCGGACGGCCTCACCCAGAAGTCCGCCGCCGTTGTTGCGCAAGTCAAGGATAAGATATTTCATCCCCTGTTCTTTGAGTTTTTGGAAGGCTTCCAGCACTTCCGAGCCGGCCTTTTCCGTGAACTGGTCCAGCTTGATGTACCCTACGTTGTCGCCGATGATGCCCGAATATGGAATGTTGGGCAGTTTTATCTCTTCGCGTATTATGTTAAATGTCAATGTTTTGTTCTCTGATGGGCGGAACACTTCCAGCACTAAAGTGGAGCCTGGCTGGCCTTTCATGGCGGTACTCACATCGTTGGAATTCTTGCCGTCAAGGTTCTGTCCGTTCACCTTGCGCACGATATCGCCGGCTCGCAGGCCCGCCTTTGCCGACGGAGACCCCTCGTAGGGTTCCGAGATCACCACGTCGGAGCCATGTTGCTGAATCAGAGCACCCACCCCACCGTACTGGCCGGTGGTCATCATTCTATAATCCTCAATCTGCGACTCGGGATAATAGACGGTATAGGGGTCCAGACTTTTCAGCATGGCATCGATGGCGGTCTGCGTCAGTGCGGCAGGCGATATCTCATCGGCGTATTTTTCATTCAAGTCTTTCAGAATGGAAACAAAGATATTGACATTCTTGGCAATTTCAAAATCATTCTGTGCAAAAACAGGCGACAACAGCCACATTGGGAGTGTCAGAAGCCATATTCGGAATACTTTTTTCATCATGCTCAATTTAGGGCGGCAAAGATACAATTTAATTGGTTTGGTTTAGTTCTTAAGGCAACGCACGGAATAAGCAGCTTCTTTGGGCGTGCAGTTGATTTCCACCACTGCGTTGGTATAATAAAAATGATGTATCGGGGCACTTACATCGCTCCCTTCAGAGGCGGTCCAGAAGCCGGCATCCACGCCGAAACCGTCAATGGTGTGGAAAAAACTGCCCGCCGGCAGCACGTTCATGCCGGAGGCGTTGTTGGCAGACATGTTCTCCACAATACAGCACGGCTGTCCCTGCGTCATGAAGTCCGAGTGCCAGCCCGTCTTCGAAGCCATGCAGCGGGCCACGTTGTTCACGTCCGTGCCACAGCGGAATTCCTCCTTGTAACCGAGAAAATCCTCCAAGCCCATCCACTCGAAGTTGGAGGGCAGATGCCATCCCGCCGGACAGATTCCCTGCACGCCGCTCGGCACCTCCTCCGACGTGGCATGACCGTCCATGACCGTGTACCAGGAGTACAGCAGGCCATAAGCGACCGCATTTTCGGCTTTATTATCAGGGTAATAGTAAAAACGTCCGGCCGCCGACGTCTGCGCGCCCAACGTCAATGCTCGCCCATCGGCATAGTGCGTTACACGCAGGTTCTGCGCCATCCAGCACTGGCTGCCGATTTGAACGGTAGCATATTCATTCCCGTCATAGTCGGTCAGTGTGCCGCAGGAATTTTGCGCCCACAACCCCGACATTGCTCCAATCAACAAAATAATAACGTATAATCTTTTCATTTCAACAATTCAACAAAAATCATTTATCTCTCGTTTATAATAATCTCATCGCAAAAAATGTACGAAGGCTGTCCTTTGGCTTGATGCCATTCGGGCAGAGGGCCGCCATTCCGCACCACCACACGCAGATAGCGTGTCTTCAACGTTAGATTGTCCGCCGAAAGCGTGTAAATCCGGTTCTCCCCTGTGCGGTAATTCACATCCGGTACAGTTAACGTGGTGTATGGGAAATAATTGTGTCCGTCCTTGGAAAAAAACAACTCGACGGTCTGCGGGGACTTGATCCAGTCATGCACATTCTGCAAAAAACGGGTTTTTAGGCTGCCGACCTTGATTTTGCGACCAAAGTCGAACTCCACATCCGCATTCTCGCCCCAGTATCCTTGCCAGCGGCCGTCCAGATAGGAATCTCCGCCCACCTGGCCGTCGGCTAAGGCCATCGTGCCGGCGGCGGCATACTGCGGACGATAGGTGGAGTATTTCGTGTTCAACTTCGATATTCTCCCCATGCCGTCGTGCAACAAAACGTATTTTTCCGTTAGCACCGGGTCCGACATCGCATTGATGGTCATGGCCCGCACTGTGGCGGTTCTGTCCAGCACAAAAGGGCTGTCATACAGCATCTCCCCGGCTCTCGGTTCCCGTCCATCCACCGTGTAGTAAATCTTACGGTCGCCGAACAGCGTGTGCAACGCAACCTTCGCCCGTCCCTGACCGTCCATCACCGAGGAGATGAACACATGGTTCGGCACGTCAAGCAGTTCGCGGGCCAGCGCGTCGTAGCGTTGTTCCACAATATGACGGCTGTAAGGACGATTCTCCTCGTCCCACAACTGCATGTACATTCGCTTCACGCGGTGCAATAAAGTCAGCTCCTCTTGTATGCTTTTTTCGATATCATCGCGGGAAAAACGATTATTATTCAAATTATAATCATACAACATGCAACGAATCATATTCTGCTTTGCCACAGCCTGTTGATGCAATGCCACGTAATAGGCGATGCGGAACGGCGCGCTATACGGCGACGGTTCCATCGTGTCAGCGGCGCGGTACAATGGAAGTGCCGACTCTATTTTGTCAAATACTTCGCGGTTTTTCCTGAAGGCCTCGTCCGAAACCTTGGAAGAGTAGAAATCCCAGACACTTTCGTGCAATGCGCCGCTGTTGAAGAAGTTCGGGATATCGGTGTGTTCCAAGTCTCGCATCAGCTGGAAATGGTCTTCCGGTGCGTGGAAGCGCTGCTCGAACAAAGGGTTGAACTGTGCCAGACGCTCCTCGCGTTCACGGTCGGCGGCGGGCGGGTCGGTCTGAAGAATCGGCTTCCATGCCATCTCGGCGGCCCAGCACATGCCGTGCCATGCGCTGTTGATGAGCGATTCGCCCGAATCGTCCCAGGCTGTGTTCATCATGCCTAACGCACCGTGTTGGTGTCCATCGCGCACAAGGTTGGCAATGTTCTTTGTGTAAGTCTCATAGCTTGGGAAAACAGAGCCCCACATGCTCATGCCGGGTGCCACCATGAACGACAGCCCCCTGTGCGAGAATGGTTCCATCATGTCCGAATAACTGTCGGATGGGGCGTAGCTCCACACCAGCATCAGCATATCCTGAGGCAGCTGGGCGGTGATGGCAGAGTCCTTGGCCGCGATGTCGCCCCACATCATCACCCGTTTGCCAAGCGGTTTCAGAATATCGTACACCCGTAGGATATGATTCGCATACACCTGCGCGGCGCCGCCCGCCGAGTCCACATAATGAGCGGCCTTGCCTGTACCTAATGCTTCGGTCTCATCACAATTGATATTAAAGAATGGGGAAGAATAGGCATTTGCCACCGTTTCCAACTGGTATTTGAGGAATTTGTATGTTTGCTCCGTGCCGGGATTCCAATTTGCCTTCGTGTCCGCCATATCCAGATAATAGGGAATACGCAATGTTTTCTCCGCATGGGCCAGGCATTGTTGGTTACCGAATATTTCAATATGGTATTGTTTTGCAAACTCCTCCAATTCAAACACTTGCGATGCTGTCAGACCGTCTGTGGGGGCAATGTCGGGGTACTCGGGCAGTTTAAAGACGTGTTCGGTATAGAGATTGAAGAAGTTCATCTTATATTCCGACATGATGACTATCATCCGTTTGAGGAAGTCCATGTTCACAATCGGGCCGCGGCTGATGTCGTCCATCCAGCCCCGGTATTTTAACTTGGGATAGTCCACGATGCGCATACAGGGAATCCGTATTTTCCCCTGCTCATCTTGATAATGTCGGATCAGCTGCTTAACGCTCTGATGTCCATAAAAGAGACCTAACTCAGTAATTGCCTGGACCATAATGCCGTCTTCCCGCACTTCGAGAATATAGCCTTGGTCGGCATTGGTGTCCACAGGAAACGAGGAAATGAGTTCATGCGTTTCCAGACAATACGGTCCCATAGGCACGGTGTAATAACCCTCCTGTATCTCAACGTGTTGCGGGGTTGGGATCACGCCCACCTGCTGCGCATAGAGGTTCGTCGAGGCGATTGTCAGAAACACAAAAAGCAAAAAGATCAGTGCAAATGTCTGTTTCATAATCCATATTTAAGAAATGCAAAAATACGAAAAGAAAATGGGAACACGTCAGACCATTGCCATAGATTTTGTGTTTTGTTCCCGAATTTCAGTTGCAGGATATAAGCAGGGAAGCGAATCTCCCCCAGCTTCCATAACCATTATCACCGTTCAAACCACCGCAGCAGTTTCATTTTCCACTCGCCCGCCTTTCCTGTGTATGGGTGCTCGCGCAGGGGCAAGTTGAAGCGGGTGCGGCCCTTGAGGACCGTTTGCGGGTGCGTGAACTCGCGGAAGCCCCACTCGCCGTGATAGGCCCCCATACCGGAATGACCAACACCGTTGAACGGCACACCCTTCACCATCATGTGGATGCATACCTCGTTGATGCAACCGCCACCGAATTGTTGTGTTTGCATTACACGTTTTGCCCATGTTATATTCTTCGTGAACAAATACATGGCTAAAGGATGCTCTCGGTCGGAGATGGTCTCCATCAGCGCATCCACCTCAGCGTCCTTGAAGGGCACCACGGGCAGCAAAGGACAAAACAGCTCGTGCTGTACAATATGCTCGTCCTTATCAACCGGATAGATGATGGTGGGGGCGTACTTGCCACTCTCTCTGTCGCCAGTGCCGCCATAGACGATGCGGTCGTGGTACTCGTCTGCCAACGCCGCACACTTGTCATAGGCAGCCGTTGTGATGAGTTTCGGGTACTCGGGATTGGTCACCGGATGCTCGCCGATCTGTGCCGTGAAGGCTTTCTTGAGTTCTGCCAGAAAGGGTTCTGCGACTTCTTCGGCCACGGCTATCTGGTTGATGTTGATGCAGATCTGTCCCGCGTTGCAAAGCTTGAAGAAAGCGATCTTGCGGGCCGCGTCCTTGAGGTCGGCATCCTTGCGCACCACGCACCAGTTGCCGGTCTCGCCGCCCAGCTCCAGCGCCACGGGGGTTAGGTTCTTGGCCGCCTCGGCCATCACATGCTTGCCCACGGCAGGCGAGCCCGTGTAGAAGATTTTGTCGAAGCGTTGCGCCAGGCACATATCCGCCACGTCGTGACCGCCGTCGATAAGGGTGACATATTCAGGCGGGAAGACCTCCGCGAAGAAACGTTTGAGGATTTCGGTGCAGGCCGCCGACTTGCTGCTGGACTTGATCACCACGGTGTTGCCGCCGCACATCGCCGCCGCCACCACCCCGATGGTCAGCAGAATCGGGAAGTTGAACGGACTGATTACCAAGGAGACACCGTAGGGCATCTTATAGACCTTAGTGACGGTGCTCGGGAAGCACATCAGTCCGCTGAAGTGGCACTCCGGTCGTGACCAGCGGCGCAGTCCTCGCAGCATTTCGTTGATTTCCACAATGATAGGGCCTACATCGCAAAGGTAGGCCTCCACCCTGCTCCGACCGAGGTCAGCAACTAAGGCGTCCTCGAACTCGTTGGCGTGTGCGATGACCGCCGCTTTCAGTCTCTTCAGTTGTTGTATCCGCCACTTGACAGGCAGTGTTGCGCCCGTGCGGAAGAATTTGCGTTGGGTGGCGACGATTTGTCGGATTTCGGTTTCATTATAGGGCATCTTTTTCGAATTTTCGAGACAATAATTTATATTTAATAACAAATGTTTATTCTGGCTGCAAAAATAATCAATTCTCAACATTTTTCCGTACCTTTGCACCCGATTTCTTGAATTAAACAATACAATTATATGAATCCAACTGACAACAAAGGCAAAGTTTTATTGTTCAATACTTTATCAAAGCGTAAAGAGCTTCTGAAACCCATTGTTCCCGACCATGTGGGCTTATATGTGTGCGGCCCCACGGTGTATGGTGAGCCCCATCTGGGCCACGCGCGCCCGGCGGTGACCTTTGACATCGTTTTCCGCTATCTCACCCACATTGGCTATAAGGTACGTTATGTGCGAAACATCACCGACGTGGGCCATCTGGAGCACGATGCCGACGATGGTGAGGACAAGATCGCCAAGAAAGCACGCCTGGAAGAGCTTGAGCCTATGGAGGTGGCCCAATACTATATGGACAGCTACCACCATGCCATGGAGGCCCTCAACGTGAAGGGGCCCTCCATCGAGCCGCGTGCTTCCGGTCACATCATCGAACAGATTGAGATGGTGCAAAAAATCCTTGACAAAGGCTATGCCTATGTGTCGGAAGGTTCCGTCTATTTTGATGTGGAGAAATTCGACAAGGCTTTCGGCTACGGCAAGCTCTCGGGTCGCGTGCTGAGCGAGCTGATTGCCAACACCCGCGAGTTGGACGGCCAGAGCGAGAAGCGCAATCCCGCCGACTTCGCCCTTTGGAAAAAGGCCGCACCCGAGCACATTATGCGCTGGAATTCGCCATGGAGCGTGGGCTTCCCTGGCTGGCATATCGAATGTACAGCTATGAGCACCAAATACTTAGGCGAACAATTCGATATCCACGGCGGCGGCATGGATCTGTTGTTCCCGCACCACGAATCCGAAGTGTGTCAGAGTACCGTGGCTAACGGCAAGAGTTCTGTGCGCTACTGGATGCACAACAATATGATTACCATCAACGGTCAGAAGATGGGCAAGTCGCTGGGTAATTTCATCACCCTCAACGAGTTCTTCACGGGCTCGCATCCGATGCTCACGCAGGCTTACTCTCCAATGACCATCCGTTATTTTGTCCTCCAGGCCCATTACCGCGGCACGGTTGACTTCAGCAATGAGGCTCTCCAATCCGCCGAAAAGGGCATGGAGAAGCTGTATGCCGCCGAACGGCACCTCGATAAGCTCAAAACCTCCGACAAATCCGACGAGAATATTGCCGAATGGGTTGAGCGTTGTTATGATGCCATGAACGACGATTTCAATACGCCAAAGGTCATCGCCGAACTCTTCGAAGCGGCCCGTATCATCAATGCCGTCAAGGACGGTCACATGGCGCTGACGGCCGAGGATATAGCCCTCCTGGCCCAGACCTACCGCACCTTCTTCTTTGACATCTTGGGTATGAAGCCGGAAACCGCCAACGTGGCCGACAAGTACAGCGAGGCCATGAACAAGGTGATGGACCTCGTGCTCTCTATCCGTCAGGATGCCAAGGCCAACAAGAACTGGGCCATCTCCGATAAAATCCGGGATGAACTCAAAGAGGCAGGCATCACCGTCAAAGATACGAAAGACGGAGCCGAATGGAGCTTGTAAGATTCCAGTATTGTAAAACTATCAGACATATAACGCTTTATGAAAAAAAGTGATTTTATCGTCATCGCCATTGTGGTGGTGTTCCTTGCTCCTTTTTTCCTGTTTGACGCCGTTTATGATGCCTATTGTGCCGGCAACAAAAACTTCCCGTTGTGGATGGCATTCCTGAAATTCGGTATTCTGGCCACTTTCGGGGAGATGCTCGGCACCCGTATCAAAAACGGACACTATTACCACAAAGGGTTCGGTTTGCTGCCCAAATTCATAGTCTGGGGCCTTCTGGGTATGTGGATTGCGTTGGCTATGAGCGTGTTCCGTATAGGGGTGCCTGGGTTTATGGAACGCTATTTGGCATTCAGCGGCATCAGTGAGGCCATGAACAGTTCGTTCTCCGGGCTGAAACTGTTAGGAGCCTTCTGCGTCAGCGTGATGATGAACACTGCATTCGCACCTGTTTTCATGACCGTGCATAAGATTTGCGACATGCATATCGCCGCCCACGATGGACGAGTATCCGCATTGGTGAAACCCATGCCTGTTAAACAGTATATAACCCAGATGGACTGGGGCGTGCAGTGGGGTTTTGTTTTCAAGAAAACCATTCCTTTGTTCTGGATTCCGGCTCATACGCTCACCTTCTGCCTGCCGCAGGACATGCAAGTGCTCTTCGCCGCCTTGTGCAGCGTGATCCTTGGCCTGTTCCTTTCCATCGCCGCCATGAAACGGAGCGCATAGGAAAAGTGTCACGGGCCTGATCAGTGCGGTCGATATACGGAAACAACCTTCCGGATAGAGTGTGTGCGTCGGCTTTGGGCGTTCCACCATCGCACGACTACGGCATACATGCCCGTCGGCACGGGATTCCCCACCCCATCCTCTCCGTCCCATCGGCACGTCACTTCCCGGCCACAAGGGACGTTGTTGAGCAACTGCTTGATTAGAAAACCTTTATGGTTAAAGATTTGGATGGAAACCTGGTTCTCCATGTCCTCGAATGTCAGCTGTATTTCTGCAAAATCCTCAAAACCGTCATTATCGGGAGAAATCACCTCCGGACTAATAACAAGTGCATCAAAGTCTGCATCTGAACCATCCTGCGAGTTTTTGTATCCCGGAGTGGCGAATCCAACTGTTGAAGATGCCGAATGCCAATTGCCCGGATCTTGTGTGGGCCGGTCAGAGTGAATGCGCTCCAGACTAACCCCTTCCGTTGATGTCAGTCCTGGGAAGTGCATCTTTTCATCGTAGGCAAAACGGTCAAGAACACGCAACGACCGAGTGGTCAGGAATACCACTCCGTTGGCATTGGCGAATGCCGGCATCGAATCGCACGAATGGAGTGCGTCCGGATTGCGACAGTAATACTGTCGTTGCGTGAGCTTGCGTTTTTTGCACAACGCACAATAGGCACCCGGCATCAGTTGGAAACCATTGGATGCCCCCACCGATCTCAGAGGCATCGTGTCGCCACCCGAACCTATTCTAACATCTTTTAAATCTATAATAAAGGATGAATTATTGAATAATTCCACAAAGTCGGCATCCTCTCCGTCAAACGGATGGGAAAGCACCTCGTTGATTATCAGGTCTCCAGGCAAGGGTTGTGTTGGACGTCCGAACGGCAATCCGTTGCCCTCTGGAAACCTGTTTCCTGCGCAATCGCGAATCCGGCAACTGCCATCCAAACGATATTGGATGGTCGGGTGCGGCGTTGATGTCACGGAAACATCCAAGGCTGAAAAAAACGGCGGCACTTCCCGCATTTGCGCAATGGGAAGCTCCGGCCGGATGTGAAACAGTGCATCACCATCTCCATCGGGAACACAAACCGGCTCGGAAAAGAACACCCGTATGGTCTGGCTGTCTAACAAAGTGATGCGTTCCATCTCCGGCGGACTGGCATCTTCCAGGGATTGTCGAATCGAATTGGCGCGCCCTGGCGTTCCTCCGGATTCATCCACCGATGAGTCCCAGTTGTTCTCTCCCCAGCAGGGCAAATCCGTGTCTTTCATCTCCAACGACCATCCTCCGTCCCGCTTTATGGGTTCGGAATGCCATTCTTTTTGAAAAAAAACAGCATGAATTATTCGTTTATGATCATCATATAATATGATCTGCTGTCCACCATCTGTGATGCTCAATGATGACAATACTATATGATGTGGACAGATGGGCATCCAGATCGATTCGTTTTTGTTGGCAATAATGCTGACAAAGCTCATGCTATCCAGCAAAAAGTCAGGCAATTCTTTTATGGTTGTGCCGATCTGCAACGACCATCCCCGCAATTGGCACGGGCGTGAAGTCCGGTTGTACAATTCCAAATATTCCACTGCAGGCAGGCCCACCCCGGGCGTCGGATCAGCCATCACCTCGCTGATCACCACATCATATCGTTTCATCTCCTCCTGGGCCTTTCCCGCATATCCCATTAAAAGAAACAACCCACACAGCATACACGTAATCCAATTTCTTTTGTTAATTTCTTTCATTTTCCCTCTGTTTTTCAGAAAACAAAAATACTACTTTTGCATGGTAACAATGTTATACTGTTAATATTTTTCAACAATAATCTAAAACATTATGAAAATCGCTTTAGTTGGTGCCACCGGTTTGGTGGGCGGTAAAATGCGTAAAGTATTAGAGGAAAGAGGATTCGGTCAATGTGAGTTTCTGCCTGCAGCCTCTGCCAAGTCGGTGGGCAAAAAGGTGACCTTTGCGGGGAAAGAGTGTAATGTGGTCTCAGTGGAAGACGCCATTGCGGCGGTTCCGGACATCGCAATATTCTCAGCTGGCAGCGGTCCGTCGCTGCAATACGCGCCGTTGTTCGCCCAAAACGGCACCTACGTCATAGACAACTCTTCCGCCTGGCGCAGTGACCCCGGCATCCCGTTGGTGGTGCCGGAGATCAACGGTGATATTATCAAGAAAGAGGACAGGATCATAGCCAATCCCAACTGTTCGACCATCGCGATGGTGATGGCATTGGCTCCGCTCCACTGGAAATACAAGATCAAACGTGTCGTTGTCTCCACCTACCAGTCCATCACGGGCACGGGTATGAAGGCTGTCAACCAGCTGGCCAAGGAGCGCGCGGGTGAGCCGTGCGAGAAGGCCTATCCATATCCCATCGACATGAACCTCTTCCCGCACGGCGGCACATTCGAGGCCAATGGTTATACGACGGAGGAGACCAAACTGTTGAACGAAACCCGCAAGATTCTGGGCGACCCGAACATCCAGGTCACGGCCACTGTGGTTCGCGTGCCGGTGACGGGCGGCCATTCTGAAGCGGTGAATGTGGAGTTTTACAACGAATTTGAAATCAACGAGGTATATCAACTCCTCAACGACATGCCCGGAGTGGTCGTGCAAGATGACCCGGCCAACAACATCTATCCCATGCCGCTCTTCTCCGAAGATAAGGATGACGTGTTCGTGGGCCGCATTCGTCGGGATTATACCCAGCCTAAGACACTGAACCTCTGGGTGGTGGGCGATAATCTTCGCAAGGGCGCCGCCACCAACGCCATTCAGATTGCCCAACTGATACAAACGAAATTTATGCAATAGCCCCGCATGAAAAAAACACACCGGCGATTCCTGCAATTCTTATTCTCCCTCATCGTTCTCCTTCTGATAGCCGGGGTGTCTTATTATTTTATCCGAAAACATTTCCACCAGAACCTCAAAGGGGATGTTGTTTTCGAGCACCCCATGACGGGTATTGACATCTCCTCCTACACGGGGACGGTGGATTTTCGCCGGGCATCGCAAGACAGCATCCGTTTCGTGTATATGCGGGCCACCATGGGGATGGACGGCATCGACACGCTCATGCCGCGTCACCATCGGGCGGTCACACTGCAGACCGACCTGCCTGTCGGGTTCTACCATTTCTTGCGCTTCAACGAGGATGGCAGCCGGCAGGCCGACCATTTCTACGAAGTCATACGCAGCAAATCCTACGACCTTATGCCCGTTGTGGATGTGGAGGATTGGAGCAACCCATCCGACAAGAGCACCCAGCAGCGCATCCAGGTGATTGAAGACTTCATCCAACGATTTGAAGCCATCAGCCAAAACAAAGTGATGATATACACCAACTTGGATGGTTACAAAAAATACATTCAGAATAGATTTCCCAAAAATCCTCTATGGATTTGCTCTTTGAATGGACAACCGAACATAGGGCAGCCTTACCTTTTCTGGCAGTACCAGCACAATGCACGTTTCTCTTGGGCCAAGGGCGATGTGGATCTGAACACCTTCCACGGCACGGAACAGATGCTGGCCTTCTTGACCGTCATGGTGCAGTCGAGGAACTCCGACACGGCCTTGCGGCGCACCCTCAACATCCTTTGCGATACGGCGAACGGCCTTAACGTCTTCTATCCGCAATACGACTGCATTGACCTCATGTGCGGCACAATGCCCACCGCCGAGGATTCCGATGTCATCTTCTGTGCAGAGGCTGCGTTCACGGGCGAGGAACTTCGCAGGTTCCGGCACCAGAACATCGCCGGCGACCATGTGGCGGGCGGCACATTTTACAAAGGATATGTATGCGACAAGAACACAGGATGCTTCGTCTGGTATGACCATCAGCCGCAGTTCCTGACCACTCATATAGACAACGCCTTGCAGCTGGCCGCGCGGCGCGGCGGCATGGGCTTCTGCCAGGTCTGCATCATCCACAAGGGCAAAACACGGCCCTTGTGGCGCAAGAACGACAACTACTACCGTGCGTTATGCCTCAAAGACGGCAAGGTGTGCATCGCCGACTCGCAGGAAAAGATCCCGTACGCACAGTTCGTCAAACAGTTAGAGGAATACGGGATGCAAGAGGCCCTCTACATGGACATGGGGCCCGGCTGGAACCACTCATGGTATCGCGACAACCATAACCATGTGCAGGAACTGTTCCCGCGCACGCACGATTTCACCACCAATTGGATTGTTTTCCGTAAAGGATAAAAGCAATGGCTTTCAAATTTTCCGTATTTTTGCCACATTGAAGTTGTTTCATACGAACTTGTTTATGTAATTGATTTTAAAATAAATAATCAGATAGCTATGGTAATTTTAGAGCGTCCTTTTGTATCTGACCTGATGGTGAAAACCCTGGTGGAAAACGATATCCCTGTATTAAAGAATGAAATGTCCGGGCAACGTGTGCCGGATGGCAAGATCATGTCTGACGAAGAATTTTGTGATGAATATAATAATATAGGTAAACTCTATACCGTTTCTGAAAATGCCCTTGGATGGATTTATGACCACATCCAAGACAAGCGCTTTCTGGATGGCATCTCCATTGTGAAGGACAAGGCCGCATTCCGGAAGATCTGTCGCGACATTTACCCTGATTTCTTCTTCAAAGAGGTTAATATCAACGAGATGGAACAACTTGACACAAACAGTATAGTCTTTCCTTGTGTCATCAAGCCATCGGTAGGATTTCTGAGTAAGGGGGTGTTCGTGGTACACAATCCTGAAGAATACAAGAAGGCCGTGGAATCTTTACAACATGATTTTGCGAAGGCTGGCGCCGATTTTCCGGAGTTTGTGGTCGGAAAGAGCCGCTTCCTGATAGAGGAATACATCGGCGGTGAAGAGTATGCAGTGGATGCCTACTACGATGAAAACGAGTGTCCTGTGATATTGAATATCTTCCATCATAAGTTCATGGACGAGTCTGACACATCCGACCGCTTGTACATGACCAACAAAGGCCTTTTCGATCAGTATGAGGAAACGTTCACCAAGTTTCTTACGAATCTCAATAATACGCTGCATCTGCGGAATTTCCCCATGCACATTGAATTTCGCTATGACGGTCGGAAAGCGGTGCCGATAGAGATCAACCCGTTACGGTTCACGGGCTTCTGCCTGAATGAGTTGCAGGTTTTCATTAGCGGTCATCATCCTATGCTGTCGTACTTGAAGGGACGGCGTGTGACGAAGGAGGAGATGTGGCGTGGAAAAGAGGACTTGACATACGCTTTCACTGTGCTTGATTTGCCTTCAGGTTGTGAGAATATGGTTTTCAACGAGGCCAAATTCAGCGCCGACTTCCCCGGCGTGATTGATGTGCGTCGCGTACCCGACAAGACGTCCGGCGTAGCCGCCACCGTATTTTTGCGGACAGAGACCAAGAATATTCAGGCGTATGATCGGATTATGAGTCTGGATATGCGGGATTATATGTCAGAGCACGTGAAATGCCTTATAATCGGTTCTGGACCAGCGGGTTATACCGCCGGCATCTATGCGGCCAGGGCCGATTTGAAACCGCTGCTGATTGAAGGAATGCAGCCCGGTGGCCAGCTTACGATCACGAATGAGGTGGAGAATTTCCCTGGTTATCCCCAAGGGTCGTCTGGGCCTGTCATCATGGATGACATTCGGGCGCAGGCCCTGCGTGTGGGCACGGAGATGCGTTCCGGCAGAATCACCGCAGTGGATTTCTCCAGCCGCCCCTTCCATTGCGTTCTGGACGGGCAGGGGGAGATTGTAGCCGATACAGTGATTGTGTCCACAGGTGCCACTGCCCGCTGGCTTGGAATGCCTAATGAGCAGAAATTCAGAGGTTTTGGAGTGTCAACCTGCGCTACCTGCGACGGTAACTTTTTCCGCAACAAGACCACGGTGGTCATAGGAGGCGGTGACACCGCCTTGGAAGATGCCCTCTACCTCGCACAACTCTGTACCAAGGTCTATATCGTGCATCGCCGCGACCAATTCCGGGGCACCAAGGCTTTGCAGAATGCGGTGTTGTCCACATCCAACATAGAAGTCCTTTGGAACACCGTACCCGTGGATGTGATTGGCGAACAGAAAGGCTTCATAAAGAAGGTTACAGGCCTGCAGGTGCGTGATGTCGTCACGCAGGCGGAACAGACCATCGAAGTGGACGGTGTGTTCGAGGCCATCGGTGTCACACCAGTGTCGGAACTGTTCCAGGGCCAGTTGGAGATGACCGGGAATGGGTATATCATTACCCGGCCCGGCACACCGTTCACGAATGTGGAGGGTGTGTTCGCTGCCGGCGACGTTCAAGATCCCAACTACCGGCAGGCTATCATAGCTGCTGCGTCCGGAGCCATGGCCGGTATTGAGGCGTCGCGATTCCTGATGGAACACGGAGCGTAGCAAATTCTGTCATCCCAAAAGAAATGCATCTGGGAGGATCGCTATCTCGGCCGGTACTCCTCGAAGCTGTGGTCGTCGTAGAAAAAGACAATTTTAACGATTTTCTTATCGCCCTGAGAATCGGATATTCGATCGCGTTTCGATTCTCGGGTTGAAATATTGGAATCCGCGCTGCGACGATTCCGTGCAGGGGTTGTGGGCTTGCGCACAGGTGACTCCTCGGCGGTTTCAGAAACCGGTTCAGAAACAACGTATTCTTCTTGGGAGATGGCAGGCTCATCCGTTGTTTTCGGAGTGGTATCCATTTCATAATTGCCAAAGAGATCCGTTTGCGGCATATTGTCAACCGTGGTAACAGTCGGCTCCGTTGTGGTCTCGTTTTTCAGCATCGGCCCCATTCCCATGACCAGCCATTCGGTATTCACATCTGGAAACGCTTTCAGAATTTTCTTTGCCACATCCAAACTCGGCTGGTTACGCCCCGAGAATATATGTGTCAAACTGGAACGATTGATGTCAATTGTATCTGCAAAATTTGTCGGAGACAATTGGTAATACTCCATTACTTTTCTAATTCTGTCAACCATAATATGTATATGTGTTTTGTAAATTAAACTTTGTAAAACAAGTGTCACGAACAATATGTTTTACAAATGGATTGTAATAATTTATTCACGGTGACAAAAATACATAAAATTATCATACGTTTCAATTTGTTGATAATTTCTATTTTTTCAACTTTATATAATTTATATAAAATACTACAATTAAGTATTTTACTATAATGTATTATGTAAAATTAACTATTGTTAGTTAAATCTGCATTCTACTTATTGTACTTCTTTATATAGTTATTATATTTATATTGGAAATAAGGTATTTAGTCTTTATTATAAACAAGTACTTTTAAAAGACACCAAGCATCATCAAAAATCTGTTAGGGTAAGTCGAATTCGAAGTTATTCCGAAATACACCGATGTATCTATTATTACATAAGTAACAATCCAAGCGCCACACCAACAACAGTAATTATCACAATTGTAAAAACAACAATCGCTACCATATATTTTTATTTACAATAATAAACCATACACCAGTCGCTATTGTTACACTTGTAACATTGCATCATTTTACAAAAGATGGTTTGTTTTATTTCGTTTCCGAAATATTGAAATTCGCATATCCCCTACCCGACGTGAAAACGTTTTTGAAAATTCGATTCTCAGCGACTTATTTATTTTTATACTTTTGCCGTCGCAAATTCACCTACTAATATTGTCATATAAGATGAAGGGATTTTATACTATATTATTATTATTGTGCAGCAATGTATTCATGACCTTGGCGTGGTATAGTCATCTTAAACTGCAGAGTGTGTCGTGGTTTTCAAAACTGTCAATACCCTTGGTGATTTTGTTCAGTTGGGGCATTGCTTTGTTTGAGTATTGTTGTCAGGTGCCAGCGAACAGGATCGGTTTCAGCGGGAATGGCGGTCCATTCAACATCTGGCAGTTGAAGGTGATCCAGGAAGCGGTCTCGCTGACGGTATTCACTGTCTTCATGCTAATATTCTTCAAAGACCAGCCTCTCCGGGTCAACCATCTGATTGGCTTCGCGCTATTGGTGCTGGCTGTTTATTTCCTTTTCAAAAAATAAATTTTCGCCGGATAAAATAAAGTGTGTGTTCTGCCGTTATGAAAAATGTAATTGCCCAATGTCACACTAATCATCATGTCTATGGCGAATAAATTTACCTCTTCGGAACCCAAATCCGTCAAAATGCAAAAGCCCTCCCGCCGTATCATCCGCAATCTGCTGGAGTATTCGAAGTCGCTGATGGCGGTCACGGCGGTATGTGAGCGGACCTTGCTGCTTGTTAACAACTAACAAAAAAAGATGCTTGCTTTGCAGGCATCTTTTTTTTATCTTTGCCGCCGTATGAAAGAAGCAGTCATAGCATTAGGCAGCAATATGGGGGACCGTGCCGCGAACCTGTCGCAGGCGCGCCTCCTGATTGGTGGGCGGATCGGCGGGATTGTGCGTGCCTCCTCCGTGATTGAGACGGAGGCATGGGGTTTCGATGCGCCGCCGTTCCTCAACCAGGTGGTGGTGGTGCGCACGCCGTTGGAGCCCTTGCCGCTGTTGGACGCGCTGCAGCGCATCGAACGGGACCTCGGGCGCACGGAGAAGACAACCTATACGGACGGGGTGCCACGTTATCACGACAGGACCATTGACCTGGACATCCTCGACTATGACGGGCTGGTCTATCAGGACGAACGCCTGACGCTCCCCCACCCCCGTATCTCCGAACGCGATTTCGTGTTGCGCTCATTGGACGAGCTGGGCATCCGTATTCCGGCGACTGCCGCGGACCAGCGTATGGGCGACATTCCCTACAATTACATTGTCGTGGAGGGCTGCATTGGGGCTGGCAAGACCACCTTCTCCAAGATGCTGGCCGCCGACTGCAATGCGGAGCTCGTGCTGGAGCGCTTCGCCGACAACCCATTCCTGCCCAAATTCTACAAGGATCCCGTGCACTATGCGTTCCCGGTGGAGATGACCTTCCTCATGGACCGCTACCAGCAGCTTAAGAACCTGCTCTCGGCGCGCGACCTCTTCAAGGACTGCGTCATTGGCGACTATTTCATCGACAAGTGTATCATCTTCTCCAAGAACAATCTGCTTGACGACGAGTACAACCTCTACGCCAAGGTCTTCGAAACCATCTCCTCTTTCCTGCCCAAGCCCGACCTGATCCTGTACTTGTACAACGACACGGATCATCTGCTGCAGAACATCGCCAAGCGCGGGCGCGAGTACGAAAAGGACATCACCGCCGAGTATCTCGCCGGCATTCAGGACAGCTACCTGACCTACTTCCGGCAGCATGCCAACATGCCGGTGCTGCTGGTGGATGCCACGCGAATAGACTTCGTGCAGAACCCCTCCGACTACCAGCGGCTTCGACAGCTTGTCGGACGCAAATACCCCGCCGGCATCCATCGAATCACTTTTTAACATCCAGGGGTGAAATATTTTTCTCTATCAGGCGGAGTGTGGCCGTTTTTTTACTACTTTTGCCTACTTTTTATAAAAATGCAATATTAGAAATAAAATTACAATAAAGTTATGAAAGCCAGAACATTAACCAGTATCCTGTTAGTTATTGCAGTCGTCTTTTTGGCCATCTTCGCCGCCAGAAGCATCATGCGCCCTGAGAAATTCAAGAACGTGTATGAAGCGCGCAAGACTGCCAATGTGAACAACCTGCTGACTATCCGAAGCGCCCAGGCCATCTACAAGAACGTGCATAAGAAGTACGCCTCCACGATGGACAGTCTGGTGGATTTCGTGAACAACGGCATGGTGGAGATTGAGAAAAACGTGGGTAACTTCCCCGATTCCATGAGCGAGGCCGAAGCCTTCAAGCTGGGCCTCATCCACAAGGAGGTTGTCAAGGTGCCCGCCCTCAACAAGATGCTCGAATTGGACAAGAACCTCACCAAGGAGAGTTTCAAGAATTTCCAATACATCCCGTTCAGCGACAAGAAACAGTACGAGGTGCAGGTCGGTTCCATCGCCAGCAAGACGTATGAGGTCCCGGTTTACAGGATTGACGTGCCGTTGGATGATGTGCTCGTCAACATGGACAAGAGCATCACGCCCGAGAACGCCGGCTTGCTGAAACGTCTCTGGAACAAGATTTTCTACAATAACCTGGCGGATGAGAAACAGTATCGGGACCAGTACGAAGACATGTACATGGGTTCCCTTACGGAGGCCAGCACCGCTGGTTCATGGGAGTAATCGACATGAATGCATTGCTTTCCAAATATTACACGAAATCCATTCGGCTCACACCGGATGGATTTTCGCTTTTTTCTGCCGATAACGGGAAAATCCTCCGTGAGGACCACCCCAACACGCAGAATGTGCTGTTGACGAAGCAGGCACCCGCCTTCTTCCATTTCGAGGATGACGCCCCGCAGCCCGTGGACGTGGTGGTGGCTACCACACCACCCATGCTGCTGCCGGACGAGATATATGATGAGGCCAAGGCCCGCGATTATCTTAGAATGCAGTATGACATCACCCAGATCGGCCAGCATTTCAGCGATCCGATCCGCCATTACAGGGCTTTGTACTTCCTCAATCAGAACGAATACGATACTATCAACAGCATGGCCTGCGTGCCGCATTTTGTCAGCGAGCTCTCCATCCTGTACCGTTTCCTTTCCGAGCAGGGCTGCCCGGATGCTGTGATGCTCTCCATCGACGAAACCTTTGCCGATGTGCTGGTGATGCGCCAGAATGAACCTTCCCTCATCAACCGGACCACCCGCATGGAAAATGTGGACCTGCTGTACTACACGCTAAATTGTGTCATGCAGTTCGGATTGGATGCCCCGACTCTCTTTGTCCAATATTTCAGCAAGCCGAACCGCAAGCTGAACGATCTGCTGCAAAAATATCATAATCACGTAGTTGTTCTTTAACCGATATGCGGATCATCAGCGGAAAAAACAGAGGAAGACACATCGTGGCGCCCGACAACCTGCCGGTGCGTCCCACGACAGACTTGGGCAAGGAGAGCCTGTTCAACATCCTGAACAACTATTTCTACTTTGACCGGGTTCGCGTGCTGGATCTGTTCTCCGGCACGGGCAACCTCAGTTACGAGTTCGCCTCGCGCGGGGCCTTGTCGGTGATTGCCGTGGACTCGGACCAGCGTTGCACCAATTTTATACGCAAAACAGCGGAGAAACTGCAGTACAGCCAGCTGTCGGTTATCCGGCAGGATGCGTTCGCCTATCTGAAAGCCTGCCGGCAGAAGTTCGACATCATCTTCGCCGACCCACCCTACCAGATGGAGGGCATCGAGAAGGTGGCGGAGCTGGTGTTTGAGAACCAGCTGCTGAATCCGGACGGGTGGTTAGTGCTGGAACATCCCAAGGAACGTGACTTTTCCGACAATCCGCATTTCTTCCAGCACCGGATCTACGGGAAGCTGAACTTTTCCTTTTTAGTCAATATGACGGACGAAAACCAAACAGAGGAGACGGACAATGAATGACAAGAAATATCTCATAGTGGGCTTGGGCAATGCCGAGCAGCAGTATGCCGGCACGCGGCACAACTACGGTTTTGAAGTTGTGAATGCTTTGGCGCAGGCACTGCGGGCCGAGTTCAAGACAGACCGCTTGGCCTATGTGGCACGCGCCAACTACAAAGGCCGCACCTTGGTGATGATTATGCCCACCACCTATATGAACCTGAGCGGCAAGGCGGTCAAATATTGGCTTGCTACTGAGGAGATTGAGCCTGACCATTGCATGGTGGTGTGCGATGATCTGGACCTGCCCGTGGGAACGTTCAAGATCAAACCCAAGGGAGGCGGAGGGTCGCACAACGGATTGCTCAACATCATCGAGCAGTTGGGGCATAGCAACTTCCCGCGCTTGCGTTGCGGCATCGGAAAGGATTTTGCCCAAGGCTACCAAGTGGACTACGTGCTGGGACGCTTCTCCTCCGAGGAGTTGAAACGCATCGAACCCTGCATCAACCAGGCGGTGGAAGCCATAAAGTCGTTTACTACCGCCGGACTGCAACGCACCATGAACCAGTTTAATACGATTGAAAAAAACGAAACATCACATAATCATAATTTAAACACAAACACATTATGAAAAAAATCCTAATTGTTATTCTGTTAACAGCAGTATGTTCCACTACCTTTGCACAGAAACAGAAATGGCGTCAATTTGGCCTCAAAATCGAAACCAACTTCACTTTGGAACGTAATTATGCGAATGACGGAACCACACTGGACGGTCTTGTCAATCCGGACGCCTACTTATTCTTTCGTGGCGGCAAGTTTATCTACGGGGAAATAGGTTTCGGTTACAATTTCTTCAAGGGCGACTTCAGCCGGTTGAATCCCGACGGCATCACGTATGCTTTCCAAAACGAGACTGTGAAGCTGCACAGTTTGATGATACCCATCAAATTGATGGGATACATTCCGTTAGGCAAAGTGGTGGCCATAGAACCATATGTCGGCGTCATCTACCAGCCGCTGATCAGCATCAGCAACAACTCTATCGATTTCTCGAAAAAGACGCTGGAGCAGAACATGTTGTTTGCCAATGCAGGCTTGGACTTCAAATTCGGCCCTATCGTCATCGGAGCCAGTTACAAGTACGGGTTGAACACTTTTTTCGCAAGCAAGGAAGGAAAAAAGCCGCAATTTGTCAACGTTTGTGTTGGATTCCAATTCTAATATGTTAATAATCAATAAGAAAAAATATCAACTGTAAAGATTGGGGTTTTGAAAAAAATTCTATCTTTGCAGCGCCTTAATGGCAGGGGAGCTTAGCTCAGTTGGTTTAGAGCATCTGCCTTACAAGCAGAGGGTCACTAGTTCGAATCTAGTAGTTCCCACATAGAAAAAAGCACTCACATTTGTGAGTGCTTTTTATTTTTATCTATGAAAAACATACTGACCACTGCCCCCTGTTTCACTCCCCTGCCCTGCAGGTCTGTAGCTGTATCAGTCCCTTATGATATGTCGATACTGTATTGATAGCCGGACGAGGAGGGTTGGGATCTCGGAGCGTTGCCTTTGGGCTTGGCCGGCTGTACGGTGTAGGAAATGGTGGACTGTGTGGGGGCCGGGGCGAGCTTGAAATGGATGTTGATTTTGTTGTTCACCTTCAGTCGCACGCCTCGGTTGAAGGCCTTCCCGTATTTCAGCAGGTTCACAATGCGGATGGCCTCCGCGTTGCACGACGGGCACAGTCCCTTGACGATGGTGGGGTTCACAATCTCGCCATCGTCGCTGACCATGTAAGCCACAGTCACCACGCCTTCAATACGCTGCTGCATAGCGTCTTCCGGGTATTGCAAATGCGCGTTCACAAAGTCGCGCAGGGCTTTCTGCCCGCCAGGATACTGGGGCTTTTCCAGAAAATGCTTTTTTTTCTTCTTATCTTTCTCTTCCATTGACATTTCTTAATTGGTTTCGACTTTCACGCAGCGCACACTGAATTTGCAATCCTTGATCTTGTCGAAGACGGTGAACTCGCCGCAACCGCAGCGGAGTTCCACAGTTCTGGCCAGGAGGGATTCGCTCGGGTTGAGCTCGCAAGTCCAAAAGTAGGTGTAACCGAGTTGACTCTGGTACCGCATGGATTCATAGAAACCAGCGCCCTTGGCACCGAAACCGGAGGTGTTGGTGCCGGCCTTGCCGGGCAGCCAAGTGCTCTCGTCATCAGACTTGAGTGCTTCCATATCGACAACTTCGGCCAGCATGTTGTTGAACTTCGCAGCGGTAGGGAGGGCCCAGCCGTCGGGACAAACACCTTGGATGTATGTGCCTGTCTTGCAGGTTTTTTCGATGTTGTTGCTGCCCACGGCGGCATTCCAGTCGTAGAGTTTTCCGAAGGCTTCGTTGGCGTTGTCTTCCATGTAGTAGGCGGCGCCGTCAGCACTGGTCTTGAGGTTCTCGGCAATCCAGCAGTCGCAGCCGACGCGTACGGTCTGATACTCCCTGCCGTCAGCATCGGTGACTGTCGTGCCGCAAGCGGGATAGGTCACCGTCACTTTTTGGGTGAACGTGGAATCGGAGCTGCCGACGTTCACCTTCCAGAGAATATTGTGTTCGCCGGCGGGGACTCTGTCAAGACCGTCAACACGGACGATGGAGACCGGAGCGGGGGTAAGCGTGGGGGTGGGCAGGGCGGCGGTGCTCGTATCGCATGCACCGTACCACAGCGTGATATTCACATCGGGGAACTGGTTGGTGTAGTCTGCGACTTCTCTCACGTGGATTTTGTAGATTTCATTGCTGGGGATGGAGTCGCAGTCATTATACTTCACTGCTGCGCGATACCAGAGATCGGTTCCGGCGGTAAGATCAGAGGAAGTGAGTGTCAACGAATAGGGAGAATAACCGCTGACAAATCCAGGAGCTAAATTCGTCCAAGAGGCTCCTTTGTCCGTTGATTTTTGCCAATACTGGCCATAAGAAGCCATATAGGCAGGGGTGGTCACACCCCAATCTAACGTTTTAGTGTAGGAAGAAACCGTTGAGCTAATGGTATCGTTGGCCGACCAGCTGCCCTCAAATGTATAGGGATCCACTGTTGTGACATTCAAATATTGAGAGCCGGCACCGTCAGTGGCATAAATGCTTCCACACACGTTATCCTTATATTCTCTTTTAAAATACCGCAGTCCACCCAACATTGGAGTATAGGTAGAACCATTGGCACCTGAAATTTGTTCCCAATCTCCACTTCCCGAATTGCCATTTTCATCGAGAATCACCCGTTGCCACCATTGATAACTACCGCTACCGAATCCGCCAGTGGCATCTGTAACGTTTGTGAGGGGTTGGATGGTCTGGCCCGGACAAACCAATTGATTTTCAGCGATGACACCGCCGTTGAGTTGGCTATAGACATTGACCGTGACCGTGGCAGTAGCGTTGGCCATACTATTCGGTGTGGAAACGGTGACGTTGAGGTTGAAGGAGAGGGTGTTGCTCGTGGTGTTGGTCACGGAGCCGATGAGGTGCCATTTGCGGTCAAGGTTATTATAGGTGGGGTCGTTGGAACTGATGCTGAGTCCACTCACATCTGTCATTATAATCCTGAATTTGGTGCTGGTAAGCTGGTTAAGGGTGAATCCTTCAGGGGTGATGTCAAGGGCCACATCATACGTGGCACCGGAACAGATGGAGGTTTCGGCATCGTTCATCGAGACACTTTCGCCGATATAGGTGTAGGTGACGCGCACCACGCCGGGGGCGCCGGCGCCCCCGGCCTTACCGATTCCCATGAGATAGGCTGTTGCACCGGAACCGCCAGCGCCATAATTTTCGCCAGCATGGCCATCTGCTGATTCGCTTTGTATGCCGTTGCCACCTTTGCCCGCAGGCATGGTGCCCGTGCCGGGTGTACCACCAATCACTTCATTAGTAGAACGGGCATAGTTCCCATCCCCTCCGGTGTTGGCCGCGCCACCGCCACCACCGCTGTAGGTGTACAGCCAGCCCACCAAAGTGCCGTATGGATCAGCGCCGTTACCACCGCTATGTGCGCCAGCCGTGGGGGTACAAGCGGAAGCCTGGCCGCCAAGGGCTCCTGTTCCTCCCTCACGATTTGTGAATGGGGAAGATGTACCACCTGCGGCAACCAAAATATTCGTACTGCCTTGCTTTACGATGGAGGCAGTGCCTGAAATGGTGGGACCGTCAAGAGGATTGGTGCCGCCTGCTCCGGGAATGATCTGGAAAGAGCCGGTAGGATTCGCCACGGTGACAGTGGCGTAGGCGCCGCCGCCGCCGCCACCAGCACCACGACGGGAAACACCCATGGTCATGTAGCCGCCGGCACCGCCGCCACCGATAGCCTCGAAGGTCACAGAAGTGACTGTCATCGGCGTGATGCCGTCATCCAATGTCGTCGGTATCGTCCAAGTGGAGTCTTTGGTCACCAGAAAGCTCGTGGTGGTCTGTGCGGACGACATGCCCGCAAACAGGAAAAGGCACGCAAAAGTTGCCAGTCTATTCAGAAATAAATGCTTTTTTGTCATATTGTTATTTTTTATCAATTCCAATTTTCAGGTAGCAAAAGTACATTTTTTTCGGAATCTGGTCATCGGGATTTAGAAAAACACCATCTGCATGCCAATTACTTGCATTGTGGGCAAAGTTGGCGCGGTTAACAAGGGCACCGAACACCCAATACATTTTACCAACTACACAAAAGCACTAATACACCTACTTCAGATGTGCGTCGAACCAGTCGAGGAAGTTGCGGTGCCAGAGCAGGCTGTTCTGCGGTTTCAGCACCCAGTGGGTCTCGTCGGGGAAGTAGAGGTAGCGGGCCTCCAGACCGCGCATCTTGGCGGCGTTGTAGGCGGCCATGCCCTCAGAGGCCACAATGCGGAAGTCGAACTCGCTGTGGATGACGCAGATGGGCGTGTTCCACTTGTCCACAAACAGGTGCGGGGAACAAGCGTAGCTCTTCTTGATCTGCGGGTTGTTCCAATCCCAGTACGGACCGCCGATGTCCCAATTGTCGAACCAGAGTTCTTCGGTCTCCAAATACTGCTGCTCGAAATTGAACATGCCGTTATGGGCCAGCAACGCCTTGAAACGACGGCCTTCATTATAGCCTTTCACATCGTGGTTATGGCCTGCGAGCCAATAGACGCTGTAGCCGCCGAAGCTGGCCCCGCACGCGCCAAGACGTTCTTTGTCAATCTGTTTCACGTTGTCCGTGAAATAGTCGGCGGCAGCCATATAGTCCTGCATACAGAGGCCGCCGTAGTCGCCGCTGATTTCCTCGCACCACTCCGTACCGAAGCCGATCGTACCGCGGCGGTTGGGTGCGATGATGAAATAACCGCCCCCGCTCATCACCATGAAGTTCCAGCGGGTGCTCCAGAACTGGCTCACCATCGATTGCGGCCCGCCCTCACAATAGAGCAAGGCAGGATAGATCTTCGTGCTGTCGTAATCATACGGATAGATGAGCCACGTGAGCATCTCCTTGCCGTCCACGGTTTTAATCCAATGCTCCTCCACCTTGCCCATGCGCACCTGCGAGAGCACATCATCGTTGATGGAGGATAATTTCTTGCCGTCGGCCTTGTCGTCGGTCAGGTTATAGACGAAAATTTCGGCGGGATACTGCATGGAGACCTGGTCGGCGTAGAGTTTCCCGTTCACCAGTTCGAAGCCGTGCACATCGTGGTAGCCATGCGAGATCTGGCGGAACTGCTTTGTTGCGCAATTACAGGCGAAAATCTCGTCCATGCCGCGATAGTTCACCACCCCCACAATCTCCTTGTCGTCGTCCGTCCAGCTGATGTTGGTGAAGTTATAGTCGAAGTTCTCCGACATGTCGGTGCGTGTGCCGTTGGCGAGGTCCAGCACCATGAGGCGCAGTTTGTCGCTCTCGTAGCCGTCGCGCTCCATGCTTTCCCAGGCGAGGTACTTGCCGTCGTGGCTGAACACCGGGTTCTGGTCGTAGCCCATGATGCCCTCGCTGACGTTTTTCGTGGTCTTCTTCGCGATGTCATAGAGGAAGATGTCGCTATTGGTGGAGTGTGCGTAGTCGGAGCCGGTTTTCTTGCGGCACGTGTAGGCGATGGTCTTGCTGTCGGGGCTGTAGTTGTACTGCTCTACCCCGCCCCACGGACGCATCGGACACTCGAAGGTGCTGTCGATAAGGCAGATGGCGTTGTCCACATCCACTTTCTTGCCGTCATATTCAGCGAGGAAGATTTGCGGGTATTCGTCCACCCAGTTGTCCCAATGGCGGTACATCAAGTCTTCGTTGATGCGACCGGTAGTCTTGTCAAGGCCCGCATAGAGCTTGTCAAGGTGTGCAGGACGCACCACCGGTTTGGTGGTGATATAAACGACGGATTGGCCGTCAGGGGCGAGCTTGAAGCCCTCGAAGCCGCGCTCGTATGTGGCGAGCACCTGCTCCTTGCCGTTCTTGATCTCCATGGAGATGATGTCGTTGTCGCGGCAGAAGAGCAGCGTGTTGTCATCCTTCCACACCAAGTTGAACTCGCTGGCCTCCGTGGTCGTGATGCGCGCCACATGACTGCCGTCCGAGTTCATCAGATAAATGTCCGCATTGCCCTTGTTCTGTTCCATGTCGTAATAGGTGACCGTGTAGGCAATCTGCTTGCCGTCAGGCGAGACGGCCTTTTCGCCCATCTTGCCTAAGGCCCACATCACCTCGGGGGTGAAACGTCCGTTTTCCACTTTCACTTCGGGTTTTCCGATGATCTTCGCATCGGAGCTCTCCTGTTTTTTACAGCAGGTGCAAATCATTGCCAATAAGGAAATTGCGATAAAAATTTTCTTCATAAGTATATAAATTTATAATTCTCGAAAGGAATGTGCAAAGGTAAGAAAAAATGGTTTCATATATCTTATGACAACAAAAAAGTCCCGCCAAAAGACGTGGTTTTGGACATAGACGTGGTTTTTGTATATAAATTAGGAGATAAGTTCAAATTTTAGAGGAAACAAAAAGAACATTTCAGGAGTATATCATACAAATAATTATCAAATATCGATTGTATGCCTAAGCAAACCATCTACATCACTTCTGCAGCAGACTTATCTGTCAAGAACAGCCAGTTGCAAATATCTTTTCCCGATCGGGGGACATCCTTCCAAAGATCCATCGAGGACTTGGGGACCCTCATCATCGACCATCATTCAGCGCATTTGACCGTGCCTTTGCTCAACCGTTTGTCCGAGCAAAACGTTGCGGTGGTATTCTGCAATGAAACACACATGCCCACCTCTATGCTAATGGATTTGGAATCCCACTGTATGCAAGCCAAGCACACGCGCGCGCAATTGGAAGCAGGGAGACCTATGTGCAAACAGATATGGAAGCAAATTGTGGAGTATAAGATCCGGAATCAATCGGCACTCTTGGAAAAACTGGGTTATGGCATAGATCCTTTGCATCGATACCACACGCAGGTGAAAAGTGGCGACAGTTCAAACAGGGAGGGGGTTGCAGCCAAGGCATATTGGCAACTATTATTCGGGAGGCAATTCATACGAGACAGAATTGGAATCCCGCCGAACAATCTGCTCAACTATGGTTACGCAATATTAAGGTCTTTTGTAGCACGTGCCATTATGGATGCGGGCTTGTTGCCCATGGTAGGAGTATTTCATCGCAACTATTACGATGCTTTCCCTTTGGCGGACGACTTGATGGAGCCTTACAGGCCGTTTATAGACGAGAAGGTTTTGGGGCTATACCGTCGTGGA
This sequence comes from Bacteroidales bacterium, assembly GCA_016285145.1. Lineage (GTDB taxonomy): Bacteria > Bacteroidota > Bacteroidia > Bacteroidales > WCHB1-69 > F23-D06. Next base: position 649 of record JAEEQE010000034.1, on the reverse strand, counting down.
ATTATGGACATTGATTTGAGTGTGAAAAGGGAAATCCTAGAAACGTTCTACCAGGAGTTGTCTCAAGATCAAATATCTGACACTGCGCATTCTTTAGTGCGCATATTTGAGAAAGAAGGCAACGTGATGTATTATCCGACTTTAAAATAGCTCATCATGTGGATATATGTAATAATGGATTTCCCTGAACACACAAAAACAGGGCGTACAGACAAAAAGACATTCTGCACCAGATTGGGGAAGGATGGGTTTGTGAAAATGCACAAGAACCTATATGTCCGACATTCGAGCACCATACGCAATGCCATTAAACACAAAAAACGGGTTATGGAATGGGTGGTTCGACGAAGTCAAATCAGCATATTGCTTGTTGGTGACAAGCAAGGCGAATATGCCTTCCACCAGCTGGGCTATAGGAAAAGAAAAAATGCTGAAGAATTACTGAAAGCACCCGATCAAATTGAATTTTTTTAACGAAAAACAGCACCAATCTATTTGATTTACAAAGCGATACGATCTTCCAGTTTTTATAGTGCAAAAATACGATTATTTTAAAACAGATGGGGTCTGGTGGTTACTATTGCGAGTTCTTATAATCCGCATAGAACTTTTTGAATGCGTCAACGTCAATCCTTTCTGTGTGATGGAA
>JAEEQE010000054.1 GCA_016285145.1 Bacteroidales bacterium | reverse complement strand
AAAAAAATCATGAAAAAACTCATCCTTTTTCTTTTCATTCTGGCGTTGACTGTCACCGCCTCGTTCGCCCAAGCCCCGCAGAAATTCTCGTACCAGGCCGTGGTGCGTGATGCGAGCAACAACCTCATTGCCAACCAATCGGTGGGCGTGCAAATTTCAATTTTGCAAGGGAGTGCCGCAGGTGAAGCCGTCTATGTGGAGACACAGAACGCAACCACCAATGCCAATGGTCTGATGACGTTGGAGATTGGCGGCGGCACGATGCTCAGCGGCGACTTCGCCACCATCGACTGGGGTGACGGTCCGTACTTTCTGAAGACCGAGACCGACCCGAACGGTGGCACCAACTACACCATCGAGGGCACGCAGCAGCTGCTGAGCGTACCTTATGCGCTGTATGCGGGCAGTGCGGCCAATAGTTTCAGCGGCAGTTACAACGACTTGACTGACCTTCCGCAGATTCCTGATATTCCAGAAGATTTGAGTGCTTTCAACAATGATGTGGGTTACATCACGATGGATTCGGTTCCGACCGACATTTCGGCCTTCAACAACAACGTGGGTTACATCACGATGGATTCAGTTCCGACCGACATTTCGGCCTTCAACAACAACGTGGGGTACATCACGATGGATTCAGTTCCGACCGACATTTCGGCCTTCAACAACAACGTGGGGTACATCACGATGGATTCGGTTCCTGCTATGGTGAGTGCGTTTGAAAATGACGCCCACTATATCACGGATCTTCAGCTACAGCAGATTCTGAACACCATTGCCGAAATGCAGAATGAAATCGACAGTATGAATCAAGTGATTGAGGCTTTGAACAGCCAAGTAAGCCAGCTGATTCCTACACTTGCAACAGTAGTCACCCATTCTGTTGAGTCCATTGCCACCACTTCGGCTGTAACGGGTGGCAATGTCACCTCCAACGGACACGATGAGATTATTGCACGCGGCGTATGTTGGAGTACAAACAATCCGCCCACCATCGCCGACAGTCACACCACCGACGGCTTGGGGCTGGGTGAATACACCTCCACTGTCAGCGGCCTCGTGCCCAACACCATCTACTATCTTTGCGCTTACGTCACCAATGTGGTGGGAACCGCTTACGGCGAGGTGATGACATTCACCACTCCCTGCAACAGCGTTGCAATAAGCATAAGCGGCACTACTTCAATCGGTGCCGGACAGAGCACCACACTGGCGGCTTCCGGTGCAAATACATACTTGTGGAGCACGGAGGAAACCACAGCCTCCATTACCACAACTCCGGCCGAAACCACCACTTATACTGTAATAGGAACCAACCAGTACGGCTGCACCGGAACGGCAAGTGTAACGGTGACGGTAATACCCCAAGGCGGACAGCCCTGCCCGGGTATGGCCACCATCACCGACTACGACAACAACATCTACAATACTGTGCAAATTGGCAATCAGTGTTGGATGAAAGAGAACCTGCGGACAACGTCTTATTCCGACGGTACTCCCATAGAACAAGGAACCGACACATCCAGAACCACTGCCTATTGGTACTACCCGAGCGGCAACAGTGATAATATGTCCACTCTGGGCCTGTTGTACAACTGGGCAGCGGTGATGCGCGGTTCTGCCTCCAGCAGCGAGAATCCCAGCGGTGTGCAAGGCGTATGCCCCACAGGATGGCATGTGCCGAGCGATGCCGAGTGGACGGAACTCACCGATTACGTGAGCAGTCAGAGCGAGTATGCTTGCAATGGCACCAGCATCTACATTGCCAAGGCATTAGCAAGTACTACAGGATGGAATTCTTTTTCCAGCAACTGCACTGTTGGCAATACGCCCTCCGACAACAACGCCACTGGCTTGGGAATAGTGCCTGCGGGCTATTACAGCGGAAACTACAATGCTGCCACGACCGCCTACTGTTCAAGTGCCACGGAGTACAATGAAAATTACGTGTATAATCGCAATATCGGCTTCTTCTCCTCCACCGTCAATCGCGGCAACTTGGCCAAATATACTGCTTTGTCGGTACGTTGTATCAAAGACTGACGAACTGGAATCTGAAAATTGAAAGATTCCGTGAACCACCATCCGTAGAGACGCACGGCCGTGCGTCTGCAATGAACCCGCCCCCGCCCTTGTCGAAAGATGGGGGCGGGTTTTTGTTTTTTAGGGTGGATGGTAATGTGCGCGGGAATCGTAGGGGCGAATGATGATTCGCCCCTACGGGCCGTCGCAATCCAACCTGCCCAAATTTGCGTAATCCACGGTCAATTAGTCGCGTGTCCTCAACACGCCTTTTATCGCGGGTGGTCGCCGTACCCCAGACTGCACTCCACTTTGTTTCGTTTGTCTGGGGTTACTGAGATGGTGTGCCTCTGGCACACGAGATAAATGCGGTGCGCAACCAGCAGGTCATCCTCGACCGCAATCTCACAGAATTGGACCGAATGGAAGCGCAGCCAGAGCGACGACAGGTAATAAGCGGTAAATTGTTGATTTATTTTCAAAACCTATTGTTATTCAAAATATTTTCTGTATTTTTGCAGCGTTTTCAGTATGCATGAAAATGATACAAAAATGAATACAGAAATCACTATTGCGGGAAAGAACTATCGGCTGGAAAGCATTGGCAAAAGAGAACTCCGACAGGTTTGGGTGGAGGCAAGAACTGCGTTCCACTTCTATGCCATTACTTTCAAAGACTGCGATTTCGTCCTGCTTGAACCGAAACCGTTGCAGAAATACACTCCTCGCAAGTTGAAACTGACGGTCGAACGGCTGTCCACAATTCTTGGGAAGCCCATTGCATTTTTGTTTGAGAGTTTGCCCTACGTCGAGCGCAACCGGCTTATTGAGCAGGATGTGTATTTCATCGTTTCTGGCAAATACGCTTTTCTCCCTAATCTGCTAATGGCCGTGCGCGAAACAGAACCGATAAAAGGCGAGAGACTGACGGCAGCGGCGCAATGGCTCCTGCTGGCCTATTTACAAGGAACGGATCTAAACCACAAAACGCTCAAGGAGACGGAACAAGTTTCGCCGTACCAATACGTCACCCTCACGCGAGCGTTCCGGCTACTGGAAGGGTTGGGCCTATGTACGATGGAAACCAGCGAGGACAAGTGCAAACACATTGTTTTTGGGGAAGATAGGAAGACTTTGTTTGAACAGGCCAAGAAGTACTTCATTCAACCCGTGAAACAACGCCTATATTGCGATGGAATCAATGACATACAGGAATATAAGCAGTCGGGCATTTCAGCGCTGTCGCACTATTCGGCACTGAATCCTGACGGGACGACCACCGTCGCATTGACAGCGGAACAGTGGAAGAACCACGATGTGGATGATTTTGTGAATGTGAACCCTATCGAAGGCGATTATTGCGTGGAGATATGGCAATATCCGCCCATCCCCACTAATGCGAATTATGTGGATCGGCTGTCGCTGGCCTTGTCACTACAGGACGAGAATGACCCGCGTGTGGAAAAGGAAGTTGAACTCATGATTGAAAAGCTATGGTAAAAGGATTGGAACTATTCAGAAAGATGATGCGGCCTTACATGGACAATTTTGTCATCATTGGAGGAACAGCCTGTGACATTCAATTGTCTGGCACGACTATGCACCCGCGTGCGACTAACGACATTGACATAATAGTGGTGGTTGAGCGTCTTACCAAAGAATTTGTCAGCGCATTTTGGCAATTCATAAAAGGTGGCGGTTACCGCATTGAAAAGCGCCTCAACCAAGCGGGCTCGTCTGTTTATGCACTTTATAGGTTTACTCTGCAGGATGACAATTTGTCTTATCCTCAGAAAATTGAACTGCTTTCCCGTCATTCCGATTTATTGGGCGAACCGTCCGGATTCCACATCGAACCCATTCCAACTGACGAATTGCATCAGAGTTTATCTGCCATCATTATGGACGATGATTTCTACAACTTCACTGTTCATCAGGCCGAAGAGATTGACGGTCTGTTGGTGGCGAACAACTTGGCATTGATTGTGCTGAAAGTGAATGCATACCTCAATCTCTCAAAGGAACGTGAAGAAGGCAAGGAGGTGAACAGCCGTGACATCCGAAAACACCGCTCGGATGTCATCAAACTTGTTGCTGCGGGTGCCTATCCGGAACCGACACCTGTTGGTCAGAAAATATACGATGCCATTCAGAACTTTGTCAAGGACAATGAGAATCACATACAATCGATGGCAGATTCCCTTAAAGTAGATGCGATCGCTGTCCAAACGTATCTGGAAGTGCTTCGTGATGAGATATTCAAACAATCACAATCATAACCTATGAAAATCCAGTTTGCATCGGATCTGCATTTGGAGTTGTCGGACAATAGCCGCTACCTGAAGAATCATCCTCTTGAAGTGGCAGGTGACGTGCTGCTGCTTGCAGGAGACACCATCTATCTCGGTCAGGAGGCTTTGATGAAGCATCCTTTCTGGCGATGGGCTGCCGACCATTTTGAGCAGGTAATTGCCGTGCCAGGGAACCACGAGTACTACGCTTTCTATGATATTGCGGCACAGCCCGAATCGTATCGTGTGGAGCTGTTCCCAAACGTACGGATATGTTCCAACACCATGGAGCATATTGGTGACATAGATGTTATCGCCTCCACCTTGTGGGCGCACATTGATATCCAAAACGCCTATTTTACAGAGCGGTATGTGTCCGATTTTCATCGCATCATGTACGGAGACCACCTTCTGACAGCTGCCGATTTTAATCACGAGCACGACCGGTGCCTACATTTTATCAAACAGGCAGTTGCAGAGAGCACCGCAAAAACAAAAATCGTACTCACCCACCATGTGCCAACAGCTCTTTGTACTGCCGCGGAATTTAGCGGCAGCACTATCAATGGTGCCTTTACCGTGGAATTGGGCGACTATATCGCTGACAGCGGTATTAACTATTGGATTTATGGGCACTCACACCGCAACATCGACGCACAAATTGGCACTACCCATATCATTTCCAATCAGTTGGGATATGTCGCACACGGGGAGCACCTTGCCAACGGTTTCTCTCACAAAAGAGCTATTGAGGTTTGATTTCATCGCACAAAAGGTGTACTTTTGCAGCAACAGTTTCCACCACGCTTCTCGACGAAAGGCCAGCGAACCATGCCCCCCATTTTAAACCTTCCCCCTAACAAAAAGTCTATTAGACTTTTGTTGCACTGCCTATGACCCAAAGAATACCCCTTTTCCTGCTGATATTGTTTTTCGGAATCACCACCGTTTTCGGACAAGCGGTCGTTGTTCCGCCCGACAGCACCGAAACCGACTATGAGGATGTGGACGATTTCCTGTTTGATACAGAGGGACTTGACGACGAGGATGCCGACTTCGGCGGCTACAACCCCGGCGTGATGAAGTCGGCCGATGATGTGTTTTCCAACAATGCAGCCGTGTCGTTCAACATCGCCTACTTCAAGAACCGCGGACTGGAATCTCGCTACCAGACCATCGCCATCAACGGCTTGGAGATGGAAAACTTGGTGCTGGGCCGAGCCTCCAACACCCAGTGGGGCGGCCTTACCCGCATCTTCAACGGCGCCAAGTGTCACCTGAATCTCAGCGCATCGCCGTTTGCTTTCGGCGACATCGGCGGCTCCTCCAGCTACAACATCCGCGCCTCTTCGTTCCGTAAACAGCTGAGCGCCAACTACACACTCGGCAACGGCAGCTACAACCACCGTTTCATGCTCACCTATGCCTCCGGCAAACTCAAAAACGGCTGGTCGGTGGCGGCCTTTGCCTCCGCCCGTTTCGGCACGCAGCTCAACTATGTGAAAGGCACCTCGTTTCTCGGTTTTTCCTATTTCTTGGGATTTGAAAAGCAGTTCAACAACCGCCATTCGATCAGCTTTTCAGCATTTGGCGCGCCCACCCTGCAAGGACTGCAGGCCAACTGTGTGCCAGAGGTTTACGAAATTACCGGCACCCATTACTACAACCCCAATTGGGGCTGGTATGAGGGCAAACGCCGCAACGCCCGCGTGCGCGACACCTACGAGCCGGTCTTCCTGCTCTCGCACGTTTTCAACTCTGCTGATAAGAAAGTGCAGGTAACCACCACGTTGGGAAGTTCCTTCGGACATAAAAACACCTCCGCGTTCAACTTCGTGAAAACCTCCGACCCGCGCCCCGACTACTACCGCTACCTCCCTTCCTACTTCGACGACGACCCCGAACAGCAAGAGTGGGTGATACAACAATGGGCTGAAAATGAAGACTATCGGCAAATCAACTGGGAGCAGCTCTACGAGGCCAACCGCCAGTCAACCGCACTAGGCGGCCCATCGCAATACATCATCGAAAACCGCATCTCGCAGCACGTGCAGGTCTCAGGTGCCACCTCCCTTACCGCCCAACTCAGCGACCATATCAACCTCTATGCCGGTTTGGATGTGCGGGGCTACCGCCAACGCAACTTCAAGAAAGTAAGCGACTTGTTGGGTGGAGACTACTGGCTTAGCAAGGACAAATACGCCGATACGCTGGCCGACCCGATGCTTCAGTACTACGACATCGACCATGCGGAGGCCCACCTCGTGGAGGGCGACAAATGTGGCTACGACTATGCCCTCAACATCTTCCGTGAAAACCTGTGGGCGACGCTGCTGGGCGAATATGAGCACCTCCGCTTCCACATCGGCCTCAACGGCACCATGAGCGAGGTGTGGCGCACCGGCTTCATGCGCTATGGCGCCTATCGCGACGAGGCCGCCGGCAACTCCCCCATGCAGCTCTGGCTCAACTACGGGGCCAAGGCGGGCATCGCCTACAAAATCGACAAACACAACACGCTCGAAATCAACGCACAATGGCAGACTGCGGCGCCCACAGCCGCCAACATCTTCGTCAACGCGCTTTACAGCAACCGCTTCATCCAAAATCTGACCAGCGAAAAAGACCTCGCCGCAGACTTCTCCTACAGCATGAACTACAAATTCATGAAGCTGCGGGCATCCTTCTATTTTGCCAATTTTCAGGATGTTACCGAGCATTACAACTTCTACCACGACCTCTACGGAGGCTTTGTCAACTATGCGCTTACTGGGGTGAACAAACGCAATATCGGCGTAGAGCTGGGGTTGGAAATTCCTATCGGTAAGATGTTTGCCGTGTTGATGGCGGGCAACTGGGGCGATTTCACCTTCACCAACCGTCCGACGGCCTCCATCACCGCCAACAACGGCTATGCCGAACTGACACCCGGCAGCAAAGAGGTGGTGCATACCATCTACTGGCAGAACTACCACGTGGCCGGCACCCCGCAGATTGCAGCCACCTTAGGCCTGAAATTCAAACACAAAGATTGGGAAGTGAAGATCAACGCCAACTATTTCGACAAAATTTACGCTGCCCTGAACCCCGAGCGTTACACCCCCGAAGCCCGCGGCTATCTCGACGAAGGAAGCGACCAGCTGAATGCCATTATCGCACAGGAACGGCTGAAAGGACAGTTCACCTTGGATGCCTCGCTCAGCAAGTCGTGGAAAATCAAGAAGCACACCCTCGGCTTCAGCCTCAAAGTAACCAACATCACCAACAACAAAAACCTCGTCACCTCCGTCAGCGAGCAGCACCGTTTCAACTACTCCGAGCACAACGCCACATCATTCCCTAACAAATATTATTACGCGTTGGGCACGACTTTTAATTTTGGACTGAGTTATTCATTCAATTAACATAAAATGAAAAACAAATTTATCTACCTGATTATCGCGATATTAGCAATAATTTCCATCTCCTGCCACAAAGAGGAGGACATTCCACCCGCCCTCACACTCGACAAGGAGGCGAACATGACCATTGCCGAACTGCTGTCGCTCTACACGGTGAACAACGCATACAGCTATGTTGAGATACCCGACAGCACGGTGATTTGCGGCATCGTAACCTCCTCCGACAAGGAGCAGAACTGCTACAAGTACCTCACCCTTCAGGATGAAACCGGCGCCATTATGATTGTGATGAAGAACACGGAAATCTTCAGCAAATATCCTGTCGGCTCCAAGCTCTTTGTGGAATGTGGCAACATGGTCATAGGACACAAATACCGCAACAAACAGATTGCCCTGCTGGACGATGGCGCGATGGTCGGCATCCCGAAAGCCGATGAGGGGCTCTATCTTTTTACGGATGGCAAGGCGGGAGCGGAGCCGGCTCCATGGGTCATCACCTCGCGCAACCAGATCGACTCCACCTATTTCAACCGTCTGGTGCGGGTGGAGGGCGTTCGGATGCAGAACGGCGGCGTGGACACCTACTGTCCCGACACCGTAACCACCTATTGTTCACGCTATATGATGCTGGAAGAC
>JAEEQE010000033.1 GCA_016285145.1 Bacteroidales bacterium | reverse complement strand
GATTACAATGATCTAAGCAATCGCCCGCAGATTCCGCAGATTCCGCAGAACGTGAGTGCCTTCACCAACGATGCGGGCTACATCACAATGGATTCTGTGCCATCTATTCCGGCAAATGTCAGTGCATTCCAAAACGATGCCAGATACATCACCATGGATTCTGTCCCTGCTATCCCCACCGTTCCCACGAATGTCAGCGCTTTCAATAACGACGCTGGCTACATCACGATGGATTCTGTTCCTGCTATCCCCACCATCCCCACGAATGTAAGCGCTTTCCAGAACGACGCAGGGTACCTGACGGGCTATACCGAAACCCAAAATTTGGCCAACGTGACAGCACAAGGGAACACTGCAGGCAACCAACAGCTGAAAGAGGTGGCGGACCCCACGGATGCGCAGGATGCCGTGACCTTACGTTACCTTATGGGGCAGTTGTCCGCCTTCAGCGTCGCGTTCCAACACCAGCTTGACAGTCTTGGCAGAGTGATTAGTGCACAGCAAACTATTATTGCCGAACAACAGGCGTTTATTGACAGTGTTCGCAACAATGGTGGTGACACAACACCTGTTACCCCTACGGCATTCAATTGCGGCGATAACTTGGTTATTGGCGACTTCAGCTACACCACCCACCAATACGGTAGCCAGTGCTGGATGACCGAAAACCTGCGGAGCGCGTCCGGCAACTACCAATTCGGATGGCCAGGTGTTTTGGAGGCCTGCCCTGCCGGCTGGCACATGCCAAACAACAATGACTGGGGCACTCTCGGCGCTAACCTCCCGTCGTCTTCCGTGCCTTTCGGCGATGGCGATTATTGGACTTCGGACATTATTCCATGGGCAGATAACGAAGGTAATTCGTTCACGCTCATAACACCCACCATCGTACAATCAACCAGTGTCACCCTTGGTGGTAATGGTATTGCTTGTGAAGTCCATGATGCATTGCAAGGATACTGCAACGTCTCCGGTTCCCTCATTTCTGTCCGATGCGTCCGGGAGGCGTCCGGCAGCACCAGTCAAGCGCCCACGGTGACCACTGACAGCGCCACATCCGTCACGGAGAACGCCGCCACGCTCAACGCCACCATCACCAACCCTGACAATGTGACGATTACCTCAAAGGGCTTCGAATACAAGGCTTCCGGCAGTATCGTTGACACGATGGTGGAGGGTGTTGGAAACGGCGGAAACTTCACAGCAAACATCACCGGCCTTTTGGCAGGCACGGAATACACCTGTCGCGCATACATTGTCTATGACAATCAAACAATCTACGGCAGTGAAGTGACGTTCACGACGAATGCCGCCACCCCTACGGCATTCAATTGCGGCGACAACTTGGTTGTCGGCGACTACAGCTACACCACCTACCAATACGGCAGCCAGTGCTGGATGACCGAAAACCTACGAAGTGCGTCCGGCAGCTACCAATTCGATTGGCCGGGTGTTTTGACTTCCTGCCCGACCGGCTGGCATATGCCAGACAATAGCGATTGGGGTACACTCGGGGCAAACCTCCCGTCGTCTTCCGTGCCATTCGGCGATGGCGAATATTGGACTTCAGACCTTATTCCATGGGCGGATAATGGAGGTAATTCGTTCACGCTCATTACACCTACCATCGTACAATCCACTAATGTTGCCCTTAATGGTAATGGGAATGCTTGTGAAGTCCATGCTGCATTGCAAGGATACTGCTCCGTTTCCGGCTCCGGCTATGTCATTTCTGTCCGATGCGTTCAGGATGCGTCTGGCAGCACCAGCCAAGCACCCACGGTGACCACCGATAGTGCCACATCCGTTACGGAGGTCTCCGCCACGCTGAACGGCACGTTGTCGAACCCCGACAATGTGACCATTACGGATTTGGGATTCGAGTGGAAAGTCACCGATGGCGGTAGCTACACATCGGTGACGGCCACGGCCACGGATTCCACGATGAGCTACTCACTCACCGGACTTACCCCCAGTACGGGTTACACCTACCGGGCGTTCATCACCACCGCTTCCGGCACAAGTTACGGCAGTGAGGTGACGTTTACCACTTCTGACACTTCCGCCAACAGCTTGATTATGCCCGACCCTTGCTCTGTTGACACGAACACCACGTGGCATCCTACCCTTTCTCCTGGCAGCACTATCTGTGTCGGTATCGACAGCGTGGTTCTGACCTTGTACAATCACCAAAATGGAGGCATACAGTGGCAATTTTCCAACGATACAATCTCTTGGTACAATATCCCCGGTGCCATCGAGCCGCAACTGACCTACAAGCCCGAACAGACGCAGTTTGTAAGGGCTGTGGTCTCGTATGAAAACTGTCCGCCAGAGTACTCGCCAGTGAGGTTGTTGCAGATGTCTCCGTCTGCAAATGCGGGAATTTCGCGAACGGCTAATATTGGAGACACTTTGAATTTGCATGCCAATATGGTGGAGGGTGCGACGGGCAATTGGCAGATTCTGCAGGGTGTAGGCGGTTTCCTTTCTGCCCCGAATGATGCTTATACGAGGTTCTCCGGCACCGACACGCTATACCGCCTGCGCTGGACTCTAACTAACAGCTGTGGTTCCAACTCCGATGACATTGAAGTGCGTTTTGTGCGGACGGTGGTGAGCGACAGAGTGGTGATGGTGGATACCACGGACATCATTTTCAGCGATTCGGCGCAGATGGCACAGGGTTACTACGAAATCTCTTTCAGTGACCCGAACATTGTGATTGGTGATTCCACTATTCTGGTCAGCCTGATCAACGGTGGCTTTATGCGCATGGTCGATTCCTGGTCGATGGCCAATGATTCTACGTACGCCATGCAAACCTCTCAAGCCTCATTGTATGACATTTTGGAAAGCGGGGTGATTCAGTTTGATGCGATACCTGCTGCAGAAAATGCGGACAACACAGCCCAAAATGAGCCGACAAGACAGAATGTGGAGTATCTTGACCATATTCCCACCCGAAACGAACTGCGCTCGAATCCGAATATGACTAAAAGCGGCACCGTCTATTTAATGCGCATGGATGTGGAAGACAATAATGGCAACCGGGTGAATATGTTGCGTGGCAATTCCCGCAGAGGGGATTCCGATGACGATAGACCTAAATATTTGGAGTTAGACAGCGATATTGATATTGCCCCAGATTTCGAGTATAAAATCGACAGTGCACACTTCCATTTGGAACTCAACCCTGTTTTTGCATATGACAAAGACAACCGTCATTTAAGATTTGGCCTTTACGGAGCCAACTTCAGTGTGGGAGCGGATATAGTTCCTAAATTTACACCTCTTAATATTGAAGTAACCCCTTTTGAATTCGTTTTCTTAAAGATTCCTGAAGTGGCTTTTGCCGTTCCTGTCGGTCCTATTGTGATTCCGTTCACGGTGGATTGCGGGGCGAGTGTTGAAGTTAAAGGCACCATAGGTGCTTCAATGGAGGCACGATACAGATTTAATGCGGAGGCCACTTTTACATACGGGGTCAACTATTGGGGACGATACAATGATTTCACCATCGACAAAGGCTTCGATGGCAAATGCGATATGGGGCGCGTTGGCGAGGTCAATCTCGAAGGATCGTTGGAACTGGAAGCATCGGCTTCCGGCTATGCGAATGTGAAGTTGGCAGGTGTAGTGGGTCCACGCGTCAAGGCCGGTTACAAATTCAAAATAAAAGAATGCGCTGGAGGATCTAACGAAGCACATATAGCAGGAGTGCAAGGAAAACTCACATCTGAGTTGTTCCTGAAGTTGGATCTCAAAGGGATAAAATTGGTTGATAAGATTATTCCTAAAAATTGGTCAAAAGAGTGGACTTTACCTGTTGGCGAGAAGCATGTGTTCCCGGATACGGTGTGTCGTTATAGCGGCAATAATTTAAATGCTCGAGCATCCAGTCTTGTCAAAGTGAAAGTTTTGGGGAGCGGTGGCAAGCCTTCTCGCAATGCCATTGTCATTTTCAGGCCGCAGGATGGTGATACTGTTGTTCCCTCTTCTGCGCGAACAGATGCGAATGGCATTGCGCAAGCAAGGTGGGAACCTGGCCAAAATTCCGACGTTCATCAGTTGTACGCATACGTTTATGATTGTGAACAGAACCCAATCAAGGGAGCACCGGTGGTGTTTACCGCATACGAATTCGAAGGTTGCGCCAGCTCCACACTCAAACTGAAGTATCTTGTCACGGGCAACACCCTGACGTTGCAGGCAGAGGGAGGCAGACCACCCTATACCTATTCGGTGAATGGAGGAAATTTTGTCAGTTTGGACAGATTGCCGGTCCTGTCGGCTTTATCTGGCCATGTATTGTCGGTGAAAGATGATTTCGGGTGCATCCGAACCATCACGTATGGACATATTGACAACATGAATTGCGCATGGTCTGACCTCGGCTTGGATGCGGAATACAGTAATGGTGCACTGATTCTACAGGGTATAGAAGGGACACCTCCTTACAAATATTCTCTCGATGGAAACGAATTTATCACAAGCAATATGTTCCCTTCTTTGTCGCCGGGAGTCTATACAGCGTACGTGAGAGACTATGCAGGCTGTGAATACAGCAGAGAGGTTACCGTTGAAGAAGATGAAATTATTGACATGACTCCCATCGCTTTGCAAGCTTGTCCAGACGCACCCACGGTAACCGACTACGACGGCAACATTTACAACACGGTGCAAATCGGTGAGCAATGCTGGATGAGGGAGAACCTGCGCACCACGCACTACTCTAACGGCACCGCTATCCCCCTCGGCGGCAGCTACGCCAGCTCCATCGCCCCATACTATTACGACACATTATCCAGCATCCCATTGGATCAGCGCGGCTACCACTACAACTGGCCTGCAGCGATGCACGGTGCTTCTTCCAGCAACGCCAACCCCAGCGGTGTGCAGGGCATTTGTCCCACAGGATGGCATTTGCCGAGCGATGCGGAGTGGACGCAGCTGACAAACTACGTAAGAAGCCATAGCGAGTACACCTGCGGCGGCAGCAGCGATAATATTGCCAAGGCCTTAGCATCCACCACTGGGTGGAACTTAGCCACTGGGATGAGCTCCTCCATAAGTTCATGTGAAGTGGGCAACAATCTGAGTGCCAACAACTCAACGGGCTTTTCCGCTGTGCCTTCCGGCAGTTGGAACAACGGGCTCAGCAACGCGGGCTACTTCGCCTACTTCTGGTCCTCCACGGAGTACGATGCGACCGGCGTGTCGCTGCGCCGCCTGGGCTTCAATCTTGCCAACGTGAACAGGAACTACTTCGACAAGAACGGCGGTTTATCGGTCCGCTGCCTCCGCAATGGGTCTGGCTATGCTACCCATGCTCCCACGGTGACCACAGATAGTGTCACATCCCTCGCGGCTACTTCTGCCACGCTGAATGGTAGCATCACAAACCCCGACAGCGTGCCAATCACAGCTCAGGGCTTCGAATGGAAAGCCGCCGATGGCGGCAGCTACACGCAGGTGTCAGCCACGGGCTCTACGATGAGCTATGACCTTACCGGTCTCACCCCTGCTACAACTTATACCTATAGGGCTTTCGTTACTACGGGTTTCGGTACCACCTACGGTAGCGAGGTAAACTTCACCACCACGTCTGGAAGTACGGCTGTTGACGGTCAACCTTGCCCTGGCACACCTAATGTAACCGACTACGACGGCAATATCTATAACACGGTGCAGATAGGAAATCAGTGTTGGATGAAGGAGAACCTGCGCACCACGCACTACGCCGACAACACCCTCATCCCTGCGGGCGACACTTACAGTAACACCGATCCTTACCGTTATGCCCCGGATAATGACGAGGCCAATGTCGCCGTCTATGGCTACCTGTACAATTGGCCAGCGATGATGCATGGGGCATCTTCCTCATCGGCTAATCCCAGTGGTGTTCAGGGTATCTGTCCCACTGGCTGGCATGTTCCGAGTGATGCGGAGTGGACACAGTTGACCGATTATGTGAGCAGTCAAAGCCAGTATGTGTGTGGTAGCAACAACACCTATATTGCCAAGGCGTTGGCCGCGACCACGGGGTGGATTTACTACCATAGCGGTGAGTGCTATCCTGGCGACCAGAGTGTGCATGCCAACAATGCCACGGGTTTCTCGGCCCTTCCCGCTGGCCGCATCAACGGCAGCTATTACGATAGTTTCGGCAGCAACGCCTTATTTTGGAGTGCTACGGAGCGCTATGGCAACACCGCCTACTTCCCTGGTCTTTACTACGGCGGTGCCAACGTGGGCAAGAACGACCACTTCAAGAATGCTGGGTTTTCTGTCCGCTGTCTCCGCGACGGGTCCGGCAATGCCACCCATGCTCCCACGGTGACCACCGACAGTGCCACCTCCCATGCAGCTACTTCTGCCACGCTGAATGGCAGCATCGCAAACCCCAACAGTGTGCCAATCACAGCTCAAGGCTTTGAATGGAAAGCCACTGATGGCGGCAGCTACACGCAGGTGTTTGCCTCGGGCTCCACGATGAGTTACGCCCTTACCGGTCTCACCCCTGCTACTACTTACACCTACCGTGCTTTCGTCACTACCACTTCCGACACAATCTATGGCAATGAGGTGAACTTTACCACTACCACCTCTGTCGCCTTTACGTGTGGTACGAGCAAGGTGGCGGATGTGGACGGCAACATGTATAACACTATACAACTGGGCTATCAGTGCTGGATGAAAGAGAATCTCCGTACCACGCACTATGCTGACGGCACTTCCATTCCCGTAGGCGGCAGCAACTCTAGCGATGCAAATCCTTACTACTACGATTACACATCCTCCAACTTTGCCTTGACGGAGCGGGGCCTCTTATATAACTGGCCTGCTGTGATGCACGGTTCGGCCTCTAGTGGTGCCAATCCCAGCGGTGTACAGGGTGTTTGTCCTATGGGATGGCATTTGCCGAGTGAGGCAGAGTGGTCGCAGATGATCGACTGTGTGAGCTGCCGGCCTCGGTGCCGATGTGATAATAGTGATGGACAAAGTATAGCCAAGGCTTTGAGTTCTTCTATAGGCTGGGATAGTAGTCCGAATACCTGTGCTGTAGGCAATACGCCAGAAAACAATAATGCCACAGGCTTTAGCATTTTGCCTGCGGGCTACTACGAATATAGAAGTTACGGCAATTCTGGCAACAGAGCTTATTTCTGGACTGCTACGGATGCCAACCGCAGAACCATTGAATATAATTACGCGAAGGTGAGTGGCTGGCACAGCCCCAAGCAATACGGTTATTCCGTACGTTGTGTCCGCGATGACTCCGGCATTGCTGTCCAAGCCCCTACAATGACCACACGTTCGGTGACTGATGTCACGCAGACATCCGCCATCCTCAATGCCACCATCGTGAATCCCGACAATGTGCCAATCGAGAATCATGGCTTTGAATGGAAGACTACAATAGGCGGAACGTACACGCAGGTATTTGTCTCGGATTCCACGATGAGCTACGCCCTTGCTGGCCTCACCGCTGGCATAGGCTACACCTACCGTGCTTTCGTCACCTCTGTGTTCGGCATTATCTACGGCGACGAGATGACGTTCACGACTGTCGGCGGCAGTTCAGCCCAGAATGTCCAAACTTGTCCTGGCACGCCCACGGTCACCGACTACGACGGCAATACCTACAACACCGTTCAAATCGGCCAGCAGTGCTGGATGAGGGAGAATCTCCGTACCACACACTATGCTGACGGCACTTCCATTCCCTATAGCAGCAACAACAATCTGACAGATCCTTACAATCCAGATCCTTACTACTACGGTGATGATTTTTTCTTTGCCCCCAGCACTTCTTTGATGGGACATGGCCTGCGCTACAATTGGCCTGCGCTAATGCACGGTGCCGCCTCCAGCAGCGCCAATCCCAGTGGTGTTCAGGGTGTCTGTCCCACAGGTTGGCATGTGCCGAGCGATGCGGAATGGACACAGCTTACGGACTATGTGAGTAGCCAAAGCGAATACATTTGTGACAGCAACAGTGCTAATATCGCCAAGGCATTGGCTTCCACTTCCGGGTGGAATACTACCACGAACAACTGCGCGGTGGGCAACGACCTAAGTGCAAACAACGCCACTGGTTTCGATGCATTTCCTGCAGGCGAGGGCATGAGTGAAAACAATGATTACGGAAAAGAAGCCCACTTTTGGAGCTGTACCAAGTGTAGGGCTTCGGAAACTTACAATCTCGTATTGTACCATACCGGTTCCATCATGTACCGAAGCTGCACACACTGGTTCAATGGCTATTCTGTCCGCTGTCTCCGGGATTAACCAATTCGGAATTAAAAATTAAGAATAAAAAATGAGAGGGCGTGGCAAAATAGCTACGCCCTTTTCCTTGTGGAACAAAAAAATAATTATTTTTGCAAAGTTTATGCCTAAAGCAAAAACCCAGAAAAATCAACAAATTTAAAA
The DNA here is from genome assembly GCA_016285145.1 of Bacteroidales bacterium. Lineage (GTDB taxonomy): Bacteria > Bacteroidota > Bacteroidia > Bacteroidales > WCHB1-69 > F23-D06. The sequence goes on along the minus strand of JAEEQE010000033.1, from coordinate 27,308 downwards.
CATAAAACATTATGAACATGGATTTTAAAGCGACAAATTTTCTAAACAACTTCATTTTTGCTGCGGTACTATGTTTTCTTTGTGGGACAGCTACTGCGCAAACAGCGACCATGGAAAAGACATTCACCGAAAGTAGCACATGGGAAGTTCCTGCCGAAGTCACCTCTCAGACCATCGAATGTGTCGGTGGCGGCGGTTCCGGCTCCCAATGTACAGGTATCAGCGACGAGAACGGTGCTAAAGGGGCCAATGGTTACGTCGCTATTACCTATGTTGCCCCTCCAGTATTAGCCGTTGACGACATGACTGACACTGTTTGTTCAGGTGAAAGTTTCACCATTATCCCCTCAGGGACTATTCCCGAAGGAACAACATACTCATGGTCCGCTCCCTCCGTTCCCGGCATTAGCGGAACAACAAGCGGTAGCGGGGCCTCCAACATCAGCGGCACACTGACCAACAGCACCTACAACAATATTGACGTGGTGTACAATGTAACTGCTTCATCTAGCTCTAATACTGAAAATTTCACAGTTACCATAACTGTGAGAGGAATTATTGACCCCGGTATTATCACTACAGAAGATGCTAAGAACAATTACTGCCATGGAACCAGCATCGACGACACCTTAACAGCCAATCCTTCTGTGGGAAGTGGAATCTATACCATTCAATGGCAAGAATGGAATGGCAATGAATGGACAACTGTCGCTGGCGCAAATGACACGTTATACAAGATTGTCATCACGAACTTTACGGCTTCCCAAAAATTCCGTTATACTATTCAATTGCCAGGTTGCGCAACTGTCGCATCCACCAACACCTGGGAATTAAATGTGGCGACTCCTCCTGTTATCAACAAGCTTATCCCTGCTGACACTTGTCCCGGACTGGAAGAGTATTATATCTCCGCCGACATCACCCCTGGCAGTGGCACCTATACTTATTTCTGGGATGGTTCAATAAACGGAACCACTTCTAGTATAGACACCATCCCTGCTTCACCTTATCCTTGCGATCAGCAATACAATTACAGGCTGACAGTAGAAGATGAACACGGATGTCCCAGCAACACTATAAACGGCTCATTCACAACCTCCGATGAATCAAATTGGACTCCCGTTACCGAGGTTAGTGCCCAAATCAATCCAGCTAACCGCACGTATATGGTTCCAAATTTGAAAGATACCCTCGAAGCCTGCTTCCATACCACTTGCAACCTCATCGTCAATTCCACTTACGTTCAGGTTGATACCGCCGGCACAGAGATGGCCCCTAACACCACTGTTACAGTGGTGGCAAATTATAAAACAGTATGTGGTACCACTTATAATATCTCTATCGATGTAAAAGCTCCTGCCACTCTTTCTCCCTTTTCTGCGGCAGATATAGATTTCGATGATTCAAACGACACTATCACATTATATTATGGTATTTGTGACACCTTGTATTATGTGCACATTCCCTCCTATTCAACGACAGGTTCAAGCCAATACAGCATAAACGATCTAAGCTTGTCTAACGACAAGAGCAGCGCTAACGAAGGTGCTATCTTGGGTCGTATCACTGCTGGCGAATACACTATCGTATGGCGCCTCACCAGTCCTTCCGGCACTTATATTGAATACCCCAAGAAATATGTCGTCGTTTATCCTCCCTGCGGTGGTACCATGATCGTTGCTGATGTGGACGGCAATGAATACGAGACTGTTCGCTTGGGTTGCGAATGCTGGACCAGAACCAACCTCAAAACCATCACAGGTGTAACAGGCAATAGCTATGTATATCAAAACAAGGATGCCAACACCGAGAAATTCGGTCGTCTTTACTCTTGGTATTCAGCCGTAGGTCTGCCTGAAAATTCCACTGCTGCCCCCACTACCGCAACCGATCCTATCAGCAATATCACATACATTCAAGGGATATGTCCCTCTGGTTGGGCTCTGCCTACTGACGGGCAATACCGGACCATGGCCAACAGCGTCGCCAACTTCAGCGACGTGAAGTCCGACGATGCCAGCAAGTGGCTGCCGGGCGCCCAAGGTACGAACGGCTCCGGCTTCGAGGCAGTGGCTTCCGGTTACTATGATCCGACCACAGGTAGATATTACAACCTGTTGGGTGAGACCTATTACTGGACTTCCACACCCACCACTACTGTTACGAAAGGTAACTGTTCCTACATCACGCACAGCTGCCCGATGCTCATTGACACCACACAGGACAAAGGCATGGGCCTCAGCGTGCGATGTGTTAAAATAGCCCAATAGAGCTCCTCCTCTTCCGGCACGCCGCCTTGACAGACGAGGCAGCCGTCGCAGGGCTCGCAATAGGTGATTTCGTCGTTGATGGGGGTGAATATTCTTTTCCAGCAATTCAACCCCAGGATTGTGTACGGTTTGCCCTTCCTGCTCGTAATAACACGAGATAGTCGAATCTGCTGCAATGCTTTCACCGTGCCCACATCCTTGTCTGCCATCAAATGTTGTCGCTGTATAATCGGATGGATATTATATAATATAGGGACGCCACATTGTGACGTCCCTACAATTATTCATTACAAATTATTATACATCGCTACTTTCTCACCTTCTTCACAAATTCCTCCACCTCCGGCACGCCGCCTTGATAGACGAGGTAGCCGTCGTAGGGTTCGCGCTTGGTGATCTCGTCGTTGATGGGGGTCAGCATCAGCTTCTTCACATCCTCTCTCTTTTGGCCGCTGTCCTTGGTAAGGCCCAACGCCCAGCCGAGTTTGATGTAGGAACTCTCCGCCAGCATGTTGTCGGCGGGGATGATGCCGCGCGCCATCATGTCACGGCCGGTGTCATAGACGAACATGTGGGTGTAGCCCCAGATGGTCTGCACGCTCATGTACTGGTGCACGCCCGCGTCGGTGGCGCGCTGGATGGCGTCGAACATACCCTTGTTGACGTGCCCGAGGCCGGTGCCGTCCCACACAATGCCCTTGTAGCCGTTGTCAATCAAGGCGTCCAGCACGTCGGGTTTCATACCCGGGTAGTAGTAGAGGATGGCCACACGGTCGTCGAACGTCGGCACGATGCGGGTGACGTTCGGGTCGTTCTTGGCGATGCTGCGCTTGTAGTCCTCGTAGTTGGTGATGACCTCCACTTGGCGGTGCTGCTCGCCGTGGCGGCGGTGGTTATAGACCTCCTTGATGGGCTGCACGCCGTCCTTGCGGTTCACCGTGGCCAACGGCGTGTCGCCGATGGTACGGAACGTGGAACGGTAGGAGCTGTGCATCTTGCGCACGCGCGTGCCGCGGTGCAGGAAACCATAGTCGTCGCTGGTGGGACCGAACATACAGACCATCACCTCGGCGATGTCACCGTGACCGGCAGCGGTCATGGCGTGCATTAGGTTCAGGGCAGCATCGGAACTCGGACGGTCGGAGGAGCGTTGGGAACCGACCAGCACCACCGGCATGGGCAGGTTCTGGCACATATAGGTCAACGCGGTGGCGGTGTGCGCCAGCGTGTCGGTACCATGACCGATTACAATACCCTCAATGCCCTTCTTGATTTCGTCACCGATCTTGTTGGCCAAGGCCTTGTACTCCGTCGGCGACATGTTCTCGGAGAAGACGGCGAAGACCTTCTCGGTCTCCAAGTTGCAGATGTCGGCCAGCTCGGGCACGGCACCGTAGAGCTCGCCGGGCGAGAAGGCGGGAATCACCGCGCCGGTGCGGTAGTCCAACCGCGAGGCGATGGTGCCGCCGGTGCCGAGCAGTTTCACGTGCGGCAAGCCCGGTGTGTAAGGGAATTCCTTCTCCGGAATCTTGAATACGGGTTGCGGGTCGCGCTCACCCTTCATGTCGGTGATAGTCTCGATATCGATACCGATATTGTAACCGGTGGCCACCTTCATCACGATGTGAATGTCGTCGGTGTTCTCGGCCCTGGGCAAGATCTTGCCCGAGAAGTGCCCGCGCGTGGTCTCGACCTCGGCCTTGTCCCACACGTGAACGTCATATTTTTTGAGCATCTCCAATGCCCGTCCTTTATATCCTTGGAATGTGGTTTTGTCGTCCATATTTACAGAATTGAAAATTGGTTTATAAGGTTTTTATCTCGCTGGCCAGTTCGGTGAATGAGACATTGCCCACAGCCAACGGGCGGATGGTGCCGAGCATTGTGTTTCTGAGGTCGGAGCCATCTTCTATCATACGGTTGCGACGTTGTTTGAACGTGTCGGCAGCCTCGAACATTCGATCCATAAGTTCCTGCTTGGACGCTTTGGTGTAGCCCGTGAGTTTCAGAAGTTCCTCCATCGTGGCGGTCGGATGCTCGAACATTAGCTTTAACAAATCAAGCACGATGCCTTTGTCGAGATTCTCTTTCTTTATGAAAGCGAACAAGTCGTAGAGCTTGCAGGTGCAGAACGGTATTCTGCCGTACTGGCCGTGCATGTGCTTGAGCCGCTGGCCGAAGAGGGTGCTGATGTATTTGGGACAATAGCCAAGTTCGTCGGCAATTTTCTTGATGAGCGGGAAGAGGTTGTGTGTGAAGATGTACTTGAAGCAGTCCTGCGGCACGCCCCACTCGACCATCTGGGCGTAGCGGTCGGCGACAGCGTCGGGGATGTTCTTGCGCAGCTCCTCGATGTAGTCGTTGGTCAACGGGATGGGCGCGGAGTCGGTGTCGGGGTACATACGGTCGGCGCCGGGCAGCACGCGCTCGAAGATGGTGGTGCAGTCGGTCAGGGCCTTGCGAGTCTCTTGCGGCACGCCGTCAAAGGCCATCAGCGCACGCTCCTCGATGGTCTCGAGGGCGGTCTTCACATCGTCTTCGGGAGCCCAGAAGATAATCTGCGCGTCATTGTCGCCGGCATTCATAGCCTTGGCGGCCTTCTCGAAGACGCTGCGGCTCACCACATCCTCCAAATCCTCGCTGGTAGCCATGTTGGGGCGTTCCAGACAGGCGATGACCTTCAGCCGGTCGGCGAACTCGCTGTAGAAGGGATGACCGGGTTGTGTGAAATGGGAGAGCAGACCTGCAAACTGCGGCAGATTGACAGCATACACCTTAGCCCCGTTCTTGATGGCATCGGTGATGGGATCGAAGTAGAAATGGAACTCCTTGGGGTTGAGTTCCGTATAGTTCATTTTCCAATTCTCTTTGGAGATGCGGGCTTTCAGTTGCTCGCGGATAGCGAGCAGCGCCCACTGGCGGAAGCACTCCACGTGGGTAACCTCCGGAATCCACTTGGTGTGGGCCACGCCCTTGACCTCGATGCGGGTGCCGCCGGTGCAGCTCACGTTCACGTCCTCACGACCTGCACCGATGCCCGTGCGCACGCGTCCGGTGCTGCGGTTCAGGAAGCGGATGTAGTTACATGCCTCCTCCACTTCGTCGGGATTCACCATCTCAGGGTAGGTCACCGTCTCAATCAGCGGCATACCCAAACGGTCGGTACGATAGATTCTCGTGTGGCCGATGTCGGAGACTTCGCGGCAGGCATCCTCCTCCACGCTGAGCTGGATGAGGCGCACCTTTTTGTTCTTCAGCTGTATTTCACCATCAATACCGAGAATGGCAGTACGCTGGAAACCTGTAGGAATGGAGCCGTCAAGGTACTGTTTACGTGTGATATGCACCTCGCCAACGATTTTCAGTTTGGAAGCGAGGGCAATCTCGAGCGCATATTGCAATGCTTCGGGGTTGATGGGGAAAGGCGGGGTGTCATCTACTTCGTAGGTACACGCCGTGCGGTGCGCGATGCGATAGACAATGTTCTTGCGGGTTTTGAACTCCATGAGGGCCGTGCCGTCGTACTCGCCCATCTCGGAGAGCGTGGGGCGCATGTGGCGCAGCAACTCCGCGTCGTATTCGTCGGGTTTCTGGAAGATGCCGGCAGGGCAGCGGCAGAAGAGTTTCTCTTTTGTGGCCAGTTGCTGGTGAACCTCCAGCCCGGACATGAAGCCGATGCGGTCGTAGTCGGCTTGGGTGGCCTCCTTGCGGTCCACATAGCCGATGGCCTTGCGGCTTTTCTCGTAATTTTCCTGAGGATTGATGGTTTGCATATCGTTTATAGTTTATTGTTTGCCATTCACCATCCCCACACTGCGGCCAATACCGCTGACATGGGGTTAATTGCACTTCGTGCGTCTTGCCTCTTCGAGGCTGTTCCAGGAATAAGTTCCTGTTTCCTTTTGCACGTTCCCTATTGCCCCTCAAAAACAAGCGGCAAAGATAGAAAAAAATTTTTTCTATCGGATAAAAATGGATATAATATTTAATACGATTAAATAATGATTTTTCTTCCGAATTTCATTTTCACAGAACAAAGATAAAATGTGTACATTTGCCTCCGATTTTTCATATTTGTTTGGAAAATCATTCTTTTCACTTTGATATTACAAAAACAAGAAGTCTGACAGGGTTATGAGAATCAAGAGTTTCATTGTTTGTATTATGGCAATTCTGGCCGTGCCATTGTCGGGCCAAGTGGTTTCGCACCCGATTGCGGAGGACTGGGAAACCGGGGATTTCACTTTCCTTTCTTGGGAGCGTCCCGGCACGCAGTATCGTTGGGAAATCACCAGTGAGGGAGCGCACAACGGCCGATATTGCGCCCGAAGCGGAAACTACTATACGTTGAATACGGAGTCAGTGATGCAACTGGGGGTCTATCTGACGGAGAGCGGGAATCTTTCGTATTACCGCAGGGTCTTTTCGGCAGAGGGTAGCGGAGCGTTCCTCTTCTGGTTAGACGGGGAGCTGCGCGACTCGTTAGCGGGATATGTGGAGTGGAGCGAGTTTCAATGCCCAATCAGTTCGGGCTATCATGTGCTGAAGTTCTGCTATACAAAAAACCAGACGAAAAGCAAAGGGTCGGATTGCGTGTGGTTAGACGACATACAGCTTCCGGATGGCATCATAGCCCAATTCAGCACAGATTCATGCGAGACACCGGGAAGACCGCAATCCACAGTCAGAGGAAACGAGGTGACGCTCTCGTGGGGCAGCGCCTATCATTCGGAAGAAATCCTGCTTTTTGATGATGTGGAAGGACATCCTTACGGGACTGTTAATTCACCTGGCACACTGGGATGGCACTATATCGACGGCGACGGGGCACCCACGGCTGCCTTCAGTGTTTTGAGTTTTCCCAATGTGGGATCGCCCATGGCATTTGTTGTGTTGGATGACTATCTCCTTGCGGGGAATCAGTACAACACCACGGCACATTCGGGACATCGGTTTTTCGGGAGTCCTTACCACCCGAATGTTGCCAATGACGATTGGATTGTAAGCCCTGAACTGGATTTCACCGAGCCCTTCACATTCTCATTCTTCGCCCGCAGCTTCGCCGACCGGTTTCCGGATGAGAAATTCGTGGCGGCCTATTCGATGACGGACACCAATGCCAACAGCTTCATCCCCTTGCACAGCGACACCATCACGACCAACGCCGAGTGGAACGAATACTCCTTCATGGTGCCCGCCGCGGCCAAGTATGTGGCGGTGCACTGCGTCTCGCACGACCAGTATATGTTTTGCCTGGACGACCTCACCATACAGGGCCGGAGGACGAGCGGGCACCTATGCAACGTCTATCGCGACGGGATGCTGATCGCCTCGGGAGTGACCGACTCGGTGTATGTGGACAGTCTCGCCACCACCGGAGAGCACTGCTACTCAATCACCTACAGCTGCGGCGACATGGAGTCGGCCCATTCCGACAGCGTATGCATCCAGCTCAACACCGCGCCGGCAGCGGTCATGCCGGAGGATAGGGACGCCCTACCCTACGAGCTGTCGTCCGAATGTAAAGATGCAAGCAACAGCCACATGGCCGAAACATTGGAGGAGATGCTGCGGTGGAACAAGTACCCGACTTACGATGTTTACACCCAACTTCTGCAACATTTCCGGGACTCCTTCCCGAATCTTTGTCAGATAGACACCATTTTAGAGGACACGCCCCATCCGGATTTGCATCATTCCATCTTCGCCATTCACATCAGCAAGACTCTGGGACAGACCACCACGAAACCGGCCTTCCTCTATTCGTCAACGATGCACGGGTGGGAAACGGTGTGCTACTACATGACGCTGCGGCTGGCCGACTACATTCTGAACAACGCCACCACTGACACTGCCGTTCAGCGGCTGTTGGACAGTGTTGACCTATACATCTGTCCGCTGGAGAACCCCGACGGGACCTATTACCTGACCAACGACCTGATCTTGAAAGACGGCATCCATTCCATCTACCACAACTACAACGATGTACAGCTAAACCGCAATTATCCCTACCTGCCAGGGTTAGAGGGCGAAGCAAATATCCAACCCGAGACGCAGGCCATCATCGACTGGGTCACGCCGATCCATTTCGTGATGTCGGTCAACTTCCATTGCGGCGCCGAAATCGTGAACTACCCGTGGGATGCCTGGACCACTCAGCAGCGCTCCCATGCCGACGCCGACTGGTTCCGCTATACGGGCCAGAACTACGCCTCGCTGTGTCACGCGCAGGACACCGCCTATCTCTACGGCGATTACCGCGGACGCTCGGTCATCGAAGGTGCCGACTGGAGCCCGCTCGCTGGCGGCCGACAGGATTACATGACCTACTACCAGCGTTGCCGTGAGGTGACCATCGAGATGAGCTACATCCCGGTGATCACGGACACGACGGTGCTGCCCACCTTCTGGGACAAGAGCAAGGACGCGCTGCTGAGCTACGCGGTGGAGAGCAGCTACGGATTCTGGGGCATGGTCACCGATGCCGAGACCCACGAGCCCGTCGAGGCGCAAGTGAAAGTGCTGAATCACGACCGTTTCCACTCCGAGGTCTATTCGCATCTGCCCTTGGGCGTGTATCATCGTCCGATCATGGCCGGCACCTACACGGTGGAGGTCTCCGCCCCCTGCTATCAGCCGGTGACGTTCACCGTCACCACGCGTCCGGGCGTAGGGATCCGACACGACGTGGAGCTCCATCCGCAGGTCGAGGCGCCCGTAGCCTTCGACCAGTACATCTTGCCGGGGATGCAGACCACGGTGGTCGCGCTGGCACAAAATGAGGTGCACTGGTACGATTCCGACACGGCTTCGCAGGCCATCGCTGTGGGCGGTCTTTTCACCACACCAGCGCTTTATGACACAACCACGTATTATCTGGAAGAACACTATCAGGACGACACGCTTCTGTGCATCAGTCCGCGCAGTACCGTTACGGTTTATGTTATCGACAACACACCAGATCCTCAAGACCATGAGTATCCGACACTGAAGGTTTACCCGAATCCCACTGTTAACTATTTGATGGTGGAAACCGGCGATAAGACCACACATGCCATGTCTGTCTATGATGCCGGCGGCAAGAAGGTGCTGATCCAGAAGGTAGCAACTCCAACGGTGCTGGATATTACAGCGTTGAAGTCCGGAAGCTATATTCTGCAGGTAGAGTATGCGGATGGAGAACGGCGCGAGGCAAAGTTCGTGAAATATGGGGACTGATATCGGGATACGAAAAAAAAAGTAATCCATTTAACATGGTTATTTTGTAAAAATTGTATTTTTGCGGCATCAAAATCCCACAAAAGATGAGGAGCACTGTTTGAGAGGTTGTGCGGACTCGCCAATCAGATAGGAGACAAAACAAACATGAGTCCTAAAAAACGTTAAAAAAAAATGAAGAAAGTTCTTTTACTGGTTGCTATTGCCAGTGCCTTTATGTTCGTCGGATGCAAGAAAACCTGCAACTGCACTTCCACGCAACAATTCCCGGATGAACCGGCCTATGTGACTCACACGACTTTAACCATTGAAAAAGGAAAATGTTCTGACATGAATTCCGAACAGACCACCACCATCGATGGGGAAACGATTTCACAAAAAGTAGAATGTGTGCAGGAGTAACAAATACACCACGCATGACAAAAAAGGACCGAATTTTTCGGTCCTTTTTTTGTTAACAGTTGATGATGCAGTTATTTTCCCTTAGAACTCCTTTCCTCGAACGGCTGCGGGTGTCCAACTTCGGAAAAACCGAAGCACCTTCTCCCGATTATACCCCTTCCCCTCCTCCAAGAAGCTGGAGTCCTGAATGTGCACCACCCGGCCCTCTCCATCCAGAATCACAAACACAGGATAGCCGAAACGGCCCGGATTGCCAAGGCGTTTCATCATGGCAGCCTGCTGCGCATTCATTTCCTCACTCGTCTGACGAGGATTGTAGTTCACATGAATGTAGATGAAATTATCCTCTATCACCTTGCTGATGATGCTGTCATTGGTGATGAAATCGGCGAAACGCAGACACCACGGGCACCAGTTGCCGCCCACTTGGCAAACCACGAATTTATCCTCTCCATTTGCTTTTTGTAAAGCATTGTTTATCTGTTTATTAGGATTAATTTCCTCATTATATACTTTAGGTAATGTGGTTTGGGCTTGTATGTTCAATGCGGCCATCAGAAGTGCAGAGACAATGATGATTTTTTTCATATTCCGAATATTAAAACATTATTTATAAACACCTCCAACGTCATATCATTCCCTGCCGCAAAAATAGCATTTTTATCCCATTCCCGAACAGAATGGCGACAATTTCAAAACAAAAGAAAAAAGTGCATTCATCGCATTCCAATCTTGTGTGAGGCATTCTTTTTTTTGTACCTTTGCATCCCATTCATACCATTAAACCTATTTTCATAATCCTTTGAAACAAAGATGGAAGAGCGGCAGCGGACCTATATTGCCATCGATTTGAAGTCGTTTTACGCCTCCGTGGAGTGCGTGGAGCGCGGATTGGACCCGCTGACCACCAACTTGGTGGTGGCCGACCGGAGCCGCACGGAAAAGACCATCTGCCTGGCCGTGTCGCCCTCGCTGAAGCAGTACGGCATCGGCGGACGGGCACGCCTTTTCGAGGTGGTGCAGCGACTGCGCCAGGTGAACGCCGAACGACGGGCACAAACCCCTGGGCACCGGCTCACGGGCAAGTCCGTCTCCGACCTCGACCTGCGGGCGCACCCCGACTGGGAGGTGGACTACATCGCCGCCCCGCCCCGTATGGCCCATTACATGCACTTCAGCGCGAAAATCTATGAAACATACCTCAAATACGTGGCCCCGGAGGACATCCACGTCTATTCCATCGATGAAGTCTTTATCGATGTGACCGAATACTTGAAGAGCTACCACATGACGGCCCACCAGCTGGCCATGACAATAATCCGCGATGTGCTGCGCCAGACCGGTATCACCGCCACGGCAGGCATCGGCACCAATCTCTATCTAAGCAAGGTGGCTATGGATATCATGGCCAAGAAGCAGCCCGCCGACCACGACGGCGTGCGCATCGCCGAGCTGGACGAGATGAGCTATCGCCGCCAACTGTGGGACCACCGCCCATTGACGGACTTCTGGCGCGTGGGACGTGGCACCATGAACCGGCTGGCACAATACGGAATTGACACCATGGGCAAAATAGCACGATGTTCCGTACGTGACGAGGAGCTGCTGTACCAGCTCTTCGGCGTGAACGCGGAACTGCTCATTGACCATGCCTGGGGGTGGGAACCCTGCACCATTGACCTGGTGAAAGCCTACCGCCCCGAGAGTAACTCTTTCAGCAACGGGCAGGTACTGAGCACTCCCTACCCGACCAAGAAAGCCCGCGTGGTCATACTGGAGATGGCCGACGCCATGTCGCTGAAGCTGGTGGACAAACGGCTCGTCACCGACCAGCTGATGATAAGCATCGGCTACGATGCTGAAAATCTGACCAATCCAACCATCCGAGAGAAATACAAGGGACCTGTCGCGACGGACCACTACGGGCGGCAGGTGCCAAAACCCGCCCACGGGACTATACGCTTAGACAAAGCCACCTCTTCTTCCAAGACCATCCTGAACGAGACCGCCAAACTCTTCGACCGCATCGTCAACCGCGACCTGCTGATCCGTTATCTGAACATCTCCGTGGGACACGTGGTGGACGAACAATTGGCTGTCACACAGGAAGAAGCTCTGCAACTGGACCTTTTCACCGACTACGAAGCCAAAGAAAAAGAGCAACAAAAGGAGACGGCGGCACGACAAAAAGAACGCAAGATCCAAGAGGCACAGCTGGCCATCAAACGGCGTTTCGGGAAAAACGCCATCCTGAAAGGACTGAACTTCGAAGAGGGAGCCACGGCCCGCGACCGCAACCAACAGATAGGAGGACACAAAGCATGAATACGGATTACGACGACATCATCAACCTTCCGCACCACGTCTCGAAAAAGCATCCGCAGATGTCGATGCTGGCCCGCGCCGCCCAGTTCGCGCCATTTTCCGCCCTCACCGGCTACGGGGAGGAAATCAAAAAGTCGGCCAAATACGTGGAAGAGGCCTTTGATGACTATCATGCCGCAGAAGACGAAGAATTACCATAAAAAAAGACGCCGAAAACAATTTCAGCGTCTTTTCTTCGTAGCGAGTAGGAGATTCGAACTCCTGATCTTCAGGATGAAAACCTGACGTCCTGGGCCAACTAGACGAACTCGCCATCGTGTCTCATTTTGACGGTGCAAAAATACACTTTTTTTCGTTTGCTCAGCCAATCTGTTGAAAAAAAGGTAAATACTACTCCGTCTTATCCTGTTCAAACCTGAATCCCAGACGTTTACCTGTTTTTATCAAGTTCTGATCCTCGATTTGCAACATGTCATCCACCGTGATAATCTTGGTTTCCTCATAATCCGGCACCAACAAATCGAAATTAATCGTGTAGGTCAACGCAGAACGCAGAATCTCCTCCACCGCTTCCTTGCTGATCTGATTCGTGCTGAAATTGTTCAGCACACGTGACAGTTCACGCTTGCCTTCAATATAATAATGCCCCTCCTTGTTAATCAGAATACGACCGATCATATATCCAAGGTCATTGACACGATTATACTTGAAAGAATCACTTAAAAAGTTGAAAATCTGAATCATACCGCAATAGGAACGGGTTTTGTCCTCCTTGATATAGTTTGAACGCATCACCTCGTGCTCGCGGGAAAACTCAAAGATATTGCTATGCATCAGGAAAACCAACACATCGCCGGCAAACTTCAGCTGGAACTGGTACTGGTTCTTATTCGTATATAAAACCGGCACATCTTCATGGTCATCCGCATAATTGTTGCGGTAAAAATCCTCGAATCCTTTGGCACAATCCTTAAACATCTGCATGGCGTCAAGCGTGACGGCAAACACATCCTGCTTCAATTGTCCTTTGGAAATCAATAAGTTACATAAGGAATCATCCATATTTTACATATATTGGTTTAATGCGGCAAAGATACAAAATAATAGCATGTGCGTCTCACCTGACCTCACCATAAAATTCTCTCATATAACGGTCATAGATTTTCAGAGCCTCACCCAAAGTGTTTTTACGTGGGGATACGGCATAATGCGTGTGGCGGCGAGTCCAATCCTGCTCAAAGGCCGAAAGTTCTTCGTTAAAGGCTTTTTCATCAAAGGATTTTCCCTGACGTGCACATTGCAGGACCTTGCGGAAGAACATATCCCAGCGCTTAGCGTAATAGTCTTTCACCAGCCCACCCCACATGCGGTTTGCGTAATCGTTCAAGACAGGCCCACCCCATATTGTGAGGATTGTCCGTGCCTGCTGCTCAAAATAATCTTTTTCCGCCGGCGTTGTGCCCCACGCGCGGGCATTCTCAATCCATGGCCCGAGCATGAACGAAGGATGCGAGGACAGTAATCCATCAACATCCCGGAAAAGCCTGTCTGCCAATTTCTTCTGTTGAACCATCCCCTTCAAATCCCCCTTTTTATAGGCTGCCGTAAAATTGTCACGCACCGTCATAAAATAGTTGCCCACCCATTGCGACATCAAATTCACGATATCATATTGAAACGCATCTTTCATTCGCGCATCAGCAACCGGATTAAGCAGCTGCCGACATATCCGGCCAAGTGTGTCGTTGGAATAGGAATAAGCGGGCTTCGTGTAGTAGGTACCATGTCCTTCCAGCGACGGCCGGGCCACCAACTGCGTCCCCAACCCATAGAAGGAGTTATCCTTATACACGCTGTCATTCAACAACTTCCATTCCCTATTGAAAAAGGAGAGTCCACAGCGGAGCTGCGCCCAATCGGCCATCCAGGCATCCACATCGGGATTGGATTCCCAGGCGCGAGAGAATAGATACTCATAGATTTGCGGACTTACGTCAAAGGCCTCCAAGGTGGAACCGACTCCAGTCATGTTGGGGCCGGCCTCACGCAGGGCTGCCGACAACCGCTCCTCCAAATCATGAACATTGCCCACAAGCATCGTATTACCACCGAAATTACCCAAATAGCACCATATAAAAGGCTGTCCAAAAAAGGATTCCGTGGTGCGCCACACCTCCGTCTTCTCGCAGAAATAGTCAAGCAGAATCAATCTTTTGCGGGGCACCGCCGACAGATAGGCCCGCAGGCGTTCCGTGGTCCACGACTTGCGCTTGTAGTAGAACACCCACGTCATCTGCAGCCATCGGGCATCGGGGTCGGCTTTGCGCAGGGAGTAGTAGATATTCTCCGACACATCCGAAAGATACTCCGGCTGCCAGTGCGGCGGGTCCATCTCATTGAAGGGGTCCACCCCATAGATATGGTCGGTGCCGAACAGGGCTATCTCCTTCTCCATGAATCGTTTCTGAATTTCCGCAAAAAGCGGATCGGAGGAGTTCAGGAAATGGGTGGGGGCAAAACCGCACCAGGCGCTCAGCGGTTTGATGTCCGCCTCCGGGTGCATGTCCGCGAAACGGGCGGGCACATGCCCGGCGAAGGCGGGCAGAACCGGTGTCATGTCCAGCTCGCGCTCCCTCTCCAGAATCCGCATCTGCAGTTCCTTCTGACCCTCTATCCACGACATCGGCAGCGGGCCGCCGAAACCGTCAAGATTGGCCATGCGATGCCACGGAAGATGCGCCGGACCGGAGAAGTAGCCTCGGATCTCCTCATCAGTCAAACCATAATCTCTCCACACCTCGTACCAGACGGCTTCCTGCCCGGTAATCGCCAACGGCATCGTGATGCCATGGAGTGCCATCCAGTCGATAAAACGCTCCCATTGCTCCCATTTCCACCAAGGCATCGTGTATCCGAAAGTACAGTAATTGAGGAAGAAACGTTCCTTCACAAGGGCTTCTCTGCGCACCGGCTCCGTAACCAGCGGGTAACGGGTTGGTAACTCCACCGGCTCGTGCACGTGCCACGACACATACACATGCGCATAATGCTGCAAATAGTAGTTAAGCCCCATTGCCATGGAGTTGTCGTTGTTGCCCGTAATACAGATTTTACCATCCTTCGTTTCCAACTGGAAATAATCCAAGGTGTCGGGCTGGCAGACAAACACAAAATTCGTGTCATCGGCACCCAGAATCCGATGGGCAAGACGCTCTATCGGACGGGCAGATGCCGCCTCCAAACCGCACATGATGGCAAGACAAATGAAAACATGTTTCATATTATATAATGTTTATAAAACGCCCCACCCTACTTGCGGGCACCTTTCAGCACAAAACCCCTCAATTCCTGATTGTTAAGATGTCCTTTGAAAAACAGCGGCCCGTTTTTGTCCGTCTTGCACTGGGAAATGACCACATCATTATTGGTGCCGGTAAAATCAATCTGACGATACGGATCACAAGGGATGAAACGGCAATTCGTATAGGTGGCGTGGTTGTCAATATAGTAGCGGCGATCGTCGTTGCAGTTCAGATATATTTTACAATTCTTGTAATAACGCCTTGCCGATGAAGACTTTGAGGTAAAACGGACATGGCCCAACGTACATTCCGTGTAATGAATGGTATAGGATGCATTTGTATTCACATTATAATTCAAACGGGAATTGGAAACCGTATAACTGTTCTGTGCCTTGTCGGAAAGAATATTGAAGCCCAGACTTGCCGGATACTGATACTTTGTGGTGCTCTGCTCAATCTTCTGATCCTGAACAGGAAGCAGATTAAGCTTGTTGACGGAACACGTGAATCCTTTCTCCGTCGTAACCTTCAAATTCGAAAGAATGAAATCCGCCGCATGACCGGAACCGGAATAATGGAAATCCAGTCCATCGATTTTCACCTGCGCGATGTGGCGTACCGTATATTTCGTGGAAACAGGGCTTTTCACATTAAACAGATAAACCTTAGCGACGTTGTCGGGCACGTTCACCGTCATATTCCGGATAACCACATTCGGCCAGCATTTCAAATTCAGCTCCGGACGGTTGTTCATCCGGTCATCCAAATATCCGGCACTGACCAGAAAGTTGCGCGAACGCGTCACATCAAAGACGCAATTCTGGAAAACCAGCTCGAAACCGGTATAGGCATTATACGAAGGTTCAAAGAGGACCGGCACAAAATCCTTGAATCGGCACCCATCGAATTTCACCGTCCCATAGACAGAAGAAAACTGGTTATACAACTTGCTGAACTTGCAGTTTGTCAGGGTTATATCTTTCCCATAGCAATGCACATCAAAACGGTTGATGTCGCAATCCCTCAACGACACTTTGTTCAGATTGTTGGTTCCGAAGATGCCCCAGTTGGCCTGTGCGTTCAGGCGTAAGAATTGCGAGTTCCACACATTGTTCATTTCAATTCCATAGCCATAATAATCCTTACGAGAATACGTGCCCTTGATGGTCACATCCTTCATGGTGATGTTGGCGCAGTCGTATATGGAAATGGCCGCATCCGCCGTCATGGTGCTGGAAGGTGTCTGGATGTTGATATTCTCGAGTAGTACGTTGTTTTGATAGCGGATTTTCAGCAATTTGGTCTTATAAGTACAGCCCGTATCACGCACAAAAGTAAGGTTACGGACATATTGCAACGTGTCTGTCACAGGACAAACAAAGCATTTGGGACTTGAGGATTCCGTAAGGTAGGAAGCCACAGGGGTGTTCTGCGCCTTGCCATGATGGATGAAAAGGACATCTTTTCGGGTGGCTCCGTAATCGCGGCCCTGGCGGCGTTCCACCCAGAGATTCTCATCCTCCAGGAGCAATAGGTTCGTGCCTTCCGCCAGCGCCTCCACTGAGGTGAAGTCTTTACCCCCCAACAGATCCTTCTCGATGTCGATGGGCATTGCCGCCCCCACCAATTCAAAGAGGAAGAGCGTCTTATGTGTATTGCGAACTGTCAGCACCAGGCCGGAGAAATCCGTGAATGGGGTCAGCGGGATGGGACGTGCGTTGGCCGGAATCTCAATCGTAAGCGTGTCAATGCCCGTATAATCCACTCCAACGCCCGCATCAACAGCCGCCAAATGGGTTTTGTACAGCACCTCATAACGGTCGATGTCGGAAGCGGCCTCCGCCAAACCAAAAGAATACGGGGAGTACAACGTGTCGGATGGTTCCTGTATGATATCTTGACCAAAAACAACCTGACCCATAATCACAAATAATAGCAACAAATAAATTTTTTTCATGACAAATATTTACGCACCGCGTGCGGGATCAAAAACAAGAACGGAAAAATCATCCCTTTGGAATATTTCATTGGCCACCTGGCATATTTCATCCGAGGTGATTTCCCGGATTTCAGCGATGCTTTCCTCCAGCGTGTCCACCTCGTCGAAGAAGAGGGCGGTATGGCCGAGGGCGAGCATCTCGTTCAGTTTGGTTTCATTGGACAGGGCCATCTGCCCGATAAGCTGCTTTTGGGCATAATAGAGTTGCATGGTGCCCAGTTTCTGTTGCCGCACCTTGCGCAACTCACGATCCACCAATTCCATGCAGTGATCGCAGTTATGCGGGTCGCAACCGAAGAAGATGGAGAACAGACCCGTGTCGGAGAAGGGCGTGTAATTGGCCTCCACGGTATAGGCAAGCCCCTGTTTCTCACGCAGGCTCATATTGAGACGCGTGTTCATGCCTTGTCCGCCCAACAGATTGGTCAGCAGGAGGAATGGCACACGCCGGTCATCCCGGATCGAAAATGCCACGTTGCCCATCATAACATGCGTCTGCGCCGTGTTCTTGCGTACCATGCGCGTCTGTGGGCGGTACTGCCCGAACGGCGTGCGCACACGCGAGCTCTCCAGCATCGGACGGGTACCAAAGTAACGCTCACAAAGATTCACCAAACGCTTGGTCGGTATCCGTCCCACAGAGGACAGAACCACATTGTCCAGCGTATAATTCCGGGCTATAAAAGACAGTATGCTCTCCCGTTTCATCCGCTTCACACTCTGACGGGTGCCTAAAATGTTCTTTCCCAACGGATGTCCGGAGAACACCAGATCTTCAAAATCATCGAAAATCAGTTCCGATGGCGTATCCTTATAATAGTTGATTTCCTCCAAAATGACGGTTTTCTCCTTCTCAAGTTCCTTTTCCGGAAAGGTGGCGTTGAAAAAAATGTCGGATAGCAATTCCACAGCACGGGGATAGTCCTGCGACTGGAACGAGGTGTGGAAATAGGTTTCCTCCTTGGAGGTGCTGGCATTCATGTCGCCGCCCACCGCCTCCATACGGCTGATGACACGGAAAGCGTTCCGTTTGGTGGTTCCTTTGAAAATCGTATGCTCCACGAAATGCGCCATACCCATCTGAGCTTCCGACTCATCGCGGGTGCCCGCATTCACCAGCACCCCGAAATGAGAAATCGGGGCATCCAACTCCTTATGGACCAGCCGCAAACCGTTTTGCAGCCTTATAATATCGTGCGGCATTGCTCTATGGTTACCTTTTGAATGGTATTCACAAGGTTCTCATCATTCGGCAGGGTGACACGGATGTAGTTGTCGGTGAAGCCGGTCAGTTGGTCATCCACCACTTCAGACTCCACAAGGACGGGCCGCGTCTGCCCCTCACATTGCGCATAAAAGGCCATTTTCTTGGCGTGCGAGAGTTCCAGCAGACGTTCCGTACGCTCATGCTTCACCTCCTCAGGCACCTGATCTTCCATCATGTTGGCGTGGGTGCGCGGACGACGGGAATAGGTGAACACATGCATATAGCTGACAGGCAGCTCTTCCAGAAAATGATACGTCTCCTCGAACTCTTCATCCGTCTCCCCTGGAAAACCGGTAATCACATCGCAGGCCACACAAGCATCCGGCATCAGTTTCTTGATGAAATGGACCTTGTCGGCATACTCCTGCGCCGTGTAACGCCGGCGCATGTCGGACAGGATGCGGTCGCAGCCCGACTGCAAGGGAATATGGAAATGCGGCATCAGAATCGGCGATTTGGCCACCAATTTGATGATGTCCTCCGACAAAGCCTCCGGTTCAATGGACGAAATGCGCACGCGCTCCAAGGCATTCTGCTTGACAATCGCCTTGAGCAGTTTCAGCAAGTTATCGTTCGTGCCGCGTCCGAAGTCGCCCACGTTCACACCGGTCAAGTTCACCTCGTGTACGCCGGCATCGGCGATATTCTTGATATTCTTCAACACATTCTCGATACTGTCGCTACGGCTTTTGCCACGTGCAATCCAGACCGTGCAGAAAGTGCAATGGTTGTTGCACCCGTCTTGGATCTTCAGAAACGAGCGCGTCCGGTCATGCACCGAGTAGGCATCGAAAAACACCGGCGTGCTCTGAGCCTCACGCTGGAGGATGAAGTCCACCGCGCTCATCTTGTTCGAGCTGCCGAACACCTTGATCACGCCGGACCATCTTTCCAGAAGGTCTGGTTTCAGGGCGCTATAGCAGCCCACCACCACCAGCGAGGCCAGCGGATTGTCACGATGGAGCTTCGAGGCGAGGTTGCGTGTCTTCTTCTCCGCCGCTGACGTGACGGCGCAGGTGTTGACAATGATGATCTCAGGGATTCCGCCCTGATGCCATCCGTTCGCCTCCAATCGGGCGGCGATGGCCGCCGACTCGCTGAAGTTCAATTTACAACCTAACGTGTGAATTTCAAAATTCTTCATAAAGCGAATTATTTATGATGCGGTGGATAATCTAAGGAATAGTGCAGCCCTCGGCTCTCCTTGCGGTCCATGGCATGCTTGATGATAAGGTATCCCACATTGATCATGTTGCGCAACTCGCAAATCTCCGGAATAAGGACAGATTTCTTATACAGTTCCTCCGTTTCACGATAGAGGATGTCGAGACGGTCGAAGGCCCGCTGCAGACGCAGGTTGGAACGCACAATACCCACATAACTGCTCATGATGGTCTGCAATTCCTTGCGTGACTGCGTAATGAGCACCATTTCCTCATTCAGGACGGTGCCCTCGCTGTTCCAGTCCGGAATATCCTGGCAGAAGGAGATACCGGGAATCGTCTGCATAGCTTTGATGCAGGCACGGTGGGAGAACACCAGCGCCTCGAGCAGCGAATTGGAAGCCAAGCGGTTGGCACCATGCAAGCCCGTTGAGGCGCACTCGCCCGAAGCATACAGGTTACGGATGGAGGTGGCCCCCCACTCGTCCGTTTGGATGCCACCGCAAGAATAATGGGCCACCGGCACCACCGGAATCATCTCCTTGGTGATGTCAATGCCGATACTGAGACACTTGGCATAAATATTGGGGAAGTGTTCGAAAATCTCCTTCTTGGGAATCAGCGTGGCATCCAGATAGACATGGTCCACGCCCTGACGCTTCATTTCCGAGTCAATGGCACGCGCCACAATGTCGCGGGGTGCCAATGAACCTCGCTCGTCATATTTCTCCACGAAGGTGGCCCCGTTCGCGTCCTTCAGGATGGCACCGGCACCGCGCATGGCCTCCGTGATCAGGAATGAAGGCGACTCTTTGGGATTGTACAAAGACGTCGGGTGGAACTGCACGAACTCCATGCCACGCACCGCCCCTTTGGCGCGATAAACCATCGCCACGCCGTCGCCGGTGGCGACAAGTGGGTTGGTGGTGTGCTCATACACCATGCCCAAACCGCCCGTGGCCATCATGGTGATCTTAGCTAATACCGTGTCCACACAATTGGTCTCCGGATTGAAAATATAAGCTCCGTAGCAGGTAATGTCTGATGAACGGCGCGTGACTTCCACACCGAGATGGTGCTGGGTAATGATTTCAAGGGCGATCCTGTTCTCTATGATCTCGATATTCTTGTGTCGTTTGGCCGCCTGGATGAGTTTCTCCTCAATCTCATAGCCGGTCATGTCCTTGTGGTGCAGCACACGGAACTCAGAATGGCCGCCCTCCTTGGCCAACGCAAAGCTGCCGTCCTTGTTCTTGTCGAAGTCCACACCCCACTCCACCAGTTCCATGACGCGTTCGGTGGACTCGCGGATGGTGAGCTCCACAATGTGGCGGTCGGACAGCTCGTCGCCAGCCACCATCGTGTCCTCGATATGTTTTTCGTACGTGTCGGGCTGGTATATCACCGACGCGATGCCACCTTGGGCATAGCGGGTGGATCCGTCGTCCATCTTGGCCTTCGTGACCATACAGACTTTTCCGTAGTTTGCCGCCTTCAGTGCGAAGCACAATCCGGCAACGCCCGAACCAATCACCAGAAAATCAACTTCTTTGCGCATAATAGAGTATATATTTAGAGCGTTGCAAAGATACAAAAAACTAATGAAACAAGAAAATCAAAAATTTTCGCTTCCAACAGGGGTATTTTTCCAAGCAAAAAAAACAGGCCCTCCGAAGAGAGCCTGTCTAATGATTTAATTAACCCTTTAATGAGTAGTGAGACTACTCACCAATTTGTCTGCGGACGAAGCCGGTGCACTCCAGAGCCTTGTCGTTGGCGTGGATGTAATCGCGCACGTTCTGCTTGCCGTCGCCACCCATGACGAGGATTTGATACATCAGGGTGCTTTCCTTGAAGAATTTCACCAGACGGCCTTGGGCAATCTGCTGGATCTGAGCCTCATTGAGGTTGGCGGCTTTCTTGGCGGCTTCCTCTTCCTTGATCTTGCGGGCGAGGTCAGCCTGCTCTTCCGTGATCCAACCCTTGGCCATATTGGAGTTGATGTGGTCTTCGCTGTCCACGTGGGCGGGGTTAATGCCAGCCTTGTTCAGGGCGGCGTCCACAGCCTTGCTAATCAGCTCGAGGCGGGTCTTCTCCACAGCCACGGCAAGCTCACGATCCTTCACATCCTGCGGGATGGCGGTCTCGTCCAGTGCCAGCGGATTCATGGCCGTGATGTGCAGTGCCACATTGTGAGCGGCTTCCTTGGCGTTGTCGTCGTTCTTGTTGAAGCCGACGAGCGTGGCTTTGTGGTTGCCCATGTGGTTGTACGCCTCCACATAAGCGGCTTCCAACGTGTCGTAATGCGGGAGTTCGAGTTTCTCACCCGTCTTGCCGGTAAGCTCGGTGAGCTTGTCGGCAACCTTCATGCCGTTGAAATCCATTTCCAGGAGTTCCTCGCGGGTGTTGATGCCAGTCTCCATAGCCTTGTCAAGGAGACCATCCACGAAGTTGACGAATTCCTCGCCCTTGGCCACGAAGTCGGTTTCGCAAGCCACTAAGAGCATGTAACCCTTGGTGTGGTCAGCGTTGGTCTTCGCAATGAGGCGGCCCTCATTGGATTCGCGGTCAGCACGTTTGGCGGCCACTTTCTGGCCTTTCTTACGGAGGATATCGATAGCTTTCTCGAAATCGCCTTCGGCTTCAACCAAAGCCTTCTTGCAATCCATCATACCGATACCGGTCTGTTGTCTCAGTTTATTTACATCAGCAGCTGTAATTGTTGCCATAATTCAAATCGTTTTATTGTTAATGATTAATTTCTTGGGGCGTTGCGCGTGATGCGACGGCGTCTGCCGTTGTTATCTTCGGCATTCTCCTCAGCCGTTTCCTCCACTTCGGGTTCCACTTCTTCCTGGGCATCCTTGTTGGCTTCGCGCTCGGCGAGACCCTCCTTGACGGCTTCGCAGATGGCCTTCAGGATCACGGCAATGGATTTGGATGCGTCATCGTTTGCCGGAATCGGGAAATCAACCATTCTGGGGTCGGAGTTCGTGTCCACGATGGCGAACGTCGGGATGGCGAGCTTGCGGGCTTCGGCCAGGGCGATGTGCTCCTTCATAACGTCGATGATGAAGACTGCGGCAGGCAGGCGGTTCAAATCGGCGATGGAACCGAGGTTCTTGTCCAATTTGGCACGCTCACGTTGGATCTGGAGCCGTTCGCGTTTGGAGATGTTGTTGAATTGGGGACTCTCAATCAGGCGGTCAATGTCGCTCATCTTCTTCACGGCCTTGCGGATGGTCATGAAGTTCGTCAGCATACCACCAGGCCAGCGCTCGGTCACGTACGGCATACCGATTTCCTGCACCATGCTGGAAACGGTCTCCTTGGCCTGCTTCTTGGTGGCGACGAATAAGATCTTGCGTCCGGAACGGGCAATCTGCTTGGCGGCAGCGGCGGCCTCGTCCACTTTCTCTATCGTGCGATAGAGGTCGATGATGTGGATGCCGTTCTTCTCCATGAAGATGTAGGGGGCCATAGCCGGGTTCCATTTTCTCTTGAGGTGTCCGAAATGACAACCTGCGTCCAATAATTCTTCGAATTGTAATCTTGACATGTTTTGATTTTTTTAATTGTTTACATTCTTAAAAACAACTGTGAAGTAGTTCGATGGAAATCTCCACAGTTTCGATACTAAACAAGCTTCCGTCAGATAATATATAAATATTGTAAGACTAACGTTTGCTGAACTGGAATCTCTTACGAGCCTTCGGCTGGCCGGGTTTCTTACGCTCAACCATACGCGGGTCACGACGGAGGAATCCCTGCACCTTCATCTCGTGGCGGATTTCGGGATTGATCTCGACGAGAGCCTTGGCGATGGCCATGCGAAGAGCCTCCGCCTGGCCGGTGACACCACCGCCGTCGAGGTTGGCCTTGATGTCATACTGTCCCATGACCTGGGCCAGCTGGAGCGGCTGCTCCACCTTGTACTGCAACGTGGGAACGCAGAAATACTCCTTGTAATCGCGATTGTTGACCAGAATTTGGCCGCTTCCGCTCTTCATATAGAGACGGGCGACAGCTGTTTTTCTTCTGCCTAATGTATTGATGACTTCCATTTCTATTTGATGTCTTTAATGTTAATTAACTTGGGTTGTTGTGCTTCATGCGGATGGTTGGGGCCCACATAGACATGCAGGTTCCGGAAAAGCTGGGCTCCGAGACGGTTCTTCGGAAGCATGCCCTTGATGGCGTGCTCGAGAATGCGTTCCGGATATTTGCGCATCACCTCTCTGGGCGTGGCGAAACGCTGGCCGCCAGGGTACGTGGTGTGGTGGACGTACTGCTTGTCAGTCCACTTGTGACCCGTAAAACGGACCTTCTCCGCATTGATGATAATAACATTGTCACCACAATCGAAATGCGGTGTGTAGTAGGGTTTGTTCTTGCCCTTCAGTATGCGAGCCACGACGGTAGCCAAGCGACCGACGATCTCTTCCTGGGCATCAATCAGAACCCACTCTTTCTTGACGATTTTCTCATTCGCCGAAATTGTTTTGTAACTTACTGCATCCATTTCAGTTTGTTTGTTTTTTTAATGGGATACGTCTTCACCCACGCACCCCGATGTTTTAATTAATTCCTTTTACTAACATTAAGGACAATAATCGGTTTATTTTAAAGCGTGCAAAGATACACTTTTTTTACTATCTGAACTACAGTGAATTAATTTTATTCGCGAAATTAATTTACTGATTTTCAGTTTTATAACAAAAACAAGAAAGACAAAAGCCTTGGAAGCCCCATTCTCTTTCGAAAAAAACGCCGCGTATTTTGTCAAAAATCAAACGGTTAAGGACACCAATTCTGGCAGTTGCCGCCACAAGGTTCCCCACGACTTTTCCATGCAGGTCACATCATCTAATTGCGACTCGCGTCCGAACAACAGGAACGCCATCGCCAACCGGTGGTCGCCGAGGGTTTTGAACACATACGGGGCGGACGGCCACTGCGACCGGTCCTTTCCCGTTACGCACAACATATTCTCTGACAGAAAGATGTCGGCAAAGGGGGCCAGTTGTCCGGCAAGTGCCCTCACCCGATTCGATTCCTTGTATGCAAGATTGCGCACCCCCTCAAAGCGGAACTCCGCCGGCAGCAGGCAGGCCAGCGCGGCCATCACCGGCACTACATCGGGATGGTCGGCCACGGGGAACGCCCGCTGCAACGGGGCACCAACAGGCTCTGCCACAATCTCAACGCCCTGTTCCTCTTCCCTACTCCTCACCCCCATCGCACAGAACCACTTGTCAATGACGGAGTCGCCCTGGATGGATTCCATCGTGAGTCCCGGTATCCGGAAAAAATGGCCGGGATGAAGCATGGCGCAGGCATAGACAAAAAGTGCGGAGCTCCAGTCGGCCAAACCGCCCTGCGGCATACGGTGGAACGGCAGCTCCGGAACATCCACCGCCCAAGGTATCATCTGGCGTGTCATCTGAATATAGGATGCTGACGGCACCTCCGCAGGCAGCAGATGCAGGCACCGCAGGCCAGTGAGCGGGGCGATAAGCAATAGTGCGGAGGCATACTGCCCGGTGCGGGTGCAATCCACCGTCAGCGTGTCGGCGTGCAGCTTGCAGCCCTGGATGAGCCAGCCGTCCGCCTCCTTATGCATATGTGCACCCACGCCCCGGAGCACGTCAACCAGCTCTTCTATAGGACGTTGCAACAAACGGGGGGTGCCGGTGAGCAGCCATCCGCCAAGGGTGGCCGCCAGCAACGCCATCATAAAACGGAACGCCGCTCCGCAGTCGCGCACATCCACCCGGGTAAGGGAATCGCCAGCTTCACCCGCACGCACCGCGTCGCGAATTGTCCGCAACGCCGAGGCCGTGACGCGCACATCCGAAGGCGCATCTTCCCCCACGGACAAAGCATCGCCCGTCAAGACATAGTGTATCAGCAGATTACGAATCCGCATACTTTTTGATTCGGGAAGAACAACCGTATATTTCACGGCGGCAAAAGTAGTATTTTTTTCGGTTTGCGATTTGCGGTTCCCTGAATGTTTGGGGATTCCGCTCAACGCTATTGCGTATCGCGGAATGGTGCGAGCCAACTAATCCAAGAATGCGGCGGCACAAGAATTTGTATTTTTGGGAAAGGCCGTCTGCCGCCGCATGGTCTGCAAGTGTGACATACACCATTCCGCCGGCGACGACAGGAGCGGCGGAATCTCCTTCACGTCCCGATCAGATTTTTACCAACTTTTTGGGTACAGTTTACAAAACATCCCCGTCAGGGGATCCATATCTGTAGCCAGGGAACGCGCCCATCCCGCCACAACGCCGTCAGGCGTTGCATATCTGTAGGAATGGGGCCCCACGCAGACACAAATGCCCCGATAGGGCAAAAGCTTGGTAGAATCGTGCATACGCACACACCCTCGCGGCGCGGCAGGCGCGCGCCACGGAGAACGGAATGGGACCGCCGCGAAACGAAAATGATAACCGATGACGGGAACGAGCAGGGCCGTTCAAGGGTTTTCCGCGGAGGTCCGTGTGATACGTGGAGACCGATGAATCCCCTTACTGGGATTTGACCCGCCTGCGGGAACGCCCTCTAAAGATATGCATCCCCTGACGGGGATTCGGGGACACACGTCGTTATCTTTTCCTACCGAGCTTTGGTCCCTGCGGGACATGGTGGCCGTCAGGTTGGCCTGTCCTACCGAGCCCCACACACCTGACAGGGATTTTCAAGCACGGTGAGTGACAAATGCGACACAGAATTCCGTCAGGGATTCCTGCCCTATAGAACGGATGACACACGCGTGCCCTTACGCAAGCACCGGTGTCGGAGACACCAGATCTTATTAACACCAGATGAGCGCAGCGTAATCTGGTGTGGCGGATGTCGCCCGCAAAGCCCCGCGGCGCGGCAGGCGCGTGCCACGGAGCATTAAGCCCTCACGCCGCGGAAAAGACGACCTGCCGCCATAAAAAAATGCAATTGTCCTCCTCAACGGCAAGGAGGTTAAGGCCGTATAGAATATTTTTGTAATTTCGCGCTCAAAATGAGCAGAATAACACCGACATATTGCCCCATTAGTGCCCCGTGCCCGCACCCCGCCTGGACTTTCACCTTCTCCGCAAAAGAGAAGGACTCCGAAACCGGTCTATCTTACTTTGGCGCACGCTATTACAGCTCCGATTTGAGCATCTGGCTCAGTGTCAACCCGCAAGCCTCGAAATATCCCTCGTTGAGCCCGTATGTATATTGTGCTAATAACCCGGTAAAATTAATGGATCCAGACGGAAGAAAGATTGTGTTTGCAAAAGGTACTTCAAAAGAATTTAAGAAACAATTTGCAGCGGCAATAAAAAACCTTAATGAACATCATTTAGGTGGAAT
>JAEEQE010000032.1 GCA_016285145.1 Bacteroidales bacterium | reverse complement strand
TCCGCACTTGAAAAAGTTCCTCTCAGAAAACTCCTTTCAAAACCCTCCGAATCAATCAATTCAAATCAAAATGTCAAAGAACCTACTTTATTTGATAGTTTATGAAAATTTATTGCGACAGTACTAAAGCATTTACAATAATTCCTCTCTCGTCAGGAGTGCTTTGGAACAAAAGTCTATACTGGTCATTTCATGAATTTTATGGCTGCAAAGATAGTCTATTTTTTTAATAATTATCAGATTAGCGAATTATTTACAAAAAAAACAACGCGGAACCCCTTTCGGAAGCCCCGCGTTGTCGTTTCTGGCTATCAGCTGCTAACAGCCAATGGCCAAAGGTTTAGTATCCGAAAATATCCTCCAACGACAGTGTGGTTACCTTGCCGTATTTCTCCAATCCCTTCAAATCAACTTCGTTCTTGTTGCCGAGGACGACCACCACTCTTTTCTGGCCTTTGATGTAGCTCTTGTTGAAGTTCACCACATCGTCCATGGTCATCTTCTGGATGGCGTTGTAGTTGGTTTTGTCCATAGGAGCTTTCAGTCCCATCTCTTCGCAGGAGAGGTAGTGGTTGATGATGCTCATTTTACGGGTGCGGTTGGTGCGATATTGGGAAGTGAGCGCTGTCTTGGCCAAATCGAAGTTCAGTTCAGACACAGGCATGTTGTCCATCAGGTCGGTGAAGGCTTCCAATGCGTCAATCAGTTTGTCATTCTGCGTGCCGATGTGCGTCAGGTTGTAATTGCACTTGCCTTTTTCACTCGGTTCCACATAGTAGGCGGCGGCTGAGTAGGCCAGAGAACGCTTTTCGCGGATTTCCTGGAAGACGATGGAGTTCATGCTTCCTCCGAAATACTCGTTGTACAGTTCGATTTGTGGATCCAATGCCCAGTTGGCAGGAATGGAGGTTGTCAGCTGGCGGCAGAGCGATTGCTTGGCATCGTAGTGGGCGAAATAGACCTTGTTGTCCTTCGTGGCAAGGCGGTCGAAATCGGGACCCATTTTTGCGGGCTTCTTGGCCGGATGTACGCTGTGCTTGTCGGTGATAACCTTCTGCAAATCATTGAGACTCAAGTCGCCGTAGTAGAGGATGCGCTGCGGCTGCGAGGTCATCGTCTTGATTTGGTTGACAACATCCTGTGCCGTGATTTTCTTCACTTCGTCGTTGCTGACGAAATATTTGCGTACATTGTCCTTGCCGTAGGAAACATAGCTCTGCATTTTTGAGAAAATGGTTTGCTGACGCGATTTGGCATCGTTGCGGGATTTCAACACATCCTGGATGGAGTTTTGTACCGACTCGTTGGAGATTTTAGGATTGTTGAGAATGTCCTCCACAATCGCGATGGCCTTCTCCATATTCTCGCTAAGACCGGAGATGGAAACACGCGCATACTTGTCGCCGAAGCTGATGCTGTAGTCGCAGGCGAGATCGTACATTGCGCGGTTGATCTGGCTGAGCGTGCGGTTCTCACTCTCCAACTGATCCAGAAATTCATTGGTGATGCCCGCCTTCTTGTCATACAAGCGGCCGTAGTTGTAACGGTAAATCAGTTGGAAGCGGCCGTTGTCGGTGTTCTGCACATACAGAATCTCATTGCCGTTGGCCTTCCCTTTCTTCATATCCCTGTTGAAATCCACGAAAACAGGCTCAATGGGATTGACTTTTATGTTCTTGATGTTTTTCAGGAATCCGCTTTCCACATCGCGGTTCATGACCACGGGGGTGATTTCGGGTTTATCGACCTTTTGCACGTTGCGCTGCTCACCCTGACGTTTGTAAACCACTACGTAGTTGTTATTCTTGAAGACGCGTTTTGCAAAATCGATGACATCCTCTTTGGTCACGAGGCTCATGTTCTCGGTTTCGTTGATGACGTCCTGCCAGTTCTGGTGTGCGAGGTAGGCCATAGCCATGGCCATGGCACGGTTGCTGTTGCTTTCCAGCGATTTCATGTTGGAGAGTTTGCGGTTGTTGATGGCGGCGGTCAGCAGGTCGGCATCCCAGTTGCCGGATTTCAGAATCTCAATTTGCTTCAGCAGAAGGTCTTTCAATTGCTCAAGTGTCTGTCCCTGCTTGGGCATACCAATGAGGCGGAAGTAGGCGTAGTCGTTCATGTCGCTCACACCGGAGGCGGCATATTGTGCCAGCTGCTTCTGGTTGATGTTTTCGTCAATGATACCGCAAGAACCGTTCATCAATACGGCATCCACCATCTCGGCGAGGAGCACGTCTTGGGAACCGGTACCCGCATCAATACGGAAGCCGATCTGTACGTTGGCCGGCTCCAAGCCATACACTTCCTCCACCTTCACCGTGCGGATAGGCTGCTCTTTAACGTATGTGAAATCAGGTATGTATTTGGGCTGTATTTTACCAAAGTATTTGTCAATCAGCTTAATGGCTTGATCGGGATCAAAGTCGCCCGACATGGCGATACAGTAGTTGTTGGGCACATAGTAGGTGTTGAAGTGCTTGTTGATATTGGTCAATGACGGGTTTTTCAAATGCTCAATGGTGCCGATGGTCGTTTGGGTGCCATACGGATGATGCGGAAACAGTGCCTCGTTCATCTTTTCGTATGCGGTGCGGGAATCTTTGGCCATGTTCATGTTCTTCTCCTCATACACAGCTTCCAATTCGGTGTGGAACAGACGGAAGACCGGATTGGCAAAACGGTCGCTTTCAATCATCAACCAGCGTTCCAACTCGTTGCTCGGAATATCTTCTTGATACACGGTCATGTCGGTGGATGTGAAGGCGTTGGTTCCCTGTGCGCCAATCATCGACATCATCTTGTCGTACTCGTTCGGGATGGCGTATTTGGAGGCTTCGTATGAAACGGAGTCAATAAGATGGTAAATGGCCTTGCGTTGCGCAGGGTCGGTGGTGTGGTTATAGACTTCGTACAGTCGTTCAATCTCTTTCAACTGCACCTGCTCCTTGGCCCAGTCAAGGGTGCCGAAGTGGGTGGTGCCCTTGAACATCAGGTGTTCGAGATAGTGCGAAAGGCCCGTTGATTCAGAGGGGTCGTTCTTGCTGCCCACGCGCACGGCAATGTAGGTCTGGATGCGCGGAACGTCTTTATTTACTGACATGAACACTTGCAGACCGTTGTCCAGCGTGTAGTGGATGACGTTCATCGGGTCGTTCTGATAGGTCTCCTTGTGGTAGTTCTGTGCGAAAGTGCTGAATGTCAGGAGACAGAAGACAGACAGCAGCATTGTTGCAATAAAGTTTCTTTTCATATTTATAAAATTTGAATTATCTCTTACTTTGAATGTGTCTCATTACATCTTCCTTGTCTTTTGAGAATGAGAGAATTTCCAGACATGTATAATAGTTGTTCGGGTCCACGCAGAAATCGTAGGCGAATTTCAGAAAATCCACCTTTGATTTGTCAAAGGAGAAGCTTTCGGCCAAATGCTTGATCTGGATGGCCAACAAGCGGTTGCTGGGTACCATGAATTTGGCCATGTTGAGACGGTTTTCGTCAAAAGACTCTTTTTTCAGGGTTTGATACATTTTCTCGGCCTCTTCGGGTGTGCACACGCGTGGCATTTCTGGAACAGGCGCATAACCGGCCTGATGTTGATGCGGTGTGATGATCTCCAGAGATCTGTTGCGAGGGTTAAATAACACCTTGAGATACTCGGAAGGCATTGACGGCGTGTAGTTCAACATCACGATTTTGTCGGTGGGACGTTTGAGAACCACATACAGATCATGCGGTTTCGGCGACAAATCATTCACGATCACGGAATTCATCGGCTGCCGGTTCACAATGTCACCGTCCACATACACCTGGAACAGCTCGCCGTGATCTGAGGTTAACGTGACGGTGTGTTTCATCGGGGGCATGGGATTGTGGTGTTGGGGGGCACCCGGATTGTTGGGCGTGTTGGGATGAGGACGTCCGCTGCCGGGCTGGGCCATCACAAAGGAGGCCATCAGACAGATTAGGAAGAAGAAGAACAGTTTTTTCATAAATGTCTTTGATTATTGATAAGAACGAAACACCGATAATAATTAAAAAAAATACGGCTACAAATCAGAAATTTGCAGCCGCAAAAATAATCAAAAAATGAATATGGAAGTTTCCGTAAACGTGTTAAAATGTGTTACTGACGTTCGCGGTTCCGCAGGATGTCGATGGCGAGGTAGATGGCGTTGCGCATGGACTGCCCGTCGGCCATGTTCTTGCCGGCGATGTCGTAGGCGGTGCCGTGCGCGGGCGAGGTCCGAACGATGGGCAGCCCGGCGGTGAAGTTCACGCCGTCTTTGCCCAGCAGCTTGAACGGAACCATCCCCTGGTCATGGTACATGGCCAAAACCGCATCGAATTTCCGGTAGCCGCCTGAGGCGAAGAATCCGTCGGCAGGGAACGGCCCGAAGGCGTTGATGTGATTGTGGAACGCCAGCTCGATGGCCGGACGGATGTGGTTGGCCTCCTCGTCGCCAATAAGACCTTCATCCCCTGCGTGAGGGTTGAGGGCCAAGACGGCGATGGTGGGGTTGTCAATGGCGAAATCCTGCTTCAAGGAATTGTACAGTATTTCTATCTTTTTATAAATCAAATCCTTGGTGATAAAGGAGGAAATACTCTGTACTGGCACGTGGTTGGTGACAAAGCCCATGCGAAGCCCTTCGGCCACCATCATCATCATGGCTTTCCTGTCTTGTCCCCCAAAATAATGTTCGAAAAACTCGGTGTGACCGGGGAATTTGAACTTTTCGGATTGGATGTTGTGCTTGTTGATGGGCCCCGTGACGATGGCGTCGATGTTCTTGTTCTTCAAGTCGCGGCCTGCGGCATACAGGGCACGCTCCGCCATCTGTCCGGCAACCTTCGTGGAAGAACCCAACTCAATCTTGACCTCCTCATCGAAAAGGTTGATGAGGTTGGGGCGTTTGTTGGATGTCTGCTCGGTGTTCTTGATGAACTGGAACGAGAAATCCGGCATCTCCATGTATTTGCGGTGGAAGGAGGCTGCTTTGACCAAGCCATATACAATGGGCGTGCAAAGCTCCATGATCTTGTAATCGCTGAGTGCCTTGATGATGACTTCGTAGCTGATGCTGTTGAGGTCGCCGTGTGTGATACCGATTTTGTAGAGTTTGTTGTCAGCCATAATGAGTGGGGTTATTTGTTGGGATTATAAGCAACTTCGTACTCTTCGTAGCCTTCGATGATGTCGCCGATCTTGATGTCGTTGCAGCCATCGATGTTCAAGCCGCAGTCCTGACCGGAGACCACCTCCTTGACATCATCCTTGAAGCGGCGCAGGGAGCCGAGCTTGCCGGTGTAGATGACGATGCCGTCGCGGATGAGGCGGATTTTCGTGGAACGCTGCAGTTTGCCGTCCAGCACCATACAGCCGGCCACATTGCCGACCTTGGAGATGTGGAACACCTCGCGGATCTCGATGTTGGCCACCACTTTCTCGCGGATTTCCGGCGAGTGCATGCCGGCGATAGCATCTTTGATTTCGTTGATGGCCTGGTAGATGATGGAATAGGTGCGGATGTCGATCTGCTCGGCCTCCGCCGTCTTGCGCGCACCCGCGGTGGGGCGCACCTGGAAGGCCACAATGAGGGCGTTGGAGGCGGTGGCTAACATGACATCGGTTTCCGTCACGGCACCCACCGACTTGTGGATGACGTTGACTTGGACCTGTTCGGTGGAGAGCTTGAGCAACTCGCCGGAGAGGGCTTCCACAGAACCGTCCACATCGCCCTTGACGATGATGTTCAGCTCCTTGAAGTCGCCGATGGCGATGCGGCGTCCGATTTCGTCGAGTGTGATGTGTTTCTGCGTGCGCAGGCCCATTTCGCGGGCCAGACGGGCGCGTTTGGTGGCCACGTTGCGGGCCTCCTGCTCGGTTTCGCAAACCTTGAAGGTGTCACCGGCCTGCGGAGCACCATTCAAGCCTAACAGCAGCACCGGCGTGGCGGGACCCACGCTCTTCACCGCTTGGTTACGCTCGTTGAACATGGCCTTGACTTTTCCGAAACAGCTGCCGGCCAAGATGGGGTCACCCACCGACAGCGTGCCGTTCTGCACCAGCACTTTGGCCACATAACCGCGGCCTTTGTCCAAAGCGGATTCGATGACAGCACCCACACCGGGACGGTTCGGGTTGGCCTTCAGGTCGAGCATGTCGGCTTCTAACAGCACCTTCTCGAGTAGTTCCTGGACATTGGTACCATGTTTGGCGTCAATCTCCTGACACTGGTATTTGCCACCCCAGTCTTCCACTAAGATGTTCATGTTGGCCAGCTCACTCTTGATGCGATCGACATCGGCGTTGGGTTTGTCGATCTTCGTGATGGCGAACACCATGGGTACGCCGGCGGCTTGTGCGTGGTTGATGGCCTCCACGGTCTGCGGCATCACCGCGTCGTCGGCGGCGATGACGATGATACAGAGGTCCGTGATTCTCGCACCGCGGGCACGCATGGCGGTGAAGGCCTCGTGGCCCGGCGTGTCCAAGAAGGTGATCTTCCGCCCGTCAGGCAGCTGCACCAGATAGGCACCGATGTGCTGCGTGATGCCGCCGGCCTCGCCGGCAATGACGTTGGTTTTGCGGATGTAGTCCAGCAGGGATGTCTTACCGTGGTCCACGTGACCCATGACGGTGATGATCGGGTGACGGGGCTGCAGATCCTCCGGAGCGTCGGCGTCGTCGCCGTTTTCGCCGTCTTCAGCATCTGCGCCGATGAATTCAACTTGGAATCCAAATTCTTCCGCCAGCAGGGAGATGGTTTCGGCATCCAACCGCTGGTTGATGGAGACGAACAGGCCGATGCTCATACACGTGGCGATGATATCGTTCACGGGTTTGTTCATCATGGTGGCCAGCTCGTTGGCCGTCAGGAATTCCGTGACCTTCAGAATCTTCTGGTTTTCAATCTCCTGAAGTTCCTGCTCTTCTATACGTTCGTGGATGAGTTGGCGTTTCTCTTTTCTGCGCTTGGCCGCCTTGGTCTTGCCAGTGGGTTCCAGCCGCTGCTTGGTTTCTTTGATACGACGCTGGATGTCTTCTGGAGAGATCTCCACCTTTTCGGGTTCGGCCTTGGCGCCGCGGTCGTCCTTGCCTCCGTTGGCTTTGACGCCCGCTTGTTTGATGATGCGCTTTCTTTTCTTTTTCTTCTTGTCAGCATCCGCGTTGTTGCCGCCGCCTCGGTTGTCCTTCTTGTTCGAATCCTTGGGCTTCTCCACGGGCAGTTCGATTTTGCCCATGATTTTCGGACCTTGGATTTTCTCCACCTTGGTTTCAATGAATTCCACTTTCCGGTCGCCTTCGGGACGGTAGGAGAACGGGGATATTGGCGTCGTCTCCTTCTCCTCGGCGGGGGCAGGCGTCTCCGTTTCGGTTTTAGGCTCCGCCGGCTTGGTCTCTTTCTCCGGGGTGGTTTCCTTCTTCTTGCCGGATTTCTTTTTACGTTCCAGCGTGGACAGGTCGATCTTGTCGATGACCTTGGGCTGTTCCAGAGTGGTCACAACCGTCTCAATGTGCTCGGGCACTTTGGGAGTTTTCGGCTCCGTGGCCTCTATTGAAGGCTCGGCAGTCTCCGTGACCTCCGGCTGCTCGGAAGAGGTTTCGGGCACATCCGCGTTCTGGGCCTCGGCCTCTTCTTTCGTCTCTTTGGGTCTCTTGGTGTTCTTCCCTTCCCCAAGGTCGATTTTCCCGATCACTTTCGGGGTCGGAATCTCGGTTTCAATATGCTGGGGAGTGAAGCCCGTATTCTTGATGATGAGGGGATTGTCATCCGTCACCTCCTCGGGTTCCTCGGTCTTGGCCGGAGCTTTCACCTCCGTTTTGGTTTCGGATTTGGCTTTGGCGCTGATAGTGCCGATTTCAATCTTGTCGGCTTCGGCTTTTCCCTGCTTGTCCTTGGCAAACTCGCGGAGCAGGATGTCGTAGATCTCCTCCGTAAGTTTGGTGTTGGGGTTATCCTCGATATCGAAGTTTTTCTTTTTGAGCAAAGCGGTGATGGTGCCGATGGAGACATTGAATTCCCCGGCAGCCTTTCCTAAACGCGGTATTTTTCTTTTTTCCTCTGGCATATAATGTGTTAAAACTTGCGATTTGCGATAAGGGTTATAGTATTGGAATTGTGTGTGTTATTCGGTGATGTCCAGCTCGTCTTTCACGGCTTCGATCATGGCATCCACGGTCTCCTCCTCAAGGTCGGTGCGCTTGATGAGTTCGTCGCGGTCGAGGGCGAGCACGCTCTTGGCCGTGTCGCAGCCGATGTTAATGAAGGCGTCGATGACCCACTGGTCGAACACGTCGGCGAATTCGGTCAACGGCACGTCTTCCTCCTGGTCGATGTCATCGCGGAACACGTCAATCTCATAGCCTGACAGTTTGGAGGCCAGTTTGATGTTGTATCCGCCTTTGCCGATGGCTAAGGAGACCTCTTCGGACTTCATATACACGTTGGCGGTCTTGTTCTCTTCGTCCAGTTCGATGGAGGAGATCTTGGCCGGGCTCAGGGCGCGGGCGATGAGCAGTTCGTTGTTGGCGGTGTAGTTGATGATGTCGATGTTCTCGTTGCGGAGTTCGCGCACGATGCTGTGGATGCGGCTTCCCTTCATGCCTACGCAGGCACCCACGGGGTCAATGCGGTCGTCGAAGGATTCTACCAGAACCTTGGCACGCTCGCCCGGGGCGCGCACCACGTTGCGGATGGTGATCAGTCCGTCGTAAATCTCTGGAATCTCGGATTCCATGAGGCGCTCGAGGAACACTGGCGAAGTGCGCGAGATGATGATGCGCGGCGTGGAGGATTGGATTTCCACGCGGGCCACCACCGCCGTCAGCGTGTCACCCTTCTTGTATTTGTCGGTAGGAATCTGCTCGGATTTGGGAAGAACCAGTTCCACATGATCCTCGTCATACACTAAAATCTCCTTGCGCCACACCTGGTTGACCTCGCCGCTGATGATCTCACCGACCTTGTTCTCATATTTCTTATATATAACATCTTTTTCATATTCGGAAATCTTTGTGCTGAGGTTCTGGCGCAGGGCCAGGATCTCACGGCGGGCAAAGTCCGTCAGCTTGATGTTCTCCACCACTTCCTCGCCAATCTCGAAGTCGGGCTCGATCTTGATGGCGTCCGAAAGGGCGATCTGGTTGGCGGGATCTTCCACCTCGCCGTCCTCCACAATCTCCAACGAGTGCTGGATTTCCAAGTCACCGCGGTCCACATTGACGATGATGGAGAATTGCGCGTCCGGTCCGTATTTCTTGACCAAGGCGGCACGGAAAACGTCTTCCAGAATGTGCATCAGCGTTTCGCGATCGATACTTTTGGATTCTTTGAATTCAGCAAATGTGTCGATAAGATTTACATGTTCTTCCATTGTTATTCTTTTAATTTGTTGTTTTTCTATCGTTTATGTTGTCTTGTTATTCTCTTTTTGTATAAAAAAACTCCCACCATTCGGGTGAGAGTTCCATCATGTTGAGCTAGCAGGATTCGAACCTACACAGACGGTACCAAAAACCGTAGTGCTACCGTTACACCATAGCTCAATACCTTTCATCAATTGAGGCCGCAAAAATACACTTTTTTTGATTGCGTCGGGAAGGGGATGAAAAATTTTTTTTATTTTTTTCTTGCCGAGTGTATGAAAAAAATTGTACTTTTGCGCGCTCAAAAACAGCAACGGCCCCTTAGCTCAACTGAATAGAGTATTTGACTACGGATCAAAAGGTTGCAGGTTTGAATCCTGCAGGGGTCACGAAAAGGGAAATCATCTGTCACGGTAAATGGCAGATGATTTTTTCGTTTCAAGGGGGTGCTGATTGTCTCATATTTCGCAAAATTCTAATGGAAAAATTATATCTTTGCAGCGTATATAGAAACAATAAATCAGTTACCACGTAAAAATTCTTTTATGAATAAGACATTTTCCATTTTTACCATACTTATTTGCGGGCTTCTTTGGGGAACGGTCCAAGGGAATCCAGTTGATCAGACCATAGCCTGTCAGGTGGCCGGTAACTTTTTCGCCGCTATCAAGGGCGGAAGCGCCCCCGTCTGGGAGGATATCACACCGCAGACCGGCTTTCAAGAGTTCTATGTTTTTGCAAACAAGGACGGCGAAGGTTTTGTGATTGTATCCGCCGATGACTGCGTGCAGCCGATTTTGGGGTATTCCACTACCAGTCGCGTTCCGGAGATCATACCCGCACACACCCGCTTTTTCCTGCAAGGCTATGAGGAGGAAATCCTTCACTATAAGAATAACAATGTAAGGGCGACCGAGGAGATAGAGCGGCAATGGGAAAGTCTGATTCAGGGAACTTTCACCCCGCAAAACACCACTTCGGTGGCGCCTCTGCTGACCAGCACATGGGACCAGTATCCGCTCTACAATAACCTGTGTCCCGATTCGGCGGGCGTGCATGCATTGGCCGGATGTGTGGCTGTCGCTACCGCGCAGGTAATGAGATTCTGGCAATGGCCCATCATGGGGACCGGTTCCTACAGCTACACGGACGCCAATTTCGGCTACCAGTACGCCAATTTCGGGACTACCACCTACCAATGGTCGCTAATGCCGAATGCCCTTGACTACAGCAGCTCTAGCGCACAAATCAACGCCGTGGCCACCCTCCTCTATCATGTTGGCGTGGCTGTGAAAATGAATTACGGCACGAATATAAGCACTGCCTATATGCATTCTACGACACAACCAAGCAGTTTGAATGCTCTGAGAAATTATTTCGGCTACAAGAATACGCTACACTCCGTTGTGAAGAACGGGACTTCTGACGCTGTGTGGGTGTCCACCCTCAAAAACGAACTTAATGCAGGCAGACCTGTGCTTGAGTCCGGCAATGACGGAGAAATCGGTCATGCTTTCGTGTGCGACGGCTATGACAACAACAATCTTTTTCACATCAACTGGGGATGGGGAAGCTATTTGGATGGCTATTTTGCGCATAATGCCCTTAATCCCAATGGTGGCGGGAGTGGCGGCAACCAAAACGGCACCTACAACAATGGAGTGGCCATATTGGTGGGCATTGAGCCGGAAGGCGCACCCAATCCCAACCAGCAATACACCATCACGGCCACCTCCTCTAACAGTACCATGGGCTCCGTGACGGGTGGTGGCGTATATGCCGGCTCGAACACGGTGGAGTTGAGGGCTACTGCCAACCCCGGCTACCGCTTTACGGGATGGAACGATGGCGTGACCACAAACCCGCGCACTATCGTTGTGACAGGCAACACTACCTATGTTGCCAACTTCGACAACTTGGGCGGCAACGTACGCCATTATGACAATGGAACGTTTTCCGGTGCCTATAGTGCTGCCGATGTCACATATTGGGGGATTCGCTTCCCTATTGGCACCCTGTCACCCTACACTACGTTATCCGCCATCCGCCTTTGGGATGTAGTGGCTGGCAACTACGAAGTGCGTATCCATCAGGGAAATTTTCCAACTTCCGGCAATAAGGTTCACAGCCAGAATTTTCAGATGTCCGGGTCAAACAACTGGCATGAGACGAATCTTAACACTCCTGTCACTATCAATCATTCGAAACCCTTATGGATCGTCATATATTATGTGGGTACTGATTTCCCTGCGGCAGCCAGCGATTATGCCGGCACCGATGAAGCTTCTTGGCTTTCCTACGACGGCGCTATGTGGTATAAGTTGAGCGACTTCTCCGACACGTATGTCACATGGATGGTGCGTGCCGTGCTGACGGGCGGCAACGACCCCGTTTCGGAATATCAGCCTGCAACAGAGAACATTTACAGTGTCGGAAATACGATTGTAACGGACGGCGTGGACAATACCTGGGTGGAAATCTACGACATGACCGGAAGACTTGTCATCCGCGACGAAAGCACGGAGCTTAGTCACCGGGTGTTCCCAATCGCTCACAGCGGCGTTTACATGGTGCGCACCGGCAACGGAAACACCAAGAAAGTTGTCGTGATGCGATAGTCTGAAAGGCTCCTTTTGAAGGGCTGTTTTCATTGTTTTTTACTCTGTTGAAAAAAAATATTGTGACAGTGATGGTTGATTTCAAAAAAAGTGTATTTTTGCAGCCCTTTAAAAAGAAGTAAAAATAAATATTAATAGAGATGAAAAGAACATACCAACCTTCAAACACAAGACGCAGAAACAAACACGGTTTCCGTGAGAGAATGTCCACGGCAAATGGCCGCCGCGTGCTGGCTGCCCGTCGTGCAAAAGGCAGAAAGAAATTAACTGTTTCCGACGAAAGTCTGGGCAGAAAATAATTTCCGGACCCTTTGGCGTTTTAACAAGAGAAAGAAGGCTTATGTCTTCTTTTTTTTGTATTTTCGCACCCTGTTTTTCCCAACCCCCCAAAGGTCTCCAAATGTCACATACAATGAAAAGAATCATCTGCATCCTGCTGCTCACATGCCCTCTTCTGTCGCTTCTGGCCCAACCCCGAAGTGCGGGCGCGTCCGTGGACGGTATTGTGGCCGTTATCGGCAAGGAGATCATCATGCAGTCGGATTTGGAGAAGAACTACTTGGACTATGTCTCCCAATTCAAGACGGTAGAGGATCCCTTTGAAACCAAATGCTTCATTTTGGAAACTTTGATGTTCAACAAGTTGTTGGTCAACCAAGCGGAATTGGACAGCATTGAGGTTACCGACGAGGAGGTGGACTACCGCATCAACGCGCGCATGTCCTATTTCCTCCAGCAGGTGGGTGGCAATGAAAAATACATTGAGGAATATTTCCATAAATCCATGGCGGAGATCAAGAAAGATCTGCGGGAGATGATGTACGACCAGGCCCTGATTGAACAGGAACAGAGCAAGATCACGGGCAGCATCACCATCACCCCGTCGGAGGTGAAGCAATTTGCCAACCGGCTGTCGCCCGACAGCATGCCGGTGGTGCCCACCAGTTACCAGTTTGGCGAGGTGGTGAAGATTCCGCCGGTGAGCGAGGCGGAGATCCAGGATGTGAAGGATCGGCTGACAGGTTATCGCGAGCGCGTGCTCCGTGGCGAGAAGTTCTCCATGCTCGCGCGCCTCTACTCCGACGATCCCGGCAGCGCCTCCAAGGGCGGCGACCTCGGATTCGTGGAGCGCGGTACCCTTTATCCGGAATTTGAGGCCGCCGCCTTCAACCTCAAATCCGGCGAGATTTCCCAGGTGGTCAAGACGCAGGCCGGCTACCACATCATCCAGATGATTGAGCGCCGCGGCGAATCCATCCATGTGGCGCACATCCTCATCCAACCCAAGCCTTCCACCGATGAGCAAGTGAAGGCCATCACCTATCTGGACAGCGTGCGCGCTATCATCCTCAACGAGAAACTCTCCATTGACGATGCCGCCAAACGCTTTTCGGAAGGCCCCACCCGCCTGAACGGCGGTCTCGTGGTAAACCCGTACACCGGCTCCAACTACTTCGACCGGCAGTCGCTTGACGATGCCACCTTCGTCGCCCTCAACAAGCTCATCCCCGACGAGTACTCCGAGTGTGTGCCCTTCGTCAACGAAGACGGCATCATGGGCTACCGCCTCCTATATCTCAAGGAAAAAGTGAGCGAACACAAGGCCAACATCGTGGAAGACTATGACATGATCAAGAATGCCGCCTTGGAGGAAAAACGCTACGACGCTCTCCAAAAATGGGTCGTGGGAAAGGTGAAAGTGACCAGTATTAAGATAAATGAACAATATAAGGACTGTCCTTTCGTTAGCAAATGGCAGATACCGGAATAGGGTTGAGAGTTGAGAGTATAGAGTTTAGAGTTGATTATAAGATAATAACTGAAATATGGACTTGAATACTAAATCTGATGTGGAAGCTATTGAGGCTTTCGTTGAAAAATACGCCGAACTTAAAAAGGAGATTGCCAAGGTCATCGTCGGGCAGGACGATGTGGTGAAGAACATCCTGATGGCCATGTTCAGCCGCAGCCACGCCTTGCTGATTGGCGTGCCCGGCTTGGCCAAGACTTTGATGATCACCACCATTGCCAAGGCGGTGGACATGTCGTACAACCGTATCCAATTCACCCCCGACTTGATGCCGTCCGACATCATGGGTGCGGAAATTCTGGACGACAGCCGCAACTTCAAATTCGTCAAGGGTCCCATTTTTGCCAACATCGTGCTGGCGGACGAGATCAACCGTACGCCGCCCAAGACGCAGTCGGCTTTGCTGGAAGCCATGCAGGAGCGTTCCGTCAGTATGAACGGCACCACCTACCAGTTGCCCGACCCGTTCTTCGTGTTGGCCACACAGAACCCCATCGAGCAGGAGGGTACCTACCCGCTGCCGGAAGCCCAACAGGACCGTTTCATGTTCAACATCCTGTTAGACTATCCCACCAAGGACGAGGAGGTGCAGATTGTGAAGAGCACCATCCATGGAGCCATGCAGGAGCCCAAGCGCGTGCTGACGGTGGAAGACATCATCTTCTATCAGAAGTTGTTGCAGAAGGTGCCCGTTCCGGAGAACGTCTATCGCTACGCCGTCAGTTTAGCCACGCTCACGCGTCCGGGCACGGCAGGTGCACACCCGTGGGCCAACGACTACCTCTCGTGGGGTGCCGGTCCGCGTGCCTCGCAGTTCCTTATCATCGGCGCACGCACACATGCCATTCTCAACGGCAAGTATTCGCCCGACATTGAGGATGTACGTGCCGTATCCTACAACATCCTCCGACACAGAATCATCAAGAACTACAAGGCTGAGGCCGAGGGAATCACTGTCGAGCAGATTATCGACAAACTGCTGGCCGCCGCCGAATAAACGCCCCGAACCATGCAAAAGGGTCCTCAAAAGGCACATTGGAAATGGCTGCTTTTTATTTCCGCAGTCGTGGTCTTTGTGCTCATCATGGCCTATTCCAACAAACTGATCAAGAACATTGCCCGGGAAGAACGCCAACGTGTCGAGATATGGGCTGGCGCCATCTCCTATAAGGCGCAGATTGTCAATGAAACAGAGGATTTCTTCCGTTCCATCCGCGTGGAGGAAAGCAACAACGCCAAGATACTCGCACGTGCCATCCGCAAGGTGACATCCGCCTCCTTCGATGAAGACATCACGTTCTATACGGACATCATCTCCATGAACACCAGTGTGCCCCTCATTGTGGCCGAGCCCAACGGCAACATCACTGCCGCCGTCA
This sequence comes from Bacteroidales bacterium, assembly GCA_016285145.1. GTDB lineage: Bacteria > Bacteroidota > Bacteroidia > Bacteroidales > WCHB1-69 > F23-D06. The sequence goes on along the minus strand of JAEEQE010000032.1, from coordinate 24,157 downwards.
ACGTGCCCGACTCTGTTTCCGATATGAAAAACGTAAACCAACTGGGGGAGGCTATCGCCGAATATGACAGCGTGATTCTTCCCTACTATGGCCGACACTTTGTGAAAGTCTATTATCAGGAGGATCCCGTGTATGTGGACCTTCACAGCGTGATTGATAATCTGATACACTCCTTTTTCCAGGAAACCGTCATCAACTCGGCCTCGGTGCCGGTCATCATCACCGACAGCACGCGCCAGAACGTCATCGCCGCTGGCAACATGGACACCACGCTCATCCAAGACCCGGCCTCGCTTCAAGACGAACTCCGGCGCATGAATGCCGAAAACAAACCCATCGAGCTGAATCTCATTGACATCGGCAAATGTTTTGTCTATTACGAGAACTCGCCTGTGCTGCGCAAGCTTCGTATATTCCCTTACATCGAACTCGGCTTTGTACTCGTCTTCATCATCATTGCCTACCTGCTGTTCAGCACGCAACGCCGTTCCGAGCAGAACCGCGTGTGGGTGGGCATGAGCAAGGAGACCGCCCACCAACTTGGCACGCCCATCTCTTCGCTTATGGCCTGGACCGAGTTGCTGAAGGAGATGCCCATCGACCAGTCCGTCCCCACTGAAATCGGCAAGGACGTACACCGGTTGGAGACCATCGCCCAGCGTTTCTCCAAGATTGGTTCGGCACCCGTGTTGGAACCCACCGACCTGGTGGTCGTCATCGACGAATTCTCCCAATATCTCCAAAGCCGGATCTCCTCTATGGTGAAAATCCATTTCAACCGGCCTGAAAGTCCCTCCATCATCATACCACTCAACCGCTATCTGTTTGAATGGGTGGTGGAAAACCTCTGCAAGAACTCCGTGGATGCCATGGATGGCAAGGGTACCATCACCATTGACATCCTGGAAGAAAAGAACAAAGTGTACGTGGACATTACCGACACGGGCAAGGGTATTCCCACCAAGATGCAGAAGCGCATCTTCTCGCCCGGCTACACGTCGAAAAGCAGAGGTTGGGGTCTCGGCCTCACGCTGGCCCGCCGCATCATCAACGAGTACCACAAGGGCAAACTCTTTGTGAAATCCTCCGTGATCGACCACGGCACCGTCATGCGCATTCAGCTGAGGAAAGACTGAAAACAACATCGGGGACACATTTGCGCATCCCCGATGAAAATGTTTTGGAAAGAAAAGAATATTTTTACTCCTCTACGGCTCTGACACCACTGTTTGTTGGAGCCGGTTCTGAGGCTTTGTCGCCGACATCGTTCTTGGCATTGTCTTTCAGACAACGGACGGAAAGACCGGAATTGCGTTGTATGGCATAATCATAAGAGGAGCTTCCATAACGGTACAAACCAGCATCATCGTAGCTCATCATATAGTCGTGCGAATATGTGCTATTGTAATTGGAGCTTGTCCAAAATACTCCCGTTTGTTTCAGCTCCCTATATGTCCCTGAATTGTCACGGTAGCCTCCTCCCCGAGCCGAAAAGCCGGAGGAGTTTGTGGCACCTGTGTTGGGCGAATTCCAGTAAGTAGTGCCTGTTGTCTTCATAGCGCCACCCACTGCTGAAGAATTTCCAGTCGCATTGACAATTGTATTGTACAATGTGGTGTGTACTTCATCGGAGGTAGGCACATGCCATCCCTCGGGGCAGAGACTACCGGTCTCCACAGCCTTATAGTTATATAGCAGGCCGTAATTGGTCCTATTGCTTGCATTTCCATCGTAATAGCAGGAAGCACCAGAGGTGGTGCTTGTCCACATGGAGGCGCTATTCGACAGGTCCGTGATAGTTCCACCGTTTTTATAACGAGTGGTTCGCAGGTTCTCCTTCATCCAGCATTGGCTGCCAATCTGCACGGTGCTGTAGGTGTTGCCGTCAATGTCTTGAACGGTGGGCGGACATACGACCCCTACGTATTGCAATGTGACAGTGTTGTCGCTGTACAGGGTCATTCCATCATAGATGATGAAGGCCTTCACATAATAGGTCAGTTCCTTGTTCAAGCCGGTCAGCATGCCATTGAACGGCAGGCTTGTGCCCGAGGTGTATGACCATCCCGTTTCCAATTTTTCGAAGGTGTTGAAATCCGGATCCGTAGTGAAAATGAAACCACAGTATTGGTAATAGACATTCCCCCAAGTGTTGGTGTTTCGCAAGGTGGCATTCACAGCAGCAGATTCCGGATTGCTCCACTGTGAAGCATACACGGTAAGCACACCGCTGGGCTTGTTGTTGATTTCAAATGTCTTGTCTTCTCCATATACTACGCCCTTTTTGGTCTTGGCGTATGCGCGATAATGCACTGTGCTGTTTTCGGGAATGTTTTTCAACACAGCAGTAAATGTGCCGGCACCCTTCCCGTTCTTCGTGCTAAACGAATAGCCTTCTCCCCATCCGTTTTCACGTTCCAGACTCGGCAAGGGACGTGAGCCGTAGCAAATGCCACGTTGTAACACGGCATTGTCATTTTCAGCCTCTATGGTGGCCGTACATTCTGTCATATCCGTCGATCTGGATACGAATTCACCCGTGATGACCTTTACGGTGGTGTCGTCCACAATCTCTTTCACACAGGATGAGAAGAGAAGGACACCAACCAGTATCATTAAAAACATATAAATCTTCTTCATAATTCTAACGTTTAAAAGGTGAAACCGATATTAAATCCGGAATAAAATGCGTGACCGATGTGTTTTTCGTATTTATACCCTACAGGAGAAATTCCGATTCCAAAAGTGACCAATATGCTGTGGCCGGATTTCGGCAGACGGAAGTTTGCACCTAAGTCGAAGCGGGTATGCGAGCCGATGCCCAACATCTTGTCCGATTTAGGGTTTTGCTTGTAATAGATGAAGTCCACGCCTTGTGACAAGCCTATATATGGATTCACTTTCCGCTCTCCTATGATGTAAAATCCCAGTTGGGCATACAACGGGAAACGGTGTATGGTGGGACTTGAGACATCGAATCCATTATAACTATTATTCCAATATGTATTGACATGCGAATGACTTGGGATGACATAATCAAAGTTGTAGCCCAATCCGGCACCCACGAGCAACAGTTTGTTGATACGGTAGCCGGTGTTCCAATGGAGTCCCGGACAGATGGGAAATTCGTAGTTCAGCAGAAGTGTGTTCTGCCAGCCGGTCTTCACGGGCTCTTTCCAACGCTCCTTCTTGGGCTTTTCAATTTTCTTGGCATCCACTTTGCGGGTGCTCACCACCCTGGATGCCCCAATCTGCGCGGATGCGGTTGGCATGATGAAGCCAACCGCAAGCAGACTGAATATGATTCCAACAATATATTTTTTCATAAACAGGATTGTTAGTTGACATAGATAATCTTCGGATTGCTCTTCACAGTGTCCGTACCAACCTTCCCAATCTTGTACACCTTGTCCATGAGATTGATATCCGCATCCGTTGTCTTTCGGAAATTGGTGTAAGAAGCCGGATAGCCGCTGATGGTGACCGTGATTTTCTCATAATCTTCGGAAGTCTTGATTTCGAAGATGGGTCCCACGATGATGTCGGCCTGGTATTTCTTCACAGCCTGGCCAATCGTATAATTCTTCATGTACTGGATGAGCGGGGATTCATAGTTCAGCAGGTTGGATTCCTCATTGTCGTTCACCTTACGGAGACGGGTTCCGGAGATTTCAAAATCATCCTCGGTCAGCTCATTGGCAAACGTCTCACTGTGGGTGATACGTGTGGGAGAAACGTTCAAATCCGCGGTGGTGGGGGTGATAAAGCCCGACATCGTGGGTTGCAGGTAACGAGCCGTACTTTCGTTGTATTTGTACAGATACTCATCACTATGGCAGGAAACAAAAATGGCGGGAATTAACGCCAGCAGGAAATAAAGCTTTTTCATAACAAAAATATTTAAAATGAACAATAAATGTAATTGTTTAATTATGTCGCAAAGATAATATTTTTTTTAATGATGAATTGTTATTATTTTTTCCAATCGAACAACACCGGCTCCACCGAATAACCCTTTTTCCGCAGCATGGCCAGCAGGCCCTTGTCGCCGCCCAGATGCGCGGCTCCGACGGCACAGAACAGAGTATGTGTCTTGGCCAAAGCCTCAAACTTCTTCATCATAACCACATTACGCTTGTCAAGCAATGCTATGCTGAACTCGCCGGGCAGCGACGTGTCGGCGAAGAAGCGCATCATTTCATCAAAATCGAAGGCGAGGTAGGCCTGCAGCAGCGAGTCGTACATCTTTTCGCTCTCGTCCACGGGCTCGTCCACCACCTTCATCAGCATGTCAATCTGCTGGTCCAGTGGCAGAGCGTCCAACGCCTTCATCTGCTCGGCATAGTCCTCCACCCCAAAACAGAGTTTCCCCTGGCTGCGGGCCTGCTGCAGGAAGTAAAGATCCAACGCCATCTCCTGGTCGGTGGGCATGACGGCCTGCTCCAAGGCGCTGCTCAGGAACATCGGCTTCAGGGTGTTCAGGAAAATCACACTCGTGCCGATGCGCGCTTTGCAGAAACTGTCCAACCGGGCAAAATCCTCTTGGGACAACATACCCGAAAGAGTCTTTCCTTTCGGCAGATACATGCTCTCTTTCACCAACTTCATGTCCAGCTCGTCCATCAGCACCTCCATGGCGAAGGCTTCGCAGGAGGCGAACGTCCGATACACGGTGCTGTCGAAGTCGAACACCCGCTGGTCCTGGATGTGGATGGTGCCGTACAGGTAGGAGGGCTTCTTGAGCGACTTGCCGCTCACCTTCCACATCAGCGATTGCGAAAAGGCCGTCGTCACGGCAAGCAACACGATGCACCACGTCAGTAAAATGGTCTTAGTCAGGTTCATAAAAAGAAAGAAATTTTAACAGGCAAAGATAATTATTTTTTTTATACTTTTGCGGCGCAAAAAAAGACATTTACTAACCCATTAAAATTTCAAAAAAATGAAGAAAGTATTATGCATCTGTGCAGCTGGTTTAATGATTGCTGCTCTTTCCACATCCTGCAACAAGAAATGCGAATGCAAAACGTATGTTGCCGGTGTTGTGACCACCACAAACACAATAGAGCTTGACAAAGGCAAAAAATGTGCTGATTACACAGTCATCGCTACTGAAGACCCCAAAACGGGTTATGAATGTAAAGGTACGCTTTAATAGTATCTTCATTTTCTAATCTAATCCGGCATAACCGATCCAGGTTTTGTCAGGTTAAAGAAAAAACACCGCATCAACAGCGGTGTTTTTATATATATATGTAGTCATAAATCCGTTATCCCCGAATCACTTCCGTGGCGGCCATGTAGGGGGATATGCGTTTCTCGCGGATGAGCGGCAGCAGACGCTCGATTTCGCGCGCCTTGTCGGCGTCGGTGTAGAAATCGTTCTGCAGGGTGAAGTTGATCCAGTTGTAGAAGATGTTGACGTTCTGTTCGGTGCGGTTTTTCTCGAAATAGCCGTTCTGCTTGGTCAGCGCTTCGTATTGCTGTATCATGTTCCACACCTTGTCGATGGCGAATCCTTCAAGGGCGGAGCACACTTCCACGGGCACGGTCCATTGGTTTTCGTTTTTTGGAAACAATTTCAATGCCGCGCGGTACTGGGCCTGTGCGCCGATGGCCTTGGCCTTGTTGTCGCCGTCGGCCTTGTTGATGATGAGGCCGTCGGCCATCTCCATGATGCCGCGCTTGATGCCCTGCAGCTCGTCGCCGGCACCTGCCAGCATGAGCAGCAGGAAGAAGTCCACCATGGACTTGACAACCGTTTCCGACTGGCCCACGCCCACGGTCTCCACCAGGATGATGTCAAAGCCGGCGGCTTCGCATAAAATGATGGTTTCGCGTGTTTTGCGTGCCACACCGCCCAAGGTGCTGCCCGACGGTGAAGGACGGATGAAGGCGTCAGGGTCCACGGAAAGAGCCTCCATGCGGGTCTTGTCGCCGAGGATGCTGCCTTTGGTACGCTCGCTGGAGGGGTCGATGGCCAGCACAGCCAGCTTGTGGCCCATGCCGGTGAGCATCTTGCCAAAGGATTCGATGAAGGTGCTCTTGCCCACGCCCGGCACGCCCGTGATGCCGATGCGCAACGAATGGCCGGAGTGGGGGAGACAACGTTCGATAATGGCTTGGGCCATGGACAGATGATCCGGATTGGCACTCTCAATCATGGTGATGGCTTGGCTGAGGATGACGCGCTCGCCGCGGAGGATGCCCTCCACGTAGTCGTCCACCGACAACACCCGCCGTTTCCGCCGCACCAGGTGCGGGTTCACCTGCTCGGGCTGCTCGATGCCCGCCCGCTCCGTCAATGCCGATTGGAAATTGTCTTCCATAATTGTTTATTTTCCAAAGTTATAGGCTACAGCATCCTTCATGGAGGAGAAGTAGTGGAAATGCATACCCTCGATGAAGTTCTCCTTGATGTCTTCGATGTCCTTGCGGTTCTCTTCCGACATGACGATGTCGTAGATGCCGCTGCGTTTGGCGGCGAGGATTTTCTCCTTGATACCGCCTACAGGCAACAGCTTGCCGCGCAGGGTGATTTCGCCGGTCATGGCGATCTTGTCGCGGAGCGTCTTGCCGGTGAAGGCGGAGATGAGAGCGGTGAGGATGGTGATGCCGGCGGAAGGCCCGTCTTTCGGGGTGGCACCCTCGGGCACGTGCACATGAACTTTCAGCCGTTCGAAAACGGCCGGGTCGATGCGGAACTCGCGGGCATGAGCCTTGAGGAATTCGTAGGCAATGGTGGCCGACTCTTTCATCACGTCGCCGAGGTTGCCGGTCATGGTGAGCTCGCCCTTGCCGGGAGATGTCAGCGCCTCCACGAAGAGGATCTCGCCGCCCACGGCGGTCCAGGCCAGACCGGTGGCCACGCCGGGCACGGTGTTGTCAAAGGCCTTCTCTAACTGGAAGATAGGTGATCCGAGCATCTCCTTGAGATCGCTGGGGTTGACTTTCTTCTCGATAAAGCCATCCTGCACCAGCTGGGCGGCACGTTTGCGGATGATCTTCGCGATAGTCCGCTCCAAGGTGCGCACGCCCGACTCCCGCGTGTATTCGCTGATGATGTGCTCCACCGTTTTGTCGGGGATCTGAAGCTGCTTCTTGTCCAATCCGTTCTCCTTGAGCTGCTTGGGTATGAGATGATGCTTGGCGATCTGGAGTTTCTCCTCGGCGAGGTATCCGGGTATTTCGATGATCTCCATACGGTCGCGGAGGGCCGGATGCACGTTGCCGATGTCGTTGGCGGTGGCAATGAAGAGCACCCTCGAAAGGTCGAAGGAGGTCTCCAGGTAGTTGTCGTAGAAGGCGTTGTTTTGTTCGGGGTCCATCACTTCCAGCAATGCCGCCGAAGGGTCGCCCTGCACGTTCATGCCGGTGATTTTGTCGATCTCATCCAACACAAACACGGGATTGGCGTAGCCGGCCTTGCGCATGTTCTGGATGATGCGGCCGGGCATAGCCCCGATGTAGGTCTTGCGATGGCCGCGGATTTCCGATTCGTCGCGCAGACCGCCCAAGGAAACGCGCACGTACTTGCGGCCGAGGGCGGCGGCGATGGACTTGCCCAGGGAGGTCTTGCCCACGCCCGGAGGCCCGGCCAGACAAAGTATCGGCGATTTCATGTCGCCCTTCAGTTTCAGCACAGCCAAATATTCGATGATGCGCTCTTTGACCTTGTCCAGACCGTAATGGTCATGGTCGAGGGTCTTGCGGGCTTTGGTAAGGTCGAAGCTGTCTTTGCTGTATTCGTTCCAAGGCAGGTCCACCAGCAGCTCTAAGTAGTTGAGCTGCACGGAGTAGTCGGGGGCCATGGGGTTGGTGCGCTGCAGTTTCTCCAACTCTTTGTTGAAGAGGTCGGCGGTTTCCTTGTTCCATTTTTTCTTGGAGGCACGCTCCTTCAGGGCGGCGTAGTCCTTTTCGGAAGGCGTTCCTCCCAGTTCTTCTTGTATTGTTTTAATTTGTTGGTTCAGAAAGTATTCGCGTTGCTGCTTGTCCAGTTCCTGCCGGGATTTGTCTTGGATTTGGTTTTTCAGTTCGATGATCTGGAGGTCGCGATGCAGCAGTTTGAGGATCTGCTTGGCGCTGTCCACGATGTCGTTGTTTTCCAGAATCTGTTGCTTTTCATCCACGGAAACGGAGAGGTTGGAGGCTAAGAAATTGAGCAGGAAGACGTGGCTTTCGATGTTCTTGAGGGCGAAGGAGGCCTCGCGGGGGAGGTTGGGCGACAGCTTCATCATGCGGGTGGCCGTGTCCTTGATGGTGGAAATCAAGGCCTTGAAATTCTTATGCTCGGTGATCCGTTGGTCGAAGTCGTTGGAATTGAAGGGAATCGCGGAGCATTTGAAGTAGGGTTCGGTCTGAGTGAGGTCTTGGATGATGAAGCGGCGCACGCCTTGCACGATAATGGTCACGCCGCCATCGGGCATGGTGATGTATTTGAGGATGTGAGCCATCGTGCCCACGCGGTAGAGGTCGTCGAGGGTGGGTTCTTCTACCTCGTTGGTGCGTTGAGCCACTACGCCGATGGGCTCGCTGGTGCGGGAGTAGTCCTGTGCCAGCCGGATGGACTTGGTGCGTCCCACGTTGATGGGGATGACCATCCCCGGGAAAAGCAAGGTGTTGCGGAGCGGCAGCAGCGCGATCTCCTCGGGGATGTCCTCCTGACGGAGCTTGATTTCGTCGTCAAGGGAGAATAACGGGATGAAGTTCGCCTCGTTGCCCATAAATTCTTCAAGCAGTGATATATCTTTCATTTAAAGGATATTAAAATAAAAAAACTGACCTTTTTTGACAAGCAAAAAAGGTCAGCAAAAGTACAAAAATATTATGGATTTACTTGTTCTTGTTAACATCCAAGTGGCGGGCGTATTTGTTGCGGAACTTATCCACACGGCCTGCGGTGTCAACAAGTTTCATCTTACCCGTGAAGAAAGGGTGAGATGTGTTAGAAATCTCTAATTTTACCAGCGGATATTCATTTCCGTCTTCCCACTGAATCGTGTCTTTTGTAGCAACGGTGGACTTGGTCAGAAAAGCGTAATCGTTTGACATGTCCTTAAATACGACCGTTCTATACTCTTTTGGATGGATACCTTTTTTCATTTTATCTTTGATTTTTGTTGTCTAAAAAATTGGAGTGCAAAAATACACTTTTTTTGAATTAAATCAAGTAGTTGCGATTTTTTTATTTCCACAGGGAAAAAAGGCTCAGTTTGTCTTGAATTTATAGGTGTCGATGGCGGCGAGGTCGGCGTTGGCTTTGACGATTTTCTGTTTGAGGTTTTCCTTGTGTCGGATCACTTTCTCGCGCATGGCGGGGTCGCCGGCGGCGAGGATCTGCATGGCAAGGATGGCGGCGTTCTGTGCCCCGTTGATGGCCACCGTGGCGACAGGTATGCCCGGCGGCATCTGCAGCATGGCAAGGGCGGCGTCCACCCCCTCCAACGACGATTTGATGGGCACGCCGATAACCGGCAGGGGAGTCATGGCGGCGATCACACCCGGCAGATGCGCGGCCATGCCGGCACCGGCGATGATGACCTCCACACCCCGAGTGTGCGCCCTCTTCGCATACTCGGCCACCTCGTCGGGCGTGCGGTGGGCCGACAAGGCCAACACCTCAAAGGGTATCTCATTGCTCTCTAAGAATTTGAAGGCAGCCTCCATGACAGGAAGGTCCGATGTGCTGCCCATGATGATGCTTACTCGTGCGTTCATATCTGTGCGTTTTACGTGTGTGTTTTGTCCTTTCTTATTTGGCACGACTTTTGCCAAAAGCGCCCGTTAATCGGGCCTGCAAAGATAATATTAAAAAACGGAAATTTAATCGTATCTTTGCCGCCGAATTTAGAAAGGACTTTTTATGAACGATTTACTGGAAAAATTGGAACAAATCTACCAACGTTGGCTGCAAATTGGCGAGGATATCACCAAACCCGATGCCATGTCGGATATGAAGAAGTTTATCAAGATGAGCAAGGACTACAAGGACTTGCAGGCGGTGGTGGATGCCTATAAGAAATATAAGGATGTGATTGGCAACATCGCCAACGCCAAGGATATATTGGCCAATGAGAAGGATGAGGAGTTCCGCGAGATGGCTAAACTGGAGTTAGACACGTTCCAGGCTGAAAAGGACCAGTTGGAGGAGGATATCCGGTTCCTGTTGCTGCCCTCCGACCCGCAGGACAGCAAGAACGCCCAGATGGAGATCCGCGCCGGTACCGGTGGCGACGAGGCCAGCATCTTCGCCGGCGACCTTTTCCGCATGTACCAGCACTATTGTGACAAGAAAGGTTGGAAGATAGAGGTCCTTTCGATGACGGAAGGCACAGTGGGCGGTTACAAGGAGATTGACTTTGCCGTGAACGGCGAGGGTGTCTATGGCATCATGAAGTACGAGTCCGGCGTGCACCGCGTGCAGCGCGTGCCGCAGACGGAATCGCAGGGCCGCGTGCACACGTCCGCCGCCTCCGTGGTGGTGCTGCCCGAGGCCGATGAGTTTGATGTGGACCTGAAGCAGAGCGATATCAAGAAGGAGACATTCTGCGCCTCCGGCCCTGGCGGTCAGTGCGTCAACACGACCTATTCCGCCGTGCGCCTCACTCACATCCCCACGGGCATCGTGGTCTCTATCCAGGATGAGAAATCGCAAATCAAGAATCTCGAAAAGGCCATGCGTGTGCTGCGTACCCGTCTCTTTGAGATGGAATACAAGAAGTACTTGGACGAAATCGCTTCCAAACGTAAGACGATGGTCTCCACCGGCGATCGTTCCGCCAAAATCCGTACGTATAATTACCCGCAGAACCGCGTGACCGATCACCGCATCAATTATACCATGTATAATCTTGCCAATTTCATGAACGGGGATATTGAAGAGGTGCTTCAAGCCTTGCAAGTGGCCGAGAACGCCGAACGCCTGAAAGAGGCAGTGGAATAATCGTTAAACATACAACAATCTCCCTTCCACATTCTCATAACCCATCTCACGTAGCAGGGAACAATAGGTTTCCACCTGCTGCTCGTATTGTGGGTGCGGCTGCCCCGTCTTGTAGTCGATAACCATCACTTTATCGGGCAGGAACACCACACGGTCGGGACGATGCTGGTTGCCGTGGCTGTCCAGAATGGTGATCTCGTTGCGCACGTCTGCGCCGGGAGCGAAGCAGGGCCGCAGGATGTCATCTTCCAGAATGCGCTGTAAAGCGGTCCGCAGACGCTCCCTCCGTCCGGCCTCCACATCGGCGATGAAGGTGTCGATTTCCGCTGCCGAGGTGGGGAAAACCGCCAATCCGGACAGGAAATCGTGAACAAAGGTCCCTTCCACCCTCGGATCGTCCTCGGCCAAGGTTTCCTGACTTTCAAAACGGAGTGTGTCAATGGAGAAATCGGACAAGACAACTTTGGGGATGATATGCTCTTGGGATTTTTTGTCCGTTTCTTTCTTGTTTTTCTTTTTCCATTCCCGGTTTCCGAAGTAGTAAAACTGTTTGTCTTCCGTGTCTTGCTCAAAAAGCAAGCCGCCGTTCGGATGGGGCTCGTTGTTGCAGAAGGAGAGCAGATGGTCGCCGTAGCCGTCCCCGCCACTTTTGCTGCATTTGGTGATGATATACAGCATCTCGCTGGCACGGGTGTGGGCCACATACAATAGATTCAAGGTGTCCATACCGCGGCTTTCGCTCTCATCTAAATATTGCTGCTCGTAGGAAGAACCCATACAAGCCTCTTTGCTCAATTCAATATAAGCGACTTCTGTGTCCGAAATTTTGGCCCAGATGGGTTTCAGCCTGTTTGAGAAGGATGTGTAGGGCAGGATGACAACCGGGTATTCCAAACCTTTGGATTTATGGATGGTGCTGACGGTGATGGCGTTATGTTTGCCGGTTAGTTTTATGGCAGGTGGGTTCTTGGTGTCGTTGGTCATCTGCCACCAGCCCAAAAATGCGGTGATCTCGCCGGTGTGGGTTTTCAGATAGTTGAGAACCACGTTTTCAAAACAGACAACAAAAGGGCTCTGCAGCTTGTCCAATCCGTAAAAGCCGATAATTTCCCGAACGAGAATCCAGAAGGGTTGTGACTGCCACTCCTCACGGGGGATGTGGAGGTTGAACTCCTGTTTCATCAGGTCCCGGAAATTGGAGTCGGCGTGGAGTGCGAACAGGATTTCCTCCATGCTTTTCTCTCGCTGATGGATACGGGAGAGAAAATGGAGGATGGTGGCTTGTGACAGCAGGTCTTTGGGACGAATCAGGTGCCGGAGGGTTTGGATGATGAGGTTCACCTCTGCGGATGTGTTGAGTGTCAGAGCTTTTTCAGTGATGACATTCCAGCCCTGCTTTAACATGAGGTTGCTCATTCGGGTGCAGTTGTCATTGCCGGAATAGAGCACGGCGATGTCTCCTTCCTCATATCCGCGCATCAGCGCATCCTTGACGGCAAAGAGTACCTGCGCATCCAGCACCGTGATGTCCGGATCCTCTTTTATGGCATGTATGAAATCATCCCCGGGTTGGAAATGGGAACGGGGAGCGAGGTCTTTCTTGTCGCTATTGGAGGCCCCGATATACACTTGTACCAGGCCTGGCTCCTTTTTCACGACATCCTGCTCCAATCCGGTGGCGTAATACTTGTCCAGTTTTTTTGCTTGGGAATAATATTTGAAAAACAGATTGTTGAAAGTGACCACCGAGGCGAGGGAACGGAAATTTTTCTGGAGCGGCTCGGAATGGTAAGTCTCTTTCGTGACCAGACGCAGGTCGGGGTCGGTTTGGAGCCGGTTGAGGTCGGTGAGTTTGTAGAAGAGATCGGCGTCGCCGTTGCGGAACCGGTAGATGGCCTGTTTCACATCCCCGAACAGCGACACGTCTCGTCCGTTGGCAAGGGCGTTGTTGATGATGAGGGGCTTCAGGTCGTCCCATTGCATTTGAGAGGTGTCTTGAAATTCATCAATGAAGAAGTTGTCGAAACGGATGCGGTCGTATATGTATTCATAACCCCGATTCTGGATTGTTTCGTATATCAGGGTGTTGGATTCGTTGAGGATGAAGAAATTGTTCTGCTGTTTGATCTCCTCCATCTTTTTCTGCAAATCGGTCAGAAGGGTGAGCTTGTCGGCGTTTTTGATTAGGATTTTGTAATCCAGATATTGTCGTACAGAGTCTTTTAAGAGGTCGCGAATCTGGTTGAAACATTTTTCCACATGCGGTATCACCTCGTCCAAGAGGGCGGCTTCGTCGCTGGTGGGAGTCGCCTTTTTGAGATAACCGCCTGTTTTCTTGTTCTGGAATTTTCCGATATCTTCCTGATAAAAAGCAATGGGGTCGTTCAAAATGTCTTCAAACCAGTGTCCGAAGGAGGGACTGTTCAAGTTCAGTCCTGTAAGGCGGGCCATCCAGTTGCTGCCTTCCTGGGCCGTTTGTCGGATGCTCTCGCGCAGCTCGTCAGGTGTTTTACGAAGCCATGCGCGGATCTTCGCGTTGTTTTCGCGGATGGTGTCGGCATTTGTGTTGCGAAGGATTTGGAGATATTGGTAGTTCTTTTCCGCATTGTTGTAAAGGATGTCCAAGGCGTCCCGCAACTCCCTGTCGATGTTGAGGTTGCCTGTCTCCTCCATGCTGTTGTCCAACAGGGCGATAATCCGTTTGGCTAAATTGGAGTCGGCAGACAATTCATTCAGCAGCTGGTCGATGGCCTCGATGTAGAACTCGTCCATCTCAATCAGGACGGAGTAGGTGAGACTGAGTTTGAGGCTGATGGCGGAGGAGCGGATGACGCGTTGGAAGAAACTGTCAATGGTGGAGATGGTAAATCGTGCGTAGTCGTACAAGATGCGCTGGAGCAACTCTTTGGATTCCCGTTGGATAAACCGGGCAACCACATTCGGGTTGGGCGGGTTTGTGCCGAAGAGCTTTGTCACTACCATGTTATAGATGGCTTTGGCACTGCCGTCGATTTGGTCGGCTGATTCAAAGGCGAAGGCAGTCAGTGTGCGCACGATGCGGTCTTTCATCTCCCCGGCGGCGTTGTTGGTGAACGTGATGCCCAGAATCTTCTGAAACAGGTCCAGATGCAGTTCCACGTCCGCTTGGCCGATGCGCTTGCTGTCATATCGGAAACACAGGGTGAGGTAATCTGCCACCAGATTGGTGGTCTTGCCGGCACCGGCGGATGCCGAATAGGTAGTGAACATGGTTTTATGGTTTACAAGTGATGGATTGATATACGATAAGGGCGGAGGCGAAGGCGAAGAACAGGTTGTATCCGCCGCAGATGCCGTCCATGTCAAGCATTTCGCCCATGGCAAGGAGTCCTGGGAAACGTTTCAGGGAGAAGTCGGGTCTCACCTCCTGCAAGTCGATGCCGCCGTGGCACACCTGGGCGAAGTCAATGGCGTAGGTGCCGGAGATTTTCAGTTTGAAATGGTTCACATCAAAAGGCTTCTGCTCGTAGAGGGCGTTGAGTTTGGGATGCAGCACGCCTTTCAATGTGTGGAACCGTTGCAGGTGCGCTTCGGCGTTGAAGTGCTCGTCGTGGTAGATGAGGTTGAGTTGCAGGAAACAGTTCTCCTTGGAAGAAAGCCGGTTATAATAGGCCGACAGGTTCAGGATCACAATGCCGGAGATGCCGTCCTCCTTGAAAGTCACTTCCCCGGCCTCGCGGTGGATGAGGCTTTTACCCTGCCACAGGTCGGCAATGACGCGTGTGCGGCAACCGGCAAGGGATTTGGGGTAATCCTCAATAGTGAATCCCACCAAAGAAGGTTGGAACGGATGGATGTTCAGATTGAGGTTGTCCAAAAAGCGGTTGTAGTCTTTCCGGTTCTTGGAAATCATATTGGCAGGAGTTCCGGAGGCCAGCACCACATAGTCAAAGGCTACGGGAAAGTCGTCAATGTGCCACTTGCCTTCCCTGTTTTCCAGATGTCTCACTTCATGTTCAAGGATGGCGTGGCGGTTTTCCTGCTCGGGCTCCCACAGAAGGTCCACGACGGTCTGCGAGAACTGGCTGCTGGGATAGACGCGTCCCTCCTCGTCGGCAATCAGGGTCAGTCCCATCTGTTCAAATGCCTGTCGGAGCCGTTCGGGCGTGACTTGCTGCAGCAGCTGCCGTGCAAATTCGGGATGGTTGTACCCCTCCGTGTCGATGTGTTCGTTGAAGAGGTTGGCTTTGCCCCCGCCGGACGCGCGCAGTTTGGTGCCCACGTTCCGGCACCGCTCGAAAACATATACCTGGCAATCGGCATATTCCGACAGTTTCTTCGTCAAGAAGAGGCCGGAGGCTCCGGCACCGATGATGGCGATGCGGCTCATTCGGGGTTGTCGATTAGGAAGTGTTTGACGGATTGTTGGAATTCAGGGAACAGGTCGGGTCCGGAGGCGATGATCTCGCCGCCGAAGAGCCAGTTGTTGCCGCCGGAGAAGTCGGAGACCTGGCCGCCGGCCTGCTGGATGATGAAGGCGCCCGCCGCCACGTCGTAGGGTTTCATGCCGTACTCGAAGTAGCCGTCACAGCGCCCGCACGCCACGTACACAAGATCCGTGGCGGCGGAGCCTAACCGGCGCAACCCGTGGGTGTGCTGCATCGACCATCGCATGTAGCGCATGAAAGGATCCAGAATGGAGAAGTCTGAATAGGGGAAGCCCGTGGCTAACAGCGAAGCGTCCAGCTTGGAGCAGTGGCTCACATGGATCGGATAGCCGTTCAGATAGGCTTTGCCGTCTTTATAGGCGTAAAAACATTCGTCACGCCATATTTCATAGACCACTCCGACAACAATCTCGTCATATTCTTTCAAGGCGATGCTGATGGCGGTGGGCGGCAGGCCGTGGATGAAGTTCGTGGTGCCGTCCAAAGGGTCCACAATCCAGTTGTACTGTTCCTCCAACCCGCGCTCGGTGTCCTCCTCGGCGATGAACCCCGCCTCCGGCACCAACTCCTTGAGCTTGGCTACAATGGTTCTCTCGGATTCTTTGTCAAACTGCGTCACGTAGTCGTGAACGCCCTTCGCTTTCATCTTGACGCTGGCGAGGTTCTGCCGTTCGCTGCACAGCCACAAGCCCACGTGCCGGGCCAGTGTCACCACTTCTTCGCAGATCTGTTGGTAGTTCAGGTTGTCCATATCTCTATTCGTTTAAAAAATCTTTGACCAGCTGGATGGTCTCCTCCTGCGCCTGCTCCAGCACGTCGTTCAGTATTATTTTGTCGAATTGGGAAGAGAAGGAAAGCTCGTATTCGGCTTTGTCAAGCCGTTTTTGGAACGATTCGGGAGACTCCGTGCCCCGGTTGCGAAGCCGGTTGGCCAGCTCTTCAACGGAGGGCGGTTCAATGAAGATGGCTAAAGCATGTTCGTCGTAGAACTTCTTGATATTCAAGCCGCCCAATACGTCCACATCGAAAATGACCGTCTGGCCGTTCTGCCAGATGCGTTCCACCTCGCTCTTCAGGGAACCGTAATATTGGTTCTCATACACCTCCTGCCATTCCAAAAACTCGTCGTTGTCCAAGCGTTTTTTGAATTCGTCCGGGGTGATGAAATAATAGTCCTTGCCGTCGGTCTCGTAATCGCGCTTGGCGCGCGTGGTGGCGGAAATGGAGAACTGGAGTTCGGGGACGGCCTGCAGGAGATGCCGCACAATGGATGTTTTCCCGGCACCGGAAGGTGCTGATACGATGATGACTTTACCTTGCATTTTCCAATAGTTTTGAGCCTTCAGCACGACAGGCTGGAAGCTGTTGATATTGCTTTGCAAAAGTAACAAAAAAACGGGAATCCTTACTTGTTCTTGTGCTCTTTCCGCTCGTCCCAATATTTTCGGATGTGCCCCCAGTTGACGACAACTCCCGCCGAGGCGGTGATCTTCGACCAGCGACACGATGTTGGAGATTCCTTGGATGCCCAGAAGTTGATCGGAAGAAATCAGCGAGTCTTTTTCTAACTGGTACGTGATTTCTAAGGTTCCGTCGTCGCCGGTTTGGATGAAAGACGGGTTGTCAGCCAAACTGAGTATGTCGTCAATCGAAAGATCGGCATTCACCAATGGGATTCCCCACGAACCTTCGGCGTCAATGCCGTTCATCCGCGAGAAATCGTATGCGGTACGCTTGCAGGAAGAACAAAACAGCATTAGCAGCCCTGAAATACAGGCGTATAGAAGAAGCCGGTGTTTTGATAAATATTCCTAATAGACCTCAAGGCGGCAAAAATGCAAGAATAATTAATTTAATTGCTTATCTTTCTAAAAAATCTTTTGGAAAAGAATACAGTGTTATTCTTCTGGCAGGGCTTTGAACCCCAGCCCCATGATTTCCGAGCTCTCAATGACGTTCACGAAGGCTTGCGGGTCCAGACGGCGCAGGTTGGCTTTGAGTTTGATGAGGTCGGTGCGGTCCAGCGTGACGTAAATCATCTTGCGCTCCGTGCCCTGATACATTCCAATGCCGTTGAATACCGTGCCGCCGCGCTTCATGTCGTGCAGGATGAAGTCGCGTACTTCATCGGTCTTGTCCGTGACGATGAAGGCCGTTTTGTATGATTTGAGACCGTCCACGATGAGGTCTATGACCTTGCTTTCGATGGCGATGAGGATGATGGAGTAGATGGGAAGACGGATCTGCTTGAAGGCGATGAGGGTGGTGAGCGTGATACAAGAATCCACGATGAGCACCAGCGTGCCGAGCGATATCTTCGTGTATTTGTGCAGAATCATGGAGATGATGTCGCTGCCGCCGGAGGTGGCTCCCGATTTGAATATCAGCCCGATGGCGATGCCGTAGATGACACCGGCCACCACGGTATTGAGGAAGTAGTCCGGAATGAAGAACAGGGTGCTGTGCGGAATCTGCACAGCGTTGTGGATGCCCGCCGCTTGCTCCACGATGCCTTCGTGGATGACCGGATTGTAGCCCCACAGGGTCTCAATCAGCCATGTGAAGGCGAAAATGAGGATGGTGGAGACCACCGTCTTGATGCCGAATCGCGGCCCCAGAATCCAGGTGCCGATCAACAGCAGCGGAATGTCCATGCAGATGGCGTAGAAGCTGATCTTCCACGGCCATACGGTGTTGAGTACGTTGGCCAGACCGTATGTGCCGCCCGGGGCAAGCAAGTACGGGTTCACGAACATCACATCGCCCACGGCGAAGAGAAGACTGCCAATCACCAGGAGCGTGTAGGCTATGATTTGGTCTTTCAGATTGGATTTCATCGGTTGTTTTTTTTATTATCGAAAATAGTATTGGATGATGTATGTTAATCGGTTAGAAAACAATTGGCAGCAGCAGCTCCACGAGGAGGGCCACTAAAACAGCCACCAAGGCCACGCGTACCAGGCCGCGGTTCTTCCACGACATGACGATGGCCACCACCGTGGCGATGATGGCGGAGGCATAGTGCGGCGTGGTGGCGCCTGTGGGCGTGGTGGAGTAGATGACACCCGGGAAGGTCATGGCCGACAGCACGCAGAAAGGGATGTAGTAGAGGAAATCCTGGAACCACTCGTTGTCTAATTTCCGGCGCACGAACCCGATGGGAATGACGCGGATAAGGTAGGTGGTAAGGGCCATGATGAGCATCGCGATGGCCACGTTCTGCATACTACACATGGGCACCTCCTTCCTGGTGTTGTCTCCTGCGGAAACGTTTCACCTCTTTGATGGAGGCGCACACGGCGGCGCCCACGATGGCCGAGATGATGATGGCCCAACCGCCGCCGCCACTCTTGCCAAGCACATCCAGCCCCGGCACGTAGGTGAAGAGGCACGATAGCAGGGCCGACAGGATGATGGCGATGGCCACCTTGCGTCCCGTGCGCGCCGGCGGGATGATGATGGCGATGAACATACAGTACAAGGCGATGCCGAAGCAGCCCTGCAGCATCGGCGACAGCAGGCTTGAGGCCACAGCGCCGAGGAAGGTGCCCAGGGTCCACCCGAAAATCGGGGTGATCATCAGACCGCCGAAGAACGGGAACCGGACCTCGTCCTTCTCCATAGCCGCCAGCGCAAACACCTCGTCGGTGATGCAAAAGGCCATGATGGCACGCTTGTAAAACGGCAGGTCGGAGGCCACTTTCTGCGACAACGAGAGCGACATGAGCATGTAGCGGAGGTTAATAACGAAGGTGGTGATGATGAGCTCGATGTAAGGGGCGCCTCCCTCAATGAGACGGATGCCGGCAAACTGCCCGGCAGAAGCCATGTTGGTGAGGGATATGATGGTGGCCTCCAACGGGTTGAAGCCCATCTTGACGGCTATCAGCCCGAAGGTGAAGGACACAGGAATGTAGCCCAAACAGATGGGAAATCCCTTTTTTACACCCCTAACAAACTCATTCATAAAATGTTGCCAGTTTTTATTTCAGGGTGCAAAGATACAATTTAATTGTTTATGAAAAGGAGTGTGCGGGTGGCAATTTTTTATACCTTTGCGCCATTCATTACAAACCCATAAAATACTTACGACTATGCTCGAATATTTCAACGAAGTGCCCTATTCCGTCACCGTGTGCGACAAGGATGGAAAGATTTTGGAAATGAATGAAATGGCGGTGAATGTGCTGAGCCACGGCCAGCAGATTATCGGCCAGAACCTCCTGGATTGCCACCCGGAGCCCGCGCGCACCAAACTGATGGAGATGCTGAAGAACCACAACGTGAATGCCTACACGATCGAGAAGAACGGCAAGAAAAAGCTGATTTACCAGTCGCCTTGGTTCCAGGACGGCGAGTTCGCCGGTTATATCGAACTTTCGATGCCTATCCCGATGGAAATGCCGCACTACGTGCGAAAGCCGAAGCAGTAAAGACTTTTGATTCACTGCTTTGTAGTTTTTATTACGTTCGTTGCGTTATTATCATAAACAACAATAAAATATAGCTATATGAAAAACATTTTTACAACAGTGGCACTCTGTCTGGTATGTGCCTTTGGCGCTTTCGCCCAAAATTATTCAACAGTCCAAATCACGCCCGTCAACGGTGTGCTGACAGTCAATGGGGTGGACCAGATCACCATCCCGAATTATGATCCCAGTGAAGTCCAACTGGAGCCGATGGCTGGTTTCGTGGCCGTTCCTAACAATGATCAGATGTACACGGTGGCGGAATTTGCCACTTTGGATGCCGTGTGGAACGCCTGCAACTCTTCCGCGATATGGGCGGACAACCTGGTCACGCTCGACACCTATTCCGGAGAAGGAATGAATACGGGGTACGCCGCCTTGAAATTCTCAGGCACCCCGAACACTTACGGTTACGCCAAATTCGACAAAACTGTTGCGGGAGGTTGGACGGAGTTCGGCTATTTCACTACAGGTAATGGTGTTGCGGAAAGGACAAACACCATTACCGTTTATCCGAATCCGGTGGTGGAAACCATCCGTATCAACAATGCCGAAGAAGCACATGTGGCCATTTACGACATGAAAGGCCAGCAGGTGAAATTGGTTGAGTACGCGAATGCCAATACGATGATAAATGTCTCGGATTTGTCGTCGGGTGTCTATTTTGTGAAGATCGCCAGCGGCAGCAAGGTGAATACGGTGAAATTCGTGAAGGAATAATTACAGTTTGCGAGGGGGTAAGAAGAAGCTGATTTACCAGTCGTCTTGGTTCCAGAACGGCGAATTTGCTGGCTACATCGAACTCTCCATGGAGATCCCGATGGAGATGCCGCACTATGTGCGGAAGCCGAAGAACGGATAGAATAAATCATCCAATTCTCAACTTTAAGACCAAGGATGCGCTCGAAATGGTCCACATTACCTGTAACGAGGATGAAATCTTCTTACTCCTTCTCGTCAGAACTATGCTTCTTATTTGCAATACATTTGACAATAATGCTGGCGACCATTATATAAAATATTTCAATCAGGGTAAACAGAAAATATAATGCGAATTCATTCGTGATGTGTGGTGAGAGCCATTTCCACATCAAAAGCTCACCAGACATGACTATCAGGGCACCAAAAACGGCCATTAGCCAAAAATCTGTTTTCCCCTTTTTAGTTTCTTCTTTTTGCATTCTTTTATTGAGAATGACTTTATAGAGGTAGTATACATACCCCGCTGTTCCAAGAACAAGTAAAACGATGTAAATAATTGTACTCCACATAAATGCTATTTTTTAATTATTATCTTTCAGTAACTCATCGATTTCCTCGACGAAATCGTCGGATTCTTTCTTTACCCGCTTCTCGAACCGCGACCCGCCGATAACAAAGGAGGCAAGAATTCCGATAAGCACGGCTACAAAAGTGTCTCGGTCGTCATATAAACAGAGGTAGATAAGCATTACCACCCCCAAAAGTACACCGAGCAAAGCCACAATTTTCATAATGATTAGCCTGCGCTTTGAGTAAGAGCTCTCCTTGCGCATGCATTCCCGCATGGAGAGAAGCCCCTCGCGACTCTGCACATCGGCCTTTCGGAGACCGTTTGAGCCGATAAGGGCCTCCACCACAACGTAACCAATAATCAGGTCAGCGGGAATCAGAATCCACCAAGGCAATAGTTGAAAAATGGTAGAGGCGGCAAATATGATCACAAGAAATATAGTGGAAAACAAGGTCTGCATATAGAGGTGCCTGCTGTGCCGTTTCACTGCACGCCGCCATACCTCCTTGTTGAAGGCGCTGTGCTGCTCCACATTCTGCTGCAGGTCTTGCAATTCCTGCTGCAATTCGCTTTTGATGTCTTCGTACTGTTCCATATCTGTTTTGAGGTTTAGTCGGTGAATGATTTGAGTTTCTCGCGTATGCGCACCAGACGCACGCTGACATTATCGACGGTGATGCCGAGGATGGCGGCGATCTCGTCGTAGGGCAGGTCTTCGAGCCAAAGCAGAATCAGTGCGCGGTCGAAAGGGTGAAGTTTCGCGATACGCTTGTGCAGGCGGCTGGCGGCAGGACAGGCCTCCTCGGCGGCGAAAAGGTCGATGTCCATTTCCAACGGCACGCAGTCGGGACGGCGGCGGTTGCGTTTGTCGAAGGTCACGCAGGTGTTCAGGGCCACGCGATAGACCCACGTTTTGGCCGAGCTGCGCCCTTCGAAACTGTCGATGCCCTGCCAGAGGCGTATCAGCACCTCTTGGGCGAGGTCGTCCGCTTCTTGCCGGTCGTTAGCGAAGAGGTAGCACACCGAGTAGATGGTCTGCCGCTGCTCCTGCATTAACCGCTCGAAGTCGCGTTCTTTCTGTTCTTTGTCTTTTTTCTGCTTCATCTGTCAGACATTGTTTTCCTTTTGACTACGAAGGTGGCGATACACCTCAAACTCAAAAAATGGCAATACCAAACTTCTGGGATTTCTCATTCAGGCTGGATTTATAAAGCCAAAGCCTATTGCTGCATCGTCGTCGGCTGCATATCGACACGAGTGTAGATTTCGGGGTGGAAGTACTTTTTCATGAATTCGACCATCTCTTTCTTGGTAACCGAATTGACGATGTTGTCGTATTCGGAAGGCGCGATAATCGGCTCATCTTGGATAACCTTGCCGCTGATATAGCCTAACCAGAAGCTGTTGGATTGGATGTTCTTGGCATGGGTGCTGGTCATCTGCTTCTTGATGAGGGCCATGGTCTTATTGTCCGGACCCTTGGCCTTGAAGTCGTTCAAAATCTTGAGGCTGGCAGTAGCCAATTTGTCGGTCTTCACCGGGTCGCAACCTAAGAGAATCATCAGGGTTATTTCAGGACGAGGCAGTTTGCCGGCGCTCATACTTACCGTCGGGGAATAGACATCGCCCATCTTTTCACGCACAATCTTGACGAACAGGATGTCTAATGCCTCACCGATCATATCGGTGATGATGGCGTTGCGGTAGCTCCAGTCGATGGGGTTGGTGATGAACATGCCCATCCAGCCCTGTTCCTCGGTACCGGCATAAACGGTTTGCGTAGAGGCCTTGTCGGGACGCGGTTTCAGTACGTTGAGGTTGTAGTTCTCTTTCTTACCGGATTCGGTCTTCAGGGAACCGAGATAGAGTTCCACAAATTGTTTCATCTCCGTCTCATCGTAGTTGCCCACGAAAAAGAAGGTAAAGTCAGCGGGATTGGCGAAACGCTCCTTGTAGATCTGCACGGCGCGATCGAAGTCAGTCTGTTTCAGATATTCCTCATCGTAAGAGAAGAACTGTTTCATATAGGGGTCGTTATTGTTAGCGGCTTCAATCAACTGGCCCAAGAACTGGTACATCGGTTGTGCTTGGAGCATCTTGATGCCCTCGCGGCTCTCGTCCATCATCAATTCGAAAGCGTTGGTGTCGATGCGCGGATTGGAGAAGAAAGCGTTAAGATATTGGAAGAAGAGCTCCAGGTCTTTCGGGGAAGAAGAACCGTTGAAACCTTCTGACAACAGTTTGATTTCAGGATAAAGGCTTACGTTTTTGCCCTTCATCTTCTTCGACAGGGAGTTGTAATCCAGACCGGCTATACCGCCATGGTTGATAATGTCGCAAGCGAAATCAGCGGAAGCCAGATCTTTCACGGGATAGAGCGTTTTGCCGCCCTTGCTGATGGCGGTAAACAGAATCTCATCGTTCTTATAGTCGGTTTTCTTCAGATAGACAGTGATGCCGTTAGAGAGCGTCCATTTCTCGGCACCTACGGTCTCGATTGTCTCCACATTTGTGATTTTGCCGGGCTTCAGTGTCTCCTTTTCGAGGATTTCCTGATCCTTATAGGTATCCACATAAGGTTGTACATTAGTTAAAGACTTGTCTTTCAATATAGAAAGGATCTCGTCCTTGCCGGGAACGGTGACGCCTTCTTTGTCTGGGGCGGTGACAACGGCCACCATATTATCTTCCGTCACCCAATTCTTGGCCAATGCATTGATTTCCTCCAAGGTAATATCTCCCATCAGCTTCTTGGCGTAATTGTTCTCACGTTTTGCACCCGGGATGGGGTCTTGATGCAGGAAGTTGTTGACGTATTCGGAGGCGAAACTGGCAGATTCGGTCTTGTCAGCCTCCTTGGCCGCCTTGTCGTAGAGCTCCAGGAGTTCCTCTTTGGCACGATCGAGTTCGGTCTGCAGGAAACCGTATTTCAGCACGCGGTAGTCCTCTTGCAGGAGCGCGCGCAGCGCATCGGGAATGCGGTTTTCCTTAGCTATGGCTTCCAAAGCGTAAGCATCGGTGTTACCGTAAAAGTTGCCATATC
>JAEEQE010000031.1 GCA_016285145.1 Bacteroidales bacterium | reverse complement strand
TCTGCGGTGTGGATGCCGATGCCGATTCCGTGGCGGAGGCGCAGCAGAATGCCCTTGCTTACCCGCTGCTTTCTGCGGGCAGTTTCCAGTTTGTGCATGGCCGTATTCAGGATTTCGCCCGAATGGATGTCGCTCCGGAATTTGATTTGATAGTCAGCAACCCGCCTTTTTACCATCGGGATCTGAAACCCTCGGAACCCTCCCGATTGAAAAGCCGTCACGGTGACGGACAGCTCTCGTTCGAGGAGCTGGTGGATTGTGTGCGGCGGCTCATGTGTGCCGATGGACGTTTTGTCTTGATATTGCCTCCGGTGGAAGGAGAGGCGTTTGATGCTGTGGCGCGTGCGGCAGGATTGTGTTGCAGCGCACGCACGTTCGTGCGGCCCACCGTCAAAAAACCAGTCCATCGGGTAGTGTGTGAATATGGGTGGCAACCGTCAGATTGCAAGGAATATACGTTGACAATCCGCGATGAACAGAGTGCCTATACGGATGAATATCTGGCTCTGGTGAAGCCGTATTTGCTGCTCTCATCGAAGGCCTGAATGTCGGTTATAGCTATAAAATTACATTTTATTCACCTTATCGGGGTAAAATGAAACAAAAAGAAAAAATAAAGGGTAATGTGGAATCGGACTTTATTTATAAGTTTTTTTCGTTATTTTTGCTCCCTGTAAAAAGTGGGAGGTACGCGGGAAAAGGTGGAGTTTTTAAATAGAGAAACAGGCGCATGAGGAAGGTTCTATTCTCGTTTTTTTTATGTCTGACGGGTATGATGTTGTGGGCGCAGTCTTCAGTGCGTCCGCAGTGTGATATCATGTTGGCCATCGGGGCCAGTTCTGCATTGGAAAAGGTATCGAATCCGGTTTGGTTGGAGGTGTATTCCGACGACGCGAAGGAGCCGTTTTACCGGTTTTACAGGGAGAATGGTGATGTGTATAGTGAGACAGTGCATCTTTCCGCGACGGAAGGTATGACGCTGCATTTTGTCTGGAATGAACCGGACAAGGTTCACCATAGTGGCTGGTTCATCATTTTCGACTCGGATGCCAATGTGATTTTCGAGAAAGAGAAGCACAAATATATCCGTGACGGGAAGGTGTTAACCTACACCGTACATTGTGGAACGCATGTGGTGCCAGAAATTCCACAGAGTGTTTTGCAAAAAGAACCTTCTCAGAGTAATTCGCAAAACAAAAAGAAAAATAACAGGAAATAGCAGGAATGTGAGAAAAGAGGGAATGTACAACTGCAAGAAGACGTGTGATATGATTCTAATGACTATGAAAAAGTTGATGTTGAGAACGATACAGATGTTCGTCGTATTCTGTTTGGTGCTGGGTGCATATCAGACATCGGTGGCACAGGATAACATGGCAAGAAATGCCGTCTATGTTCGCTACGTACCTGTAAAGGATGGACCCCGGAAAATACGGGCCAAGGACCCGACCGGGTATAAGACCCGAATTGACAGCCGTTATACAATTGTGGATAATAGTATTATTGACCGTCTGAAACGGAAGAGTAGTGTTTCTTTTTGGTATGAGATTCTTCCGAGTGATACGGCAAGACATTTTGTGGTAAAGGCCAAAACCAGGCGCAATTCCTTTGGATTCACAAGTTCGTATTATTTTTATGGGAGGATGCCAAAGCAAAATGACTGGATTCAGGGTTCGTATGCAGCGGATTTTGATGACGTTTCATATCGTATGACGGACTTTTCGGCGGGGTTGTATTTGGCGCATCAGCTGTTTGCGACGGACCGGCATCGCCTCAGTCTGGAACTGGCCGCAGGCTATCGTCAGACAAAACAATCTTTTGAAGCCGGACGTTATTCTACCACGTATATTGCGCGTGACCCGGATGGTGTGGCGTATGTGCGTCAGGTTGAAGTCTCAAATTACAACGAAACCCAATTCAGGAGATCTGTTTCGGTACCGATAGGCTTGCGCTATGATGGATTTGCATTAAAATTCATGTCCCTTTTTGTCGGATGTGGTTTGCAAAATGATTTTACCTTTCAGCAGATTTTTAACGCTTCTGGGAATATCCATTGCTCGGGACAATACGGGGATGAATATTCTAATGTCGTGATGGACCAGAACGGACAATACGATTTCGGCAGTTTCCCGAACAATCGTTTCAGACCGGAAGCCACGGGGAAGGTGCAATATTCCATGTATGGCTATGGCACGGCGGGTCTTCAATTTTTCATCGGGAAAACCATTTCCCTCGAAGTCGCTGGGTTGTACCATTACATGTTGTACACAGACTTGGTGAAAACGGCAGGTTCGAATTTTCGGTTGGTCAGTTCCGCCTACAAACACCAGAGCATGATGTCAGTTCTCTCACCGTTTATGTCTCACCGGTGGGGAATTAATGCGAAATTGAAGTTTAATTTTAAATAAAGAAGTGAAAAACAGGCTTTGGTCACGCTTTCGCTGTGGCCTCCGTGCTGGACTTTTGCTTGTGCGGTGTGGCGTCTGTGAATATTTTGCGCTGGGAGAAGAGCAGTGCAGCGGCCAACAAGGCCCCCATGACATCCGAAATGGTGCAGGCTGCCCACACGCCCGTCAGCCCGTTTAGCTCGTGGTTGGTGAAAATGACAGGCATGATGAAAGCTAACGGCAGCAGGAAAATCATCTGTCTTGACAGACTCGTCACGATGGCAATCCAAGGCTTGTCAATGGATTGGAAGAAAGTGGAGTTCACGATGGTGAAACCGATTAACGGGAACATTACCATGAGAAAGCGCATGGCTGGGACGCCGAGGCGGATAAGGTCGCGGTCGGAGGTGAAAATCTTTACCATGGTGGCGGGGAAGATACAGGAGACAAGGCTGCCGACAACGCCGATGATAAAACATATCTTCAAGGTCAGCACAAACACATGCTTGAGGCGGTCGGTGTGACCGGCTCCGTAGTTGTAGCCGGCGATGGGCTGCATTCCCTGGCAGATGCCGATGAAGAGCATCACCATAAGGCTGGCGAAGGTGTTCACGATGCCGTAGATGCCCACGGCCAGGTCGCCGCCGTAGTGCAACAGCTGGTTGTTCAGCATGGCCACCACAAAGGAGGCGCACACGTTCATCAGGAACGGACTCATCCCGATAAGCGTTATGTTCTTGAAAATGTATCCTTTAGGTTGCCATGCATGGGCTTTGAACCGAATGAAGGAGGTTGGCTGGACAAAATGCAGAATGGCAATTAATGCCGTGATTGTCATGGAGATGGTGGTGGCCCATGCCGCCCCCGCGATGCCCAGTCCCAAACCGAAAATGAAAATGGGGTCCAGAATCATGTTGAGGACAGCCCCGCCCACCATGATGAACATCGACTTCAAGGGGTAGCCGGAGGCACGGATAAGACCGGTGAGGTTAAACATCATGGTAGTGAAGAACATGCCGGGCAGCACGATGTACATGTATTCGCGAGCGTAGGAAAGTGTCTGCGCCGTGGCTCCGAAACTGGTCAGGATACGGTCCATGAACAAATATCCGAAGGTGACGAACATACAACCGATGATGATGGTGTAAATCATACTGTTGCCCAAAATCTTCTCCGCCCAGCGGACATCCTTCTGACCTAACACGATGGACATGCGGGAGGAGGATCCCACGCCTATCAGGGAACCGAAAGCGTGGATGATGTTCATGAGGGGCATTGTGATGGCCAGACCGGCGATGGCCAATGCGCCCACTCCGTGTCCGATGAAAATGCGGTCCACAATGTTGTATATTGAGGCAATGATTTGGCTGATGACGGCTGGCAGAGCATACTGCCACAAAAGATGGCCAATTCCCTCGGTTTCCAATTCTTTGGTATGGTCTATTTCTTCCACGTTTTTCGTTTATTAGTCAGCAAAAGTAAAAAAATGTCGGCTATATTTGTCTAATTGTTTTTGGGGACCAAGGCGATACGGAAGCCGCAGTCCTCGTAACGTGAATGGATGCTGCCGCGGTCGCGGTAGGCACAGCGGTTGTACGGTGCCGAAAAGCTCCAGCTGCCACCCCGTTGCACGCGGTAGCTGCCTTCCTGCACATTCAGCGGGTTGTTCCATTCCGTATTGGTTGAGTAGAAACTTTCGTCGTACCAGTCTTCGCACCATTCCCATACGTTGCCGCTCATGTCGAAAATGCCCAGTTCGTTGGCCGTTTTTGTCCGGACGTCGTGGGTGCGCTGGTTGCTGTTGTCATAGCTCCATGCAATCAATGCCAGATTGTTGCCGCCGGAATAGCGTGTGCCGACACTCTTCATGCCACCGCGGGCGGCGTATTCCCATTGGGCCTCACTGGGCAGGGCGAAACGGTAACCCTCCGGAAGCTCTTTGGCCAGATATTTGTTCAGACGGATGATGAAACGACGGCACTCCTCCCAACTTACACGCTCCACCGGAAGCAGGTTGCCCTTCCAGTAGCTCGGGTTGTTGTCACGTCCCATCACGGCCATCCACTGCGCTTGCGTGATTTCCGTCTCGCCGATATAGAAGTCCGCTAATGACACGGAATGAGAGGGCACTTCTGTGGTCCGACAGCTGTCGTCCCTTTCGGTAGTGCAGCCTAATTGCAGATTCCCACCTTTCACGAACACCATCTTTATCGGAACATTGTTCACGTGGAATATGCGGTTGCCCGTAACTTGCGTCTGCGCCGGAAGCGTTCCCGCACATGTGGCAATCAGGACGAAAAGGCTCAACACTGCTACTCCCCGTTTTATATTTGAAATGTTTTTCATTACTGTTTTGCTAATTAATAATTGTTATAAAACATCAATTAATCCGTTTGCTTTTTGAGGCTTTTGTTTTAAAACGAATATTTCACATGTAACAAGATCTTCCATGTGGACGCGAGGTTGTTATAAGCCTGCCAGGTGGGTTGGGTGAAAGTGTATTCACCACCGTCGTATCTGAGCAACACATTGTTGTCAAGAACCTTATAGGTGCCCCATCGGCTGCAGAACAGGTTGGTGAGGTTATGGATGTCAACACCCACTTCAAGGCATTGCCGACGGCCGGAAACTTTGAAGTAGAAATCTTGGGCAACCTTGAAATTGATGCGGTTGATCCATGGGGCCACACCGCCATTGCGTTTGGAATACTCGCCCCGGTGCTTGCTCAAGTAGCGGTCGCTGTTGATGTAATTCTCAAATGCAATGCGGTTCTCTTCGGAGGAGAAGGGCATTCCGGCCAGCTCTTCAGACGTGGGGATGTACATCAGCTGAGGAGCGCCTAACCCGCTGACATTGTTGATGAGATAGGAGTAGCGGGTGATGAAGTTCCCTCCGTAGATGCCCATGTTAAGGCCTTCATAGAAGATTCCGATCTTGGTGGCGGCGAGATTCCCCTCCTTGATGGAGTAGCCAAGGCCTGCAATCACACGATGCGGCGGCACGTATGCAGAATAACCCAGTTCGGGGCTGTTGCAGTCGTTGACGTTCGGGTTGTAGGCGAGCGCTGAAACCTGGTCGCTCATACCGTCAGTGATGTTTTGGGCATAGCTGAAGGTGTAGGCGGCCATAAGGTCGAGGCCGAAGCGGAAATTCTTGGTTAACTGGGCGGAAAGGGAAAAATATTGCCCGTGGATATTATTCACATTGTGCAGATAATAGCCGCTCATGATATCCCCATTCCGGTTCTGGATGTTTTCACTTGCATAGTGTGTGCGTCCGTCAGGCTCGCCGGGCAACTCGCAGGTGCCGTCTTCTTTGTAACCCAGTATGGTTGAATATATGTCGTTGAGTTTGAATGAGTATATGCCTTCAAGGGTGGCTTTGATGTCGCCGGGGATGATAATGTCAAGAGCGAGGGAGGTCTTCCAACTTGTCGGCATCTTCAGTTTCCTGTCCAAAATGGTGGCGTAGGTCGGGGCGGCAAGTTCCTGTTGACCGGAATAGACGCTGTTGATGATTTCTTCCCTGTTTGGGCTGAATTCCACCACCTCGGCTAAAGTGCTTTTGTTGGCAATGTATTGGTATTGCAGACAGTTTGAATTTCCTAGAGCGCTGACTATCCATACATTCGGGATGCGACCGGTGAAAAGGCCTGTTCCTCCACGCAGGATGAGCTTGCGCTTGTGGGTGATGTCCCAATTGAAACCGACACGAGGCGAGATGTTCACGTTCGCTTTAGGATAGTCGGCAGTACTGAGGCCGACATAGGAACTGTTAGGATTTGCGGCGACAATCTGGTCGAATTCGGCATTCCGGTTTTCGTGTAAGAAGCGGATAATGGGGATTTCCAAACGCAGACCCGCCGTAAGTTTGAAGAATTTGCTGATGTCCATTTCGTCTTGCGCATAGAAGGACATCTGAACGTGGTTGAAAGTGGGGAAAACCTGTTCCGCGGGGGTGTCACTGTTGGCGTGGGTGATCATAAACATCGAAGGGCCGGCATCTCCCACATTGTTCACATCATTGAGAAATGACTGCCAGGAGTCATAGACGTACCAACCGGCACCACCCTGCATAAAACCGTTTACAATATTGTTCCATTCAAGCTGTGCACCGGCGAGAATGGAGTGGATGCCAGTCTTATAGGTGAACTCGTCGGTGGCATTGAGGGTGTGGACACGGCGCAGGTTCCCGTATGTGAAAGGATCAGGTCCAAAGGTGGTGAAGAATGCTAACTGCTTGCCTCCATTCGCATCAATGTAAGGCTCTAAGATGTCCACGGTCGGGAAGTCTCCGCCCATGAAGGTGCGCGGCTCGTTCTGAAGCGACCAGGTAAGGCGGAACATGTTGCCGCTCCGCTCGTTCAGCAGTCGGGTGTTCAGTTCGGCAGCAATGGTGGTGAAATCCAAAATCTGGCTATAACGCACCGATTCGAAGGGCATCGCGTATTGCGAGGTGCGTCCGGACGTGTAGCGGTTTAATGTGTATGTGCCGTCTTCGGTGGTGATTTCGATGTTGTCGCCACTCAGCGGACTCATGGAGGAGGCTCCGGGTTTGGATTCGGCGACATGGGTGTGGCTCACCCGGATGTGGAACAGGTTGTATTCGTTGATACGCCAGTCCAAACGGGCGAAAAGCTTATAGTCGGGAGACTCGATGGAATAGTTTTGGTAGCGGCCGGGGTCGTAGCCGAACTTGTCGTTCAGGAACTGCCGGATGTTATCCATCTCCGCGACGGTAGGACGGTTGTAGCCAGTGCTGCCACCGTAGCTGTAACTCTCGTCCGGACGTGCCTGGATAGAAGATCCGGCGGCATGGTCCACCGTATATTCCCCGTTAAGGAAAAGGAAGAGTTTGTTCTTGATAATGGGACCTCCCACCGTGAAACCCGTCGTGTTGTTCAAAGTGTTGGAACTTGTCAAACGGTAGTCGCCAATCTTCTTTCCCTGTAATGCACTGCCCGAGAAATAGTCATAGACGGATCCCTGCCAGATGTTGGAACCCTGTTTGGTGGTCATGTTGATGGAGCTGCCTTGGAACCCGCTGTGGCGGACGTTGAAAGGGGTGATGTTGACATCGATACGGTTGATGACTTCTAAGGAGATGGGGGTGCCTCCGGCGGGCAGACTAGACCCGATGCCGAAGGCGTTGTTGAAGCTGGCACCATCCACACAGACTATGGAACTGCGGTAGTTGCCGCCGCCGACAGAGAATCCCTCTTCGGTACTGCTGCTCTGCGGGGTGAGTCTCAGTACCTTATCCAGTGTACGGCCCACGTTGGGAATCATTTCCATCACGTTGGAGGTGAGATGCACACCTGCTCCCGACCGGTTGATGTTCATGGAAGATCCTCCGCTGTACACAGTCACCTCATCTAAACGCATGGACGTGGGAGGAAGTACTACATCCACAATGGCGGTCTCACCTAATGGAGCTTCCACATCCTTGACAATCATTGTTTTAAAATTAAGACGTTCCACTCTTATGGTGTATGGACCACCAGCCAGGACGTTGTTGATCACAAAGATACCCTTGTCGTTTGTGATGCCGTAGAAAGGAATCCCACTTGGATCGTACACGACGGTCACCACAGCGTTTGGCACAGGGTTCTTCCCGTCACTGACATGGCCGGTAATGGCGGCGGTGGTGACTTGGGCGGAAACGGCCAACCCACTGAAAACAATCAGAATGGTTAGCACGAAGCCCCTGATGTTGCTGCTTTTCATGCTTGAAAATCGTATAATATGTTTCATTATTTACGTTTTTAAACAAAATTAAAAGCTCCAAATACCACCGATGAGGGTATAATGGATTTATAAACGGCAAAAATACAAAAATTATAGGGACTAACAGCGCTTTATTTTGAATCTATTAAAAAATCAGTTTCCTCTCTCTTCCCAAAACTCTGCCCCTTGGATATCCAGCTCTTTCGGATCGAAGTGCGGCTCCTCGCCCTGCTTTTTGGCCTTTTCATAGTTGCGGAGCGCGCGCAGCGCCTTGGGTGACAACAGCAAGATGGCTGCAAGGTTAATCCAGGCCATAGCTCCCACGCCAATGTCGCCCAATGTCCAGGTGATGCCGCTGCTGGTCATGGAGCCTACGAATACGGCCGTGATGGTGCACACGCGCAGCACCCACACCGCAATCTTTTCACTGCGGTCATCGCCGAAGCGTTCGTCGGCACGGTCCATCGCCTCCTCTGCTTGCTCTAAGGTTTTGAGGTTCTGTTCTTTTTGGCGCATCCGTTGCAGATGCCATCTGCGGAAACGGCTGAAGAGGTAGATGAGGTTGGTCTCCGCATAGTAATAATAGGCCATGATGGTGGTGAATGCGAAGAAGAAGAGGGCTATGGACACTAAGTTGGCGGCGGCATGCTGGCCAAGGAGTGTGCTGATGGCCCCGATGGTGTAGAACACGCCGGGCTCGCCGGACGGCGCGGCTGGGTTCTGCTGCAGGTAGGTGACCATGCTCTCGCCCACCGCCGACGTCTGCACGCTGCCGATGATGTTGTAGGTCTGGCACGCCAGAATCATCATGGCGGTGGCGGTACACACTAACAGTGTGTCAATATAGACGGAAAACGCCTGCACCAAGCCCTGCTTGACAGGATGGCTCACCTTGGCAGCGGCGGCCACAATGGGGCCCGTGCCCTGTCCGGCTTCGTTGGAGTAGATGCCGCGCTTCACTCCCCAGGAGATGGTGCTGCCAAGGATGGCGGAACCTAACGGACCGGCTCCCACTGCCCCGCGCAGCATGTCGAGGAAGACACTGGGAACCAGCTGGTAATGCACGATGAGGACCACAATGGAGAGCAATATGTATAGAATGGCCATAAAAGGAGCGACAATCTGTGCCACATTGGCGATGCGCTTCACTCCCCCAATGATGACTAAGGCGAGGAACAGTGCCACGGCAAGGCCTATCACCCATGTGTTGACTCCGAAAGCCTGCGACATGGAGAGTGCGATGCCATTGCACTGTACGGGAGGCAGGAAGATACCGCAAGCCAGTGCCGTGATGACTGCAAACACACAGCCGAAGAATGTGCTACGTAACCCTTTCTCAATATAGTAAGCCGGACCGCCGCGGAACTGGCCGTGGTGGTTCTCCTTGAAGATCTGTGCAAGCGTGGCCTCCACAAAGGCGCTGCCCGCCCCGAAGAAGGCGATAACCCACATCCAGACAATGGCCCCTGGGCCGCCGAAACCGATGGCTGTGGCCACCCCGACGATGTTGCCCGTACCCACACGTCCTGACAGCGCCATCGCAAACGCCTGGAATGAGGTGATGCCCGTCTTCTGTGTCTTGTCGGTGCTGAACAGCAGGCGGCACATCTCGCCGAAACGACGCACCTGCACGAAGCGCGTGCGCAAGGAGAAATAGAGCGCCGACAGCAGGCACAAGCCCACCAAAGCCGGACTCCATATCCAGCTGTACAGGGTCTCAATGAATAAGGTTATATGTGAAACGTCTAATAGAAGCATGTTCAAAATCTTTTAGGGAAAAAAACTGCATAAGCTGAGTTCCAAGCAGGTTTGCCTTTTGCAGGCGCAAAGATACGCATTTTTGCACTAAATGAAACTATGAAAAATGGATATGACACGCTGCTTTTTCACTCCTTTTTTCGAAATGCACGCGGACTCACACCCATTTCCCGACGGAAAAAAGTGCCGAAATGGCTCTGATTGCGGAAGCCGAGGCGGTCGGTGATCTGCTGCACGGGCAAAGCGGTCGTCAGCAGCAGCAACTTTGCCTGACGGATGAGATTGTATGTGATGCACTCGCCCGCACTTCTGCCTGTCACCTGTTTCACCACATTGGCGATGTACTTGGGCGTGAGGCACATCTCGTTGGCGTACCAGTCGATGGAATGATGCTCATGGCAATGCCGCTCAACTAAGGCAAGGAACTTTCCCGTCAGCTCCTCCGGACGGGAAATTGTGTAGAGTGAGGAGAAGGATTTGTCGTATAGGCCGTAAAC
Source organism: Bacteroidales bacterium (assembly GCA_016285145.1). Classification (GTDB taxonomy): domain Bacteria; phylum Bacteroidota; class Bacteroidia; order Bacteroidales; family WCHB1-69; genus F23-D06. Next base: position 29,229 of record JAEEQE010000031.1, on the reverse strand, counting down.
GAAATAAACCATTGAGCGCACCAGATCAAGGGCCACTTCGCGAGTGTTGTTCCCGTCAGGCATTTGGATGACTTCTCCTAACAAATCAAAATAGTGCAAGATAACCCTCATCTGCTGTTCCGTCAGCTGGAAAACGGGACGCATATAAGCCCGGATGTGCGCGTCGCCGGAAAGATTCAAATGCAGGTCTTCTCCGAATTGCGGCGAAAAACTCAACACATATTGCAGATGGTCCTCGCTTGCACTCACCACCTTGATGGGTTGGTTGATCAGGGTGGATGAGAAACAGGGAGCTTCAATATTGTATGACAAATGGTTGATATTGGCGGTCATACGCCCTCGTATATGAAGATTCAGGGCATAAACGGCGGTCTGGAAATACTCAGGAAGCAGTTCAGCCGACCCTTCAATCACAGTCAGTCGCACATCGTCGCCAAGGCCGATCTGGCTTGTCGTATTGTCAATTTCCTGCAATATGGGCAGTTCGTGGGAAGGATGTGTGATGGGCATAACGTACAATAATGAATCATTTTCCAAGTGCAAAAGTACATTTTTTCCAACACACTTGATTGTGATCAATGTGGAAAATAGAACAAAAATAATTACTCCAGCAACAGCATTTGTTCTATTGAATATTGTACTTTTGCATTCCCTTTATTGCAACTATATTAATTAAATTCATAATATTATGAAAAGACTATTTACGCTTGCCCTTCTGTCGCTGATCTGCTTCTGCGCAGTGGCACAAACCGTTACGTTCACTGGCCGTGATGCCAGCAACCGTTATGTCCAGCTTAATCGCGTGGTTATCACCAACCACACCAAAGGCTGGCAGGAGACCATTTTTTGGCCCGACACTACCTTAATGAAATCGCTGGCCACGCAGAAAAATGTCACCGGCATTGATGAATTTGTCGAAAACGGCGGTTTTGTTCTGTCGCAGAACAATCCGAACCCGTTCAACGCCACCACGGACGTTTATCTTAACGTGGCGGAGAAAGGCATCGTGACGCTGATGATTGCCGACATGAACGGACGCGTTGTCCGGTCAGAGGAATATGCGTCCCAATCAGGTGTCCACCATTTCCGTGTAAGCCTTGCCAATGCGGGCATGTACGTGATGAGCGCCCGCCAGAATGGCAAAACATCCTCCATCAAGATGATGTGCAACGAAGGATGTGGTGCAGATAAGATTGTAAAACAAGGATTCGTGGAGACGAATAATGATTTGTCCAACGAAAAGAACCACAGTCAGAACATCGGTGACCAAATGGAGTATGTGGGATACGCCACCATTGACGGCATCGAGATGGAAAGTCGGCACATAACCAAGTTGCAAGCCACTTCGCAGACGTTTGTCCTGCAGTTCGCTAAGATTCCGTACAAGATGGAGAAGACATCCTCGGCGGTGAACAATTCGGAACCTTTCCGTGTGGCTCTGTCGTTGAGCCCCTTCTCTTTGAATCAGTTCGAAAAGGGATACAAATTCAATATCGGCGACAGGACCGCCACCACTCCGGAAGAGTTGCAGGCCATCTATCGCGATCTCGGTTCCACAGAGATGTATGTGCGTATTGCCACCAAACGCCATAAAACGGCCGAGGATGTCACCGATGGTGAACCGGACGAGAACGCCAATGTCCACACGTTCGATCAGGGTGTCGAGTTGTGTCGGATTGCAGCCGCGTTGAACATTCCCATCAACCCGGAAATTATGTGCGCTTACACCTACATGGACATGGATAAGCAGCAGGCTCCGCGCTTTGAAGAGTATCCGGAGTTCAACTATCTGATGAACGATAATAAATGGGAGGAGCTGACATTGGATGAAATCTGCAATGTACTTGAAGAATACGGTGCGTTTGTGGCCGAAGCGATTCTGCAAACCGGCTGTACGGTGAACAATTGGAATCTCGGCAACGAGGCCAACTTCGGTTTTGCCGGTATCAGCATGGGTCTGAAGACGGCTGTGGACCCCAAACTGGAAAAGGCCGGAACCCTCAAGAAATACACGGCTCCTGTGTTTGCACGCGGCTGGCTCAAGAAACATGTTTGGAAACATGATGCCCAAGCCTACGCGGCAGTGAAACGGGGCATTTTGAAAGCCTACGCAAAGTTGGGCATTGACGCTTCCAATGTCAAATTCTCAACGCATGTGGCCACAGTGGTCTTCCCGGCGGGATGCACGGCAAAGTTCTTCAAATTCATGAAGGAGAACGGTTACGAGATGGAGACAGCCGGCATCAGCTATTATCCCAGCGCCCCGTCCATGGCAGTGAATAAAAAGGCGCTCCTGAAGAAAACCATCAAGAAGATTAACAAGAAATGCGGTCTTCCCGTGTTTATCGGCGAGTTCTCTTATCCGTCAGGCAAGATGGACGGGCCTTTTGCCGGATGGAATAAGAAGGTAAGAGGTTACAAGCATGACCAGCAGGGTCAGGCTAACATCTATGCCGATGTGATGAAATGGGGCATGGCCAACGGGATGGCCGGCATCCGCTACTGGGCTCCGGATTATGAAGGCTGGTATGCCATGTCGATGTTTGAATTTTCCAACAAAGTGGGTACGGCCAAGACCATCCTGTTGAACCACAAGGATATTATCGGAAGATAGACCTTGGCGCAATAAAAAAGAAAAGGCTGACATCATTTGTCAGCCTTTTCTTTTTTAGCAGGGGATGAGAGAATCGAACTCCCATCTGCGGTTTTGGAGACCGTCATTCTACCATTAAACTAATCCCCTGTAAAAGAAAGGGCATTATTGCAATGCCCTTTCCCGATTGTTTGTCAAATCGATTCCTTTAGTCAAGGATTTCAGTCACCTGACCGGCACCGACTGTACGACCACCTTCGCGGATAGCGAAACGGAGGTTCATGTTCAGAGCGATTTCGGAGAGCAGTTGGACATCGATTTCGACGTTATCACCAGGCATACACATTTCAACGCCAGCAGGCAGTGTGATAGCACCGGTAACATCCGTTGTACGGAAGTAGAATTGAGGACGATAGTTGTTGCCAAACGGGGTGTGACGACCGCCTTCTTCTTTCTTCAAAACGTAAACAGAAGCTTTGAAGTGTTTGTGCGGATGGATGGAACCCGGTTTTGCGATAACCATACCACGACGGATTTCATCTTTGTCGATACCACGGAGCAACAGACCTACGTTATCACCAGCTTCACCTTCGTCGAGGATCTTGCGGAACATTTCCACACCCGTGACGACGGATTTGAGCTTCTCAGCACCCATACCGATGATGTCAACAGGATCAGAGGTGTGGATGACACCCGTTTCGATACGACCAGTGGCAACCGTACCACGACCGGTGATGGAGAACACGTCTTCCACAGGCATGAGGAAGTCTTTATCCACGTCACGCGGAGGCAGCGGAATCCAAGTGTCAACAGCGTTCATGAGTTCCATGATTTTCTCAACCCACTTCGGTTCGAGGTTCAAGCCACCAAGAGCGGAACCGCGGATAACGGGCGTATTGTCGCCGTCGAAACCGTAGAAGGAGAGGAGGTCACGGATTTCCATTTCAACGAGGTCGAGCAACTCGGGGTCGTCAACCAAGTCAACTTTGTTCATGAAAACCACCATTCTCGGCACACCGACCTGTTTTGCCAACAGGATGTGCTCACGAGTCTGAGGCATCGGACCGTCGGTAGCAGCCACAACGAGGATAGCACCATCCATCTGGGCAGCACCCGTTACCATGTTCTTCACATAGTCGGCGTGACCCGGACAGTCAACGTGTGCATAGTGACGCGTAGCGGTTTGGTATTCAATGTGAGCGGTGTTGATGGTGATACCACGCTCTTTCTCTTCCGGAGCGTTATCAATAGAATCGAATGATCTAACTTCAGAAAGACCCTGGTTGGCCAACACGGTGGTGATGGCGGCGGTTAAGGTCGTTTTACCGTGGTCAATGTGACCGATGGTTCCCACGTTAACGTGGGGTTTAGTACGTTCAAATTTTTCTTTTGCCATTTTCTTATAAATTAATGATTAATTTTTAACCTGAAAGTTTTCAAATGGAGCCGTTGACGAGAGTTGAACTCGTGACCCCCTCCTTACCAAGGAGGTACTCTACCACTGAGCTACAACGGCTTTTCATAATGATAAAGAACGGGTCCCGTAGCGGGACACTTTCGGCTGGCAAAAATACATTATTTTTTCAAATGGAGGACCTTTTTGCCGTATTTTTTTTATTTGCTATGTAATTTATTGATAACCAATCTTAAACTATTCCTCCAATAGGGTATGTTCCATCCAAATTCGGTCTTGATTTTACGCAGATTGAAGACAGAATAGGCAGGTCTTGGCGCTTTTGCGGGATATTCTGAGGTGAAAATGGACTCTACTCGACAGGTCAGTCCGGCCATCTCCATGATGGCGTGGGTGAAATCGAACCAGCTGATGCTGCCCTCGTTGGCGAAATGGTACAGCTGAACTCCGTTCTTGCCGCGGTTCACCTCCACAGCCTTGAGGATGACGGCGGCCAAGTCACCGGCATACGTGGGTCCGCCGATTTGGTCGCACACCACCGACACGCTTTCCCGCTCCTGACCGAGCTTCAGCATCGTCTTCACAAAGTTGTGCCCATATTCGGAATAGAGCCAAGAGGTGCGGATAATGGTCGCAGAGCATTCCGATTGCCGTATGGCCTCTTCGCCGGCGGCCTTCGACTTGCCATAAACGGAGATGGGCGCCATCGGTTCCTCGATGGAGTAGGGGTGGCAGCTTTCGCCCGAAAAGACATAGTCGGTGGAGATATGCACCAAGTAGGCGTTATGTTGGCGGGCGATGTTGGCGAGATTGGCTACGGCCTCGCGGTTGATGGCGTAGGCCATCTCAATGTCGTCTTCCGCGCGGTCCACTGCCGTGTAGGCTGCCGCATTGATGATCACGTCAATGGCGTGCGTCCGCACGAAAGCCTCTGTCTGATCAGGTTGGCAGATGTCCAACGTGTCCACATCGGTGAAGAAAAATGCCCACTCAGGCCTCCCCGCAGACAGATCCTGCAGGCATCGGCCCAATTGGCCGTTGGCTCCGGTGACTAATATATTCATATTGTGTAATGTCTTTTGTGATTCTTTGTCGGCGGCGAGTTATCGTTTTAAGCCGTTCCGCCCGATACACTCGTAGTGGATGTCTAATTGTCGCATTTCGGCGGGATCGTACTGGTTGCGCCCGTCGAAGATGACGGCACTGCGCATGAGGCGTTTCAGCTTCTGCATGTCGATGGCCCGGAACTCGCTCCATTCGGTCACCAACAGGAGTGCATCGGAGTTGGTGAGGGCGCTGTATATGTCGTCGCAGTATTCGACTTTGTTGCCGACTCGGCGGAAACACTCTTCCATGGCTACGGGATCGTAGGCTTTGATGCGGCAATTGGCCTCCGACAGTTTGTCGATGAGCACTAAGGACGGAGCCTCACGCATGTCGTCAGTGTTGGGTTTGAAAGCCAACCCCAAAAGAGTGACGGTCTTGCCGACGAGTTCTCCGGAGTAGTAGCGGTGGAGTTTTTCGAAGAGAACGCTCTTCTGCTTGTCGTTCACCCGTTCCACCGCCTTGAGGATTTCTAAAGAGTAGCCGTTCTGGTCGGCGGTTTTGATGAGCGCTTTCACGTCTTTCGGGAAACAGGAGCCTCCGTAGCCGGTGCCGGCGTTGAGGAACTTGCTCCCGATGCGCGTGTCGCTGCCGATGCCCTTGCGGATCATGTTTATGTCAGCTCCCACCATCTCGCACAGGTTCGCGAGGTCGTTCATGAAGCTGATGCGGGTGGCCAGCATGGCGTTGGCGGCGTACTTGGTCATCTCGGCGGAGGCAATGTCGGTGAAAATCACTGGGTGCCCGTTCTGGATGAAGGATTTGTAGATGGTGGCCATCAGATTCTGCGCTTTTTCGGAGTCTGTGCCGACCACAATACGGTCGGGACGCATGAAGTCGGCAATGGCATCACCCTCTTTGAGGAATTCCGGATTGGAAGCCACGTCAAAGTCGATGTCAGCATTGCGGAGTTCCAGTTCCTCCCGTATGGCTTTGCGCACTTTGTCGGCGGTGCCCACGGGCACCGTGCTCTTGGTGACCACCAATTTGTATTCGTGCATGTTGCGGCCCACTTCGCGGGCTACATTGAGCACATATTGTAGGTCGGCGCTACCGTCTTCGTCGGGCGGCGTGCCCACGGCGGAGAAGATGACGGTGACATCGTCCAACACTTCGGCGAGGCTGGTGGTGAAATGCAGGCGGCCTTTGGAGATGTTGCGCTCTAAAAGGTCGTCAATGCCCGGCTCGTAAATGGTGGCCTTCCCCGTCCGGAGCGCTTCGATTTTCCGTTCGTCAATATCCACGCAGGTGACATCAAAGCCCACCTCGGCGAGGCAGGTGCCCGTCACCAATCCCACATATCCGGTTCCGACAATGGCTATTTTCATCATATATTTTAATTTAATTCAGTGGATTCTCTAAATGAAGGCACGTAAGCCTGTTTGAAACCAGCCTCGTGCAAATGTTTGGCATAGACCTTGCGGACATCGGCCTCGCCGTGAACAACAAAAATCTTTTTCAGTTTCCGGTTCCCTTTCTGGCAGGAAAGATATTGGATGAGTTCCTTGTAGTCGGCGTGGCCGGAGTAGGCGTCTATTCGGGCCAAATGGGCCTTTACGGTGTATTCCTCCCCGAAAATGGAAACGACCTTGTCACCGCGCATGATCTTGGCACCCAATGTGGTAGGCGAACAGTATCCCACACACAGAATGGTTGTCTTCGGGTCTTCGATGTTGTTGGCCAGGTGATGTTTGATACGCCCGGCCTCCATCATGCCGGAGGCGGAGATGATGATGCAGGGACGATTGTGCTGGTTAAGTCTCTTGGAATCCTCCACCGTGCGCACGTAGGTCAGTTTCTCAAAGCCGAAGGGGTCCTTGGTGTTCTCCATGAATTCCCGCAGGTCGGCATTGAAGTTCTCGTCGTGCAATCGGTAGATGTTGGTGGCCGAGCAGGCGAGCGGGCTGTCCACGAAGCAGTCGATGTCGGGCAAGTCGCCAGCGAGTTTGAGCCGGTGCAGAGCATAGACGATCTCCTGCGTGCGCCCGATGGCGAACGAGGGAATCAGCAATTTGCCTAACCGTTTGGCGCAGGCGTCTTTAACCACCAGCATAAGGTCGCGGTCGGCCTCGTCGAGGGTGGTGTGCAAGCGGTTGCCGTAGGTGGACTCGGTGATGATGTAATCGGCATACGGGAACGGGACAGGGTCGGGCAGTATGCGTTTGTTGTAGCGCCCCACATCGCCGGTGTAGCAGAGTGTACGCGTTTTCCGCCCCTCCTTGAAGGTGATGTAGATGGCTCCGCTGCCCAGCATGTGCCCGGTTTCGTAGAAACAGATGGAGACATCCGGCGTGATGTTGAAGGTGAGCTCGCGCGGGATACTGACAAACTGCGTCATGCACTCGGCGGCATCCTTTTCCGTATAAATCGGTTCAATAGGCTCCTTCCCGATGCGGTCCGTTTTTTTATTGAACTGTTTGGCGTCAGCCTCCTGAATGCGCCCTGAGTCGGCCAACATGATGGCACATAGATCACGGGTGGCCGGCGTGCAGAACACCTTGCCGCGGAATCCGAGTTTGTAAATGTACGGAATCAGACCGGAATGGTCGATGTGTGCGTGCGACAACAGCAGGAAATCCACGGACTTCGGGTCGAAACCCAAATCACGGTTCATGCCGTCGGTCTCTAAGCCCTTGCCTTGGTACATACCGCAGTCCAAGAGGATCTTAATTCCTTTTTTGGTGGTGAGCATGAATTTGCTGCCCGTCACTTCTTCAGTGGCACCTAAAAAGTCTAATGTCATAATGGATAATGGTTTTATTCAGTCTCTTTGACAGGCCACACATTGCGCCATCCGTAGAAATAGCCGATGTGGAATCGTGCGGCGAAATAATACACGACATGTCTCAGTTTCCCAAACGGAAAGTAGAGGAAGAGCAAGATGCACACTATATAATATAATATGTGGATGCAATGGCTTGCGGGAAAAAACAGATACAGCATGGTGGCCAACTGGAAAGTGGAGGTCAGGAAGTTGGAAATGAAATCGTCGGGATTCGAAAGCGGCTTGAGGTCTTTGGAAACGGCACGCTTCACAAACAGCATGTACCCGCAGAAGCAGGTGACAATTAACAGGATAGGGATGATGAGATGTATGCGGTCGGGACCGCTGATCCATCGGTTGAAAAAGGGAAAGAAGGAGAGCACGAACACCAGCAGGGAGGTGAAGATGCCCACGTGAAACAGCATCCCCGTGGCGTACGACGGCAAATGCAGGTAGGCCGACTCCTTGTTCTTCGGCAGCATGGCCGTGGTGTTGGCATACAGCACACCCTTCTCCGTGTTCCCGCTCTTTTCTGACAGGTCATTAGGCTTCCCTAATTTCACGATTCGGATGAAAAACACCAACAAGCTGCCGAAACAGAAAAGCACGGCAGCCAGGGCAATGTATTGAATGGCGGACATGGCAAGTCGTTTTTGAGGAATCGTTATACGCAACCTTCGGGTTTAGGCAGGCCAGCCACGCGGCAGGCTCCTCTGGCAGGACCCAGCGGGAAGAGTTCATAAATCTCTTTCAGTTTGAGACCTGACGTCTTGCAGATGACGCGTACCATCGGGGCGATGCCTTTTTCCTCGTAGTTCTCGCGGATGCAGTGCAGAATCTTCCAGTGGTTTTCCGTCAGTTCGTTGATGCCGTCAGCCTTGGCAATCTCCGCTGCCAGACCTTCGGTCCATTCTTCCGGCTTCAGCATGAAGCCGTCACCGTCAAGCTCGAAGCTTTTTCCTTGATATTCGATATTGGCCATAATAAATGTGTTTTATAAAACAGCTGCAAAAATACGAAAAATATCGGAACGGGACAACGTTGTACCATACCTGTAGTTTTTGTACTTTTGCACCCTGAATCGGAAATATATGGACATACTTGAAATCATCGGCGCCTGCATTGGCCTGCTTTATCTGGTGTTAGAGTATAAGGCCAACGTGTGGTTGTGGCCTGTGGGCATTGTGATGTCCCTCTTCTATGTGGTGATTTTTTTCCACGGCAAGTTCTATGCCGATGCGGCGGTGTATCTTTATTACATCGGGGCCAATGTGTATGGCCTCGCCGCTTGGCTCCGGAGCAAAGACCAATCGGATATGGCTGCTCCCGTTCGCATCGTGCATACTCCGAAACGACAGATTCTGCCGCTGGCACTTGTGTCAGTCGCCCTGTGGATGATTATTTTTCTGGTTTTGAGAACCTTCACCGACAGTCCCATACCCTGGGGTGATGCGTTTACCACCTCGCTCAGCGTGGTGGCCATGTGGATGCTCGCCCAAAAGCAGTTGGAACAATGGTTGCTCTGGGTGGTGGTCAATGCGGTGTCGCTGTGCCTGTACGTGTGGAAAGGCCTGTACCCCACCTCCGTGCTGTATGTGGTCTATACTGTTGTGGCCGTGTTGGGCTATTTTAAATGGAAAAAAGAGATGGAGACTACGGATGTGTGGAAAGATAATGCCGAATGATTCCTTCTGGGTCGCGGATGCTTTTCTGCAACCATTGGAAATACAGGATTTCATGCTCTTCATCCGTGAGATGCCAGTTTACATCCGAATGACGGAGACGCTCGGAAAAGTTGGACAGGATGATGGCCGCCGAGTTTGAGATGTTGAAACTCTCCGTGAAACCATACATCGGAATCAGGGCGTTGCAGTCGGCATATTGCACGGCCTCTTCTGAAAGCCCGGTCAGTTCTGTGCCGAAAAGAAAGGCGGTCTTGTTTTCCACGGACAGGTCATGGATGGTGGTTTTCTTCTCGTCAGGAAGTGTGGCCACGACGGTGTAACCTCTGGCGTGAAGGTCGTCAATACATTGTTTCATGTTGTGCTCCGCGTGCGGGTAGTGGTGCAGCGTAAGCCACTTGTCTGCCCCCATGCTGATGTCCTTGTGGATTTCGAACTCGTTGCGGTTTTCCACAATGTAGGCATCCTGGATACCGTAGCACTCGCAACTGCGCATCACGGCGCTGATGTTCTGCGTCTGGTACAGGTCCTCTAACACCACCGTGATGTGCCGTGTGCGGTTGCGCAAGACTTCCCGCAGCCGGACCTTGCGTTCGTCAGTGACAAATTGCTCCAGATGTTCAATGAGCGCTCTTCGTAGTTCGGGATTGTATGTTTCTGTCATATTGCTGGAGTTGTAAAAAAGAAAAAGCCCTTGAAAAAGGGCTTTTCCGATAATTCTGGATGACTATTTCAAGTTAGCCAGTTTGGCACCTGCTTTGAATTTCACAACATTCTTTGCGGGAATCTTGATGGCTTTCTTGGTTCTGGGGTTCAGACCTTTTCTGGCTTCACGTTTTTTCACTTGGAAAGTACCGAAACCAACCAGGGAGATCTTGTCACCTTTTTTGAGGGCCTCGCCCGTTGCACACATGAAAGCGTCCAAAGCGCCTTTAGCTTGAACTTTGGTCAAACCGGCTTTTTCAGCCATTGCATCGATTAATTCACTTTTATTCATACGATAAAAATTTAAGGTTTATTATGAGCAGCAAATTTATATCATTTTGTCTTGTTTTTTGCAAAAACCTTTATTTTATTGAAAACTTTTACGCGTATGTTGAAACGAATGTGTTTTATTTTCGTAAAAATACACTATTTTAAATAATCAGTGTAGTACTCTTTTCTAAATCCTTTGAGAAAATCTTCAATTCCCATTCGTTTTTTGCCCTCTAATTGTAGATTTTCAAGGTAAATTTCAAAGTTTTTAGTGGAAATTCTCATTTTTTTATCATTTTCTATCGTGATTTTGCCCGGTTTTTCCTGACTTTTCTGCTCACTAATAGAACAAGAATAGATTTTAAGGTTCAATGTCCGTCCGGGTTCGTCAGTGGATTGGGGTTGACAGACGAGTCGGGTGAAGGCGGCGGGGTAGGGACTGAGGCCGCGGATTTTGTTGTGGATGTTTTCGGCGTTGTTGTCCCAGTGGATGAGCATATCCTCTTTGAAGATCTTCGGTGCGGGTTTGAGAATCGGCACCTCGGGTTGCGGGAAGGTCTCCACAGAGCCGTTCTCCATATCGGCCAAGGTCTTGCATGCTATTTCGGCGCCGGCCACCATCAGCTTGTCGTGCAACGATCCGCCGTTATCGGTCGGGGTGATTTCCACCTCTTGCTGCCGGATGATGCGTCCGGTGTCGGTGTGCTCGTCTAAGAAGAAGGTGGTCACGCCGGTTTTTGTCTCCCCGTTGATGATGGCCCATTGGATGGGGGCCGCTCCTCGATATTGCGGGAGCAAGGAGGCGTGTACGTTGAATGTGCCTTTGGGGGGCATGGCATAGACTGCCTTGGGAAGCATGCGGAAGGCCACCACCACGAAAGCGTCGGCGGCATAGCCGCGCAATGCTTCAAGGAAGGTCTCGTCTTTGAGCTTTTCAGGTTGCAGCACAGGAAGCCCGTGTTCTGTGGCATAGACTTTCACATCGGAGGCCTTGACACGCTGCCCCCGTCCCGCTGGCTTGTCGGGCGTGGTGACCACACAGGCCACCTCGTGTCCCGCGCGGAGGATCTGGTCCAGCACGTTGACGGCAAATTCCGGCGTGCCCATGAATACGATTCTCATCGGTTGACGGTTTATTTGGTTTCCAGTTCGGATTTCAGGGCGAGCATTTTCAGGCAGCTGACGGCGCCTTCCACGCCCTTGTTTCCATAGCGTCCGCCGGATCTGTCCTCGGCTTGCTGCATGGTGTCGCACGTCAGTACGCTGAAAATCACAGGTTTGCTGTGGCGCAGACTCACGTCCATGATGCCGTTGGACACGGCTTGGGCGATGAATTCGAAATGGCGTGTTTCGCCTTGGATGATGCACCCGATGCAGATGACGGCGTCAAGGTCTGTCCTGTTCTGCAACATCAGATGCGCCCCTGATGGGAGCTCGTAGCTGCCTGGCACGTGACATATATATATATTGTCAGACGGGACCCCGTGTTCCGTCAGGGATGTTCTGGCTCCTTCTAAAAGCGAATCGGTAATGCGGTCGTTCCATTCGCTGACCACAATACCGATTCGGATGTTTTTTGCAGATGTGAAGTTAAAAGGAGCGAATTCGGATAAATTCTTCTTCTTTTCCACCATGCTGTTATTTGGATGCTTTTGCGCTTGCGCGTTCCACATATTGGGCGATGTTCATCGTCGTGTATTGATTGTAGAATTTGCTTTCTATTGTCTTGTAGGCATCAAGGGCCTTATCCCATTTCTCCTGTCTTTCATACATCTGTCCCAGTTTGAAGAGGGCGTTCGGGGTGTAGAGGGGATCTTTGCCTTTGGTGGCCTTCTCATAGTATTGGATGGCCTTGGCCTCATCGCCCTGCTCATCGTACAAGTCACCAATCACAATCTGACATCCGTACCAGAGCACGTCTTCTTTTTTCTTGAATTTCTTCAGATAATCGAGGGCTTCATCCTTTTGACCCAGGCGCAGGTAGCACAGACCGGCATAGTAGTTGGCTGTGTTGGACGTGCGGGTGAGTTTGTAGCCGTTGGCGATGGAGAGGAAACCGTCGTTCTCGTCATTGCCTTCCAGGGCGAGGTTCAGGGAGAGGGAGTCACCAGCCATGAACCAGTTGATGGGTTGAATCATGGCAGCCGAGGCTTCGCCGTTTTTCTTCTGGATGTAGAAACGGTTGAAAGCGATGACGGCGCAAGCGATGACCAACAATCCGATGAGGACACCGTAAATGATGTTCTGATATTTGTTGAAAAACGCAAGAGTTCTGGTAACGAAATTTTCTTTTTCCTGTTCTTGCTCAATCAATTTACTGCCTAATTTTTCGTTATTTGCCATAGTATTATCGTTAATAATTTTTAGGGCGCAAAAATACACTTTTTTTTGATGTGTCCGACACCGAAATTTTTATTGGTTTTTATTCGGCAGGATTCCGGAAAGCCAGTCGCGGAAAAGGTATCGGTAAGCCCGTTTGTAGATGTGTTTGAACATGTAGCGGTCGGCCTCGTAATCCTGCTTTTCATGCTCCTTGTCAGGATGTACCAAAGGCAGAATGGGGTAGGCGTTGCGCTTGAGCCGGCGTATTTTGCGCTTGCTCAGTTTCTTGAAGCCGATATTGGTGACGAGGTTCAAATAGGGCGAGATGCACAGCCCTTGATGCGCCCATACGTGGAGGTTGAGCCGGTAGTCCCAGTAGATGGCGTTTAGCTTCTTCATGCTGTTGAAACGTCGGATCCAGTAGCCCCGCTGCCGTTGCTTGCGCATGTAGGGCGTGACGATGTCGGGGAAATCTTCGCTGTTGTAGGAGTCCATGGAGAGCGTGAAGTCTTTCCAGCGGTCGCGCCACGTGGCAAAGCCCCACGTGGTGGCGTAAGCGGAAAAATAGTAGGAACTTTTCCCCTTTTGGATGCGTTTGTTGTAGCGTTTCCGGCTCTTGTGGTGGAAATAGTATCCGCCGATGGTGAAGATGCGCTCGTTGTTCCGGTACCGGTCCAGCAACTCCTCGCAATAGGGGAAGAAGTCGTAGCTGGGGACGGTGTCCTCGAACAGGACGATGCCTTCCGGAACCTCATGGAAGAACCATTTCAGGGCGGCATCGATCATGTAGGGCTTCCCGAGGTGTCTCTCCTGCCAGAACGTATGCAGCTGGCACGGCCATTCCGGTTGGATGACGCTCCGTGTCTGGTACACGCGCTTGCGGTCCAGTGGATTGTCCGGACCGGGACCGTCGCCAGCCACATACAATTGGGTGGGTTGGACGGTTCTCAGCACCTGGAATACAGTGTGCGTTTCCTCAATCCTATTATAAAGAATAAGTAAAACGGGAACCTTGAACATTGTTTATGCTAACTCGTGGATGACTAAGCCGGAACGCAGCTTCGGCTCGAACCAGGTTGTCTTCGGGGGCATGATGTTGCCCGTATCGGCGATGTCGATGATCTGCTGCATGGAGACGGGATACAAGGCGAAAGCCACTTTCATCTCACCGCTATCCACACGGCGTTTCAACTCGCCCAAGCCGCGGATACCACCCACGAAGTCAATGCGTTTGTCGGTACGGAGATCCTTGATGCCCAGCACTTTGTCAAGCACAAGATTGCTGAGGATGGTCACATCCAGCACGCCGATGGGATCGCTGTCGTCAAAGGTGCCCGGCTTGGCGTTCATCTTGTACCAGTGGCCGTCCAGATACATGCTGAACTCGTGCAGCTTGGTCGGCTTGTAGATGTCGGTGCCCATGTCTTCCACGGTGTAAGTTTCGGCTACGGCGGCGAGGAACTGCTCCTTGCTGAGGCCGTTGAGGTCTTTCACCACGCGGTTGTAGTCGATGATATTCAGCTGGTTGTCCGGGAAGATCACCGTCATGAAGTAGTTGTATTCCTCCTTGCCGGTGTGGTTGGGGTTGTGCTCTTTTTTCTCTTGTCCCACGAGTGCGGCGGCGGCGCTGCGGTGGTGACCGTCGGCGATGTACATGGCAGGAACCTTGGTGGCGAACAACTCAACCAGTTCGTCAATGAGTTTGCGGTCGTCGATAACCCAGAAACGGTGGCCGAAACCGTCTTCCTTGGCAACAAAGTCATAGATGGGCTTGTTGGCGGTGACGGAAGCCACGATTTCGTCAATGCGGGCCACAGCAGGATAGGCGAAGAACACCGGCTCCACGTTGGCATTGGTGATGCGCACGTGTTTCATGCGGTCTTCCTCTTTGTCCTTACGGGTAAGCTCGTGTTTCTTGATGATTTTGTTTACATAATCCTCGCTGTACGCACAGGCCACGATGCCGTACTGCCATTTGGCGTCCGGTGCGGTAGGATTCATGCTCTGGGCATAGATGTAGAGCTTCTCCTCCTTGTCCTGAACCAGCCAGCCGTAGTCCTTGAAGCTGTTGTAATTCTTGACAACTTGCAGATACACTTCGAGGGAGTGCTCATCGGTGCCTTCGGGAAGGTCGATTTCGGCTTTCGTGACATGGAGCAAACTGTAAGGATTGCCCTCACACTCTTTGCGTGCTTCTTCGGAATTCAGAACATCGTACGGACGGGAGGCCAGTTTCTCAACGATGTTGACGGGCGGCCGGAAACCCTTGAAAGGTTTGATAATGGACATAGTATTAATATTTTAAAATTACTTGTTGTTTTTATTTTTCGCGGCGCAAAGATAGTAATTTTTGGGGAATAGGAAACAGAAAACAGCGAATAGTGAATAGTGAATAGTTAATAGTGAAGGGTTGATAGCCACCATCCCATTAAACCAACAACTATTAACTGTTAATTATTAATTATTAATTATTAATTATTAATTGTTAATTGTTAATCGTGTCTCTCTCCGCTCCTATCTTACCACCTTGCGCGTGATGAGCCCGTCTTCGGTGTTGGTGCGCACGATGTAAACGCCGGCGGCGTAACGGGTAATATCGATGACGGTGTTGCTCCCGTCAACCTTGACAGTCTTAAGCAACTTGCCCGAGATGTCGTAAAGCTGCACATCCTTGATGTTGCACTCGCCATTGACAAACACCTGCCCGTTGCGGGCATACACCTGCAACTCGGTCATAATTGGATTCTCCACCCCAATGGAAGGGACGAAGATGGCGGTTACGGAGCTGTCGCTGTGGACGCGCAATGTGTCGGGGTTGGCAACATTTCCGTTGTCCCAATGCGAAAACTGGTAGCCTTCGTTGGCGATGGCTTGGATGACGGCAATGGAATCCGCACACCGTATATATTGGCCGTCTTGGGGAATGATGGATACGGTTCCCCAGTCATCTTCGGAGGCGGAGACGTTAAGTTGGAAATCCGCACCTCTTTCCTGATAATTATGGGTATTCCAGGAGTTGTCCCAAAGCAAAGTGTAGTAACTTATGCTCCCACAGGGAATGGAGAAAACGCTGGTGTTTGAAAGAAGCTGTGAGGCATTAGTCAGCGATTGGCTGATGGGTATTTCCCAAAATAAAGTGACGGTGTCCAATGTGCAATCCTTGAAAGCGTCTTCCCCAATGGTGAAGACGGAGTTGGGGATGGTGATGTTGGTCAGGGCTACGCAATTCGAAAAGGCAGTGTTTCCGATGACTGTGACAGAGTTGGGTATGTATATGTTGGCTAACGAACTGCAACCCCAGAAAGTGCTGGTGCTGATGGTGGTGATGGAAGTCGGGATGTTGAAACTCACTATATTGTTGCAGTTTTTGAAAGCTCCATTGCCGATGGAGGTGACGGAATTAGGAATTGTGATGCCGATCAGGGAGCTGCAATTCCAAAATGCTTCTTGGCCGATGGAAGTGACGGAGTTGGAAATGTTGACACTGAGCAGTGATGTGCAGCCGGAGAAAGCATTGCTGCCGATAGAGGTGACGGAATTGGGAATGGAAATACTGGTCAGGGATGAACAGCCGGAGAAAGCCTTATCGCCGATGGAAGTAACGGTGTTCGGGATGACGCTGCTCCTGCAACCAAACATTAAGGTATTGCTGTTAGTCTCAATGATGGCATTGCAATTGTCCCTGCTGTCAAAAACAGGGTTGTCAGTTGATACGATCATGGAGACAAGGGAGGAACAGCTACCAAATGCATTATTGCCGATAGTGGTGACTGTTTGGGGAATAGTGACACCGGTCAGGTAACGGCAATAAAGGAAAACATTCGCGGCAAGGGTAGTGACAGGGTAAGTGATGCCGTTGGATGAAACACTGTCCGGAATGATCAGGTTTCCGGTGAAATTGTTGCCGTAACCGGAAGTCGATGATGGGGACACGACTTTGGCTTCACCGTTTACCACTGTATAATACAGCGTATGTCCGCTCGGGGCTACAGCACTGAAACTCTGCGCTTGGCAGGGCAGGGTTAAAGATAAACTTGCGATAGTGAAAAATGAAAGTAAAAGTTTCTTTATAGGGTTTGATGTGAGGAGCATTATTCTTTCCTTTTTAATTCCATATAATATTTTTCGATAATTGGTTTCAGAGAAGGTATATCATTCTCGACCGTTGCCCACAATTGTTCAGGTTTGATATGGTAATACCCATGAACCAATACATGACGCATTTTTTTTTCAATCATATCCCATTCAACATCTGAATGCTCTGCACGAAATTCTTTTGAAAGCATGTAAACAGCTTCGCCAATAATTTCAACGTGTTTTACAAATCCAAAAAACACAATAGGATCCGATGTTGCTTCTTCGAACGAATACTTTGTTTTATTCTTCGTCAGAACCTCTATGGCCTGTAGAATGTGCTCCAGCCGGAATAAATCGTTAGTTTGGTCTCTCATAAATCAGTATTTTGTCGCGGTTTACACTTTCTATTGCGAAAGGAAGCAACTGTCCGTCTTCAATCAAGTCCACAGGTCTTCCCACGGCTTTCTGCAATTCACACATGATTCTTGCAATGGTGAATAACGAAATCACCACCTTGTCATCATATTGGACCAATAGGTCTATGTCGCTGTCGTTTTTTTCCTCTCCACGTGAGCAAGAACCAAAGAGCCATGCCTTTTGTACAGGCTGCTTGGTCAGTTCCTCTTGTAACTTGGGGATGATTGTTTGTATGTTTTTACTTACCATGATGACAAATAATTTCTGCTAATCTTTTGGTGAAAACGCCATTCCGATTGACGGCGCAAAGATACGGAATTTTATGTATTTTTGCATTCTAATATACATGTCATGTTGAAAAATACAATTGCTCTTTTTGTGTCAATATGTTGTGCGGTGTTGATGGCTATTGCGCAGCCTGCTACTGTCAAAGTCGCTAAAAACGCCAATCGTTTCACGTATGAGATGTATGACTATGGTGAAGCCATCGACACGTCTTTTTTGCAAATTGTTTATCAACATCCGTACTATCAGATTTTCACAATAGGGAATGACGGCCCTTTTGTGCCCGGCTATGCCAGGGAGAACACTTTCGTTAACCTTGATGCGGACAGCACCTACCAACAGGCGGTATTCCAAAAGGGGGAACAACAGGATCGGTATGAAGTGGCCTCTGCGTTCAGTCGCGGCGACATTGCCTATGACATCACCCGTGTGAACGGCCTCACCTGCTATACCTGTCATATCAACAGCAATACCCTGGAGTTTTTCGTGCAGGATTTCCCCTGTGATTTGAACCCTATCCCCTATTATGGACGTTTCAAGGGATTGGTGGTATGCTTCAAACGCAACGGACAAACATACCTGCAGCTGACCAAAGCAGATTTCTGGAAGCAGGCGGGAATCGTGCCGCCGGAACTGTCTGGGACATTCCAGCGCGTCACGGCTCGGGAACTTTCCACGCTCAAAAAGAAGAAACTGGTCATCACAACCCGCATTTTCGATGATGTGCAACTGAGCTGGGGACAAAAGAATAGCCATGTAGAAGGGAATATTTACGATAACACCCCTTTTGACAGCGTGTTGCACTACGCCGGCGGCACCTTAGCCCTGAAACGTGTGCGCCTGCCCCAGCTTCCCAGACACTACCAGACGTTCATTGAGCTGCACCAGCGCAGCAACGGCGACGCCTACGACCGTACCGGCAGCGTGTTCGTCATCCCGACAGGATACCATGGGCCGATATTCTTTACGGGTATTAACGAACATCCTGATTCATTGCCCAGTATTACAGGAAAGGACGGGCAAAAGTATCAGGGAATTGCCTTTACAAGATGGATTGACGGCGAAGTTGTGCAATACTATCAGCCTCCTGTGGAGCTGATGCGCTTTTTCACGCCTTTCGGTGTGGGCCATTTCAACGACCGCGTGCAGATTGACGGGCTGGAGTGGGCCGATGGGACCTATTACAAACAGGAAGTGACAGATTTGAGTGCCTACCTGCAGGGCGAAGTCTGGATTGGAGTGTGGATTGGCAACTATGACGGCGGCGGTCACAAAGTAACACTCGACATCAAGTCGTATCCGGGCAGCGAACGCTGGGACGACAGCAACAGGGAAGGCGACGATGAAATCTGCAAATCGCTGTTCAATACCTGCAATGTGTTGGAGATGGCGGGACAGAACTATGGGAAAATCTTCGGTACGGACAGTCTGTCCGTGACGGTGTACATCCCTGAACCGAAAAACACACGTCTGCGCTACATCAGCACGGGTCATGGAGGTTGGGACGGTGGCGATGAGTTCACCCCCAAGACCAACACCATTCTGATTGACGGGAAGCCTGCGTTCACCTATACCCCGTGGCGCGAGGACTGCGGCTGTCACCGTCGCTTCAACCCCGTGAGTGGCAACTTTTGGAACGGCATGTCAAGCAGCGACTATTCCCGCAGTGGCTGGTGTCCCGGCACCGCCACACAACCCGTCTATTTTGACCTCAGTTATCTAACTCCTGGTGAACATACCATTACGGTCGCCATTCCGCAGGGCGACCCCTTGGGCGGCAGCTTTAGCCATTGGGCTGTGAGTGGGGTCCTGCTTGTTTCAGGGCTCAGATAACTGGAGAGAAAGAGCGCCTTGCAGTAGCGGAAAAGGTATTAATCAAGACGTATCCGTAAATTGTGTAGTTTTGCGGCATTGTTTTCAAAATGAATAAAAATGTTCCGGATTGATGCAAAAACGGTTTATCCCGACCACCTCACCAGTCAAACCATCGGAATGCTCCGCTGGGTGCTGATGGCGCTCGTGGTATTGATACACACCAACTTGGTGGCCGACACGGGATGCACCGGCACCGCTTATGGCATCTTCTATCATTGGGCGGGCAACGTGGTGTGGCTGGCCAGTCCGCTTTTTTTTCTGATTTCCGGCTATCTGTTCGTGGCCTCGGGCAGCGGCTTTTCGTGGAATGTTTTTATAAAAAAATGCCGGGGACGATTAGATACGTGGCTCATGCCCTATCTGCTTTGGAATACCATCTTTCTGCTGTTTTACGGCGTGGTTGGCTTGCTCCTTCCCTCGGCATTGGGCGAAATTCCTCCGTTGCAGGAGATGACGCTGACGGACATCCTGAAGGCCTATTGCTGCATTCGTGGCCAAGGGTTTAATTCGGGGCCTATCGACGGTCCGCTGTGGTTTCTCCGCGATCTGATGGCGATAGCCCTGTTTGCTCCGTTGTACATGGCGATTGTAAGAAAACACAAGGCCACAATTATCGTGCCTCTGATTCTCGGTTCACTGCCGCATCAGCTTGGTTTTGAATCCGAAATGGCATTCTTCATGGTGGGATGCTGGCTGAATGTATGGTGCTCGTCCCTTTCCGACCTTTTACAGAAACCGTGGTGGCGTCCGCTTCCGTTCTATTTGGCTGCATCGGTGGCCGTCACGGCACCGCTCTCCTTTCCGGAGAATTTCATTCCGCTTTTCACGCTGATCCGGAATCTGTCGGGTATGCTCATAGTGGCGCGGGTGTGTGCAAAGATGGTCGGTGCTTTCCCGTCATTGGACTGGCGCGCGCTGGCGGAGCCTGTTTTCTTTGTCTTTGCTTTCCATAGCATGGTTACGCGTGTGCTGACCAAAGTGGCCGCCCAATGGCTGATGGGACATCAGGTCGGCAGTGCGGGGTTCCTGTGTGCGCACCTGTTGGATGCCGCTATTGCTGTTGCGGTAAGCCTTTTGGTGTACCACCTTTTGAAGCGCCTCTTCCCGAACACCTGCCGCTGGCTCTTCGGCAAACCCAGGCTGTGGCGAAAATAGCCCGTGGCTTTCCCAAATGGCTTTATGAAAAATCCGAAATAAAAAGTTTTTGTTCCTTAGTTCTCTTTTTCTTTGCTGTCCTCACGGCATAAATAGATGGTGGCTAAAATGACCGTAAGAGGGATGAGGATTCCGCAGGACACCAGCAACATGACATTGCCGCCAGACCAGTGCAAGATCTTGAACAATAGGGCAAAAGACATTTGGATAATGGTATATGCCCCTAATATATAAATCGCTTTTTTCATCTTTTTATTCGCTTATGTTAATATCTTGGATTACTTATTTATGGTAAATTGCCTTCAAAAGCGTTATACCGGCCATCAACGCCTGTTGTTGAATGAGGTTCAATTGGTTTTCCGTCTCAATGGCCATGGTGTGGTCGAAATGATAATGTTCCCATCCATACGGCTCGCCATATAGTTGCTCGTCCTGAGTGTGAAAATCAATGTTGGCGCGAAGTTGCTCACGAAGAACAGTGTCATCCACCAGTTGTAGTATATTTTGCTGATATTCTTCAATATGTAACCTCAAAGTCTGGGCATTCCTTTGGTCGATCATGAAATACGTGGGCGCATCCACGTCGTCAGGATGTAGAATGGTGATGTCGCCTCCATCGCCATTGACCCATTGAAGAAAGTTTGCATGAAGCGTGTCCCAATAGCGGAGAAAACCAATTTGTTCATCCCGCAAGATTTCCACCTTCTTGAGTGTTGTTGTATCAAGGTTAGGGTCTTGGAGGGCTTGGTCAAGCTCGGCTTGCATGATTTGCGCCAGTTGGATGTTGTTTTTATCTATTGTCGTTATGGAAGAACGGTATGAGTTGAGCACATCGTGGGAGTTGATGTTCAACGAAATGCCTAAAAGAAGTCCGAGGAGAAGGCTGGAAATGGCCACTACTATACACAGGACACGTCGTTTGGAAAGTTTTTCTGATTGATTCATTGTTTTTAATAGATTATGCGGCAAAAATACAAAATAAAAATTATCCAAGGGAATATTTCATTATCTTTGCCGCTTGACTTTTTGACAATGGAAAAAATAAGGATGGTTGACCTGAATGGCCAGTACCAAAGGATCAAACCGGAGGTGGATGCCGCCATGCAACGCGTGGTGGATCAGGCTGATTTCGTCAATGGCAACGCGGTTGGAACGTTTGCGGAAGCACTGGCCCGATATACGGGTTCCGGCCATGTGATACCCTGCGCCAACGGCACCGATGCCCTGCGGCTCGCGCTGATGGCGCTCGACTTGCAACCCGGCGACGAGGTCGTTACCGTACCCTTTACGTTCGTCTCCACCGTAGAGGTGATCGCCATGCTTGGCCTCAAACCTATGCTGGTGGATGTCACGGCCGATACGTTCGTCATGGACCCCGACCAGGTGGAAACCGCCATCACACCGAAGACCAGGGCAATCCTTCCGGTACATTTGTTTGGCCAGTGTGCCGACATGGAGCGTATCATGGCTATTGCGCGTGCGCACAACCTTTACGTGGTGGAGGATGCCTGCCAGGCTCTTGGTGCCGAGATTATCTTCTCCGACGGCTCTGTGCATCAGGCGGGTACGATGGGCGATGTGGGCTGCACTTCGTTCTTTCCCACAAAAAACTTAGGATGCTTCGGTGATGGCGGAGCCGTGTTCACCAATTCGGAGGCTTTGGCCGCTACCATGCACAGCATGGCCAATCACGGCATGTCGCGGAAATACTTTTATGACCATATCGGCCTCAACTCGCGTCTTGACACCTTGCAGGCTGCCGTGCTGAATGTGAAGCTGCCCCATCTCAACGATTATGTCCGGGCACGGCAGCGCGCCGCCCGCCTCTATGATGAAGCTCTGGCCGATTGTTCCGGAATCATTGCGCCAGCTAAGGTTCCATATTCTACGCACACATACCACCAATACACTGTTCGTGTGACCATGGTGCAACGTGATTCTCTGCGCACTCGGCTGGCCGATGCTGGTGTCCCTACCATGATTTATTATCCCTGCCCGTTGCATCTGCAAAAGGCATATCAATACCTTGGCTATAAACAAGGCGATTTTCCTGTTTCGGAGATGCTCTCCCAACAGGTGCTCTCTCTCCCAATGCATACAGAACTTACTACCGAACAAATCCAATATATTACCAAACAATTGAAAATCTTTTAAACCACAACTATTATCTGTCATCTACCAACCTCTTGCCCTTAACGAGGCCGCTCACCATAACCAATAATTGTTAATTGTAAATTGTTAATTGTCCCCATGTCTCACTTTATCCATCCCACCGCTGTTGTTGATACGGGTTGCCAAATAGGCGACGGCACAAAAATCTGGCATTTTGCCCATATTATGCCGAATAGTGTGATAGGCAGGAATTGCAATCTCGGCCAGAATGTGTTTGTGGCTTCCGATGTGGTATTGGGCGATAATGTGAAAGTGCAGAACAACGTTTCTCTTTATACGGGTGTGGTGTGTGAAGATGATGTGTTTTTAGGACCCTCTATGGTGTTCACCAATGTGTTGAATCCCAGAAGTTTTATAGAAAGAAAAACGGAGTTTAAAAAAACAATGGTATGCAAAGGCGCGACTATAGGGGCAAACGCCACCGTAGTGTGCGGCCATACGGTGGGTCGCTATGCGCTGGTTGGCGCGGGCAGTGTCGTCACACACGATGTGCCTGATTACGCGCTCGTGGTCGGCAATCCCGCCCGGCAGATCGGGTGGGTGAGTGCGTGCGGACATACATTGGCCTTCGACGACGAGGGCATCGCCGTTTGTCCCGAATGTGGACATCGTTATAAACTAACTGATAATAAGATCTTACCGCTTCAGGATGAATAGATTCCGACAATTTCGGCTCCGGCTGTTCGGATTGCTGCTCATGCTCTTCTGTTCGCTCAGCCTGTTTGCGACGCATCAACGCGCCGGCGAGATCAGCTATGTGTATGTGTCGGGCCTGACGTATGAGTTTACTATTACCACTTATACCTACACGCCCAGCCTCGCCGACCGGCCTGAAATCGACATCACATGGGGCGACGGCACGACATCTACCGTGCCGCGGCTTCAGAAACTGAACCTTCCGAACGACATCAGCAAGAATGTCTATGTCACGCAGCATACCTTCTCCGCGGCGGGAACCTTTCACGTCTCTTTTGAAGACCCGAACCGCAATGCGGGCATCCTCAACATCCCCAGCTCCGTGGAGATTCCTTTTTTTATAGAAACCATTGTCGTTATCAATCCTTTCATCGGGGGCAATTCGTCTCCGCAGCTGCTGAACCCGCCTGTGGATAATGGTTGCACCAATGTGATTTACTACCATAATCCCGGTGCGTACGATCCCGATGGCGACAGCCTCTCATACAGCCTGATAGCCTGCCGCGGTACGGATGGAGGCGAGATTCCCGGCTACGACCTGCCACATGCTTCTAACTATATCACCATAGACTCCATCACGGGTGATTTGATATGGGACTCGCCTACGATGGCTGGGGAATACAATGTCGCAATCCTGATTCGCGAGTGGCGCAACGGGATGTTAATCAGCAGCATGGTCCGGGATATGCAGATTTCCATCGCACCCTGCGATAACCAACCGCCTGTGATTGAGGTGCATGATACCTGCGTGGTGGCCGGCTCTCCGCTAAAAATGGATGTGTTAGTGAAAGACTTGACTTCCACCCATGTGACCTTGGAGGCTTCGGGCGAACCCTTGCTCGTTCCGGAATCGCCCGCCCAGTTCATGCCCATTACCGATTCGGTTCCGTATCATGTCTCGTTTTCTTGGAATACCGCTTGCTCTCATGTGAAAAAATCGCCTTATACAGTGCTTTTCAAGGCCCGGGATAATGGTCCGCATGTGGAGCTTGTTTCATTCAAACGAATGAATATCAGGGTTATTGCTCCAAAACCAAAGATTGTTGATGCGTTTCCGAAGGGCAATGCGGTCACGCTCTACTGGCATCCTGACAGCTGTCCCAATGCGGTGGGCTATGATGTGTATCGTCGCAGTGGCAGCAATCCGTTTGATCCGGCATATTGTGAAACGGGGATGCCTGCCAGTGCTGGCTACGAATGGATTGGCTCCACATCGGATTGGGCGGATACCACATGGCTGGATGACGGCTCGTATCGTCCTTTGTATCATGCTAATGAGTATTGTTATAGGGTGGTTGCTCTCTTCCCCGACGGGTCAGAAAGTGTTGTGTCGGATGAGGTTTGCGTGCATATCGCCAATGACGCTCCCCTTATTATCAATGCGGATGTGGTGACGACCGACACGGTGCACGGAACGTTGAAAGTACGCTGGGTAGCTCCGCCGGAGGTGGATTCGGCAGCTTTCCCACCGTCCTACTTTTATAATTTGTATCGAAGATCTTCAACGGAAAATTCTTTTACACAGATTAATACGGCTCCTATTACGGTGCTCCAAAACGATACGGCAGAATATTTGGACCATGACTTGAATACGGATCACTTGGCCTATACGTACCAGATTTCGTTCAACAATGCTGATACAATGGTGGAAAAATCCGATCCGGCTACTTCCATTTTCCTGTCTGCCTATCCTGGCGATCGGAAGGTGAATCTATCATGGTCGGTGCAGCAGCCTTGGAACAATGTGGAATATACGGTGTACCGCTATGGCGAGCACCAATGGGATTCTATCGGGAGCACGCAGACTACCTCCTATACGGATAACGGACTGGAGAATGGGCGCATGTACAGATATTATGTCTGCGCCCGCGGATATTATTGGATCCCCGACACGCTGGGGCCGCTCTTCAACCGTTCGCAACAGGTGCGTGCAGTCCCTGTCGATAATGAACCGCCGCAAATGCCAGAACTCTCCATCACAACAGATTGTCGCGAAGTGGTTTACTCCTGGCTCTTCACGTCTGATACAGCGGAGACGGATGCACGCTACTACTATTTCTATTATAAACCCACCATGCAATCCCCATTTGTGTGTGTGGATTCAATGGAATCTTCGCAGATCTGTTACCCTGTCTCCTGCGAATACCATCTGTCTGGTGATGCGGAAATTGTGGGCTGCTTTGCCATGACCGTTGCCGATTCCAATCATAATGTGACGGTAATGTCGGATACCACGTGCTTCGACATCTACGATTGCCTTGAATATCGTTTCCCGAATGTGTTCACGCCGAATGGCGACGGGGTGAATGATCTTTTTACACCGTTCATGCCCTATCATGGGGTGGTGAAGGTGGATATGAGGATTTTCAACCGTTGGGGCAAACGAGTCTTCTCCACCTCCGACCCGGATATCCTGTGGGATGGTACGGATACCGACACTTTCGGTACCTGCTCCGATGGCGTTTATTTCTATAGCTGCGATGTTTTTGTCAACACATTGATGGGACAGATGTCGTATTCGTTGCACGGATCTGTTACATTGATAAGATAATCAATAAGATATAGTATAAATTTTTTTTTGACGTGGAGTTATAATTTTTTCAATTGTATCTCGTTTTTAAGAATGTATTTTTAAAATTAAATGCTATGAAAAATAATGGTCTTACAATCGCTTTGATTATTGGCGCGTTCTTCTTCCTGGCGGCTATTGCCATCGGTGTTGCATTTTATAAGACGAAAAAACCGGTTAAAACGGTGTCTGTCACGGGATTGGCCGAAAAAGATTTCACATCCGACTTGATTGTCTGGCGCGTGCGTTACGATGCGCAGGATATGGATATGAAATCGGCTTACAACAAGTTGAAAAATCAGGCGGTGGAAGTGAAAGCCTTTCTGAAAGAGAAGGGTATTTCCGATAGTGAGATGGATTTCGGCAACATTTCTACGGAGGAGCAGAATCAGTGGAGATGGGATGAAAGTCTGCGGAAAAGTGTCCAGATTTTTAGTGGTTATGAGGCCAGCCAGGTGGTGAAAATCCAGTCGAAAGATGTGGAAAAGGTGGAAAAAGTCATTCGTGAGATTTCCGAACTTTATGATAAGGACATCAAGATTGACAGTTATAATCCGGAATATTATTATACAAAATTGGCGGATCTGAAGCTTGAAATGCTGGCAGAGGCTTCCAAGAATGCCCGTGACCGTGCTTTGACCATCACCGAGAATGCCGGTGGCAAGTTGGGTGACTTGAAGACGGCCAACACTGGCGTTTTCCAAATCACGGCCCCCAACTCCGCGGACGAAGATTACACCTGGGGCGGCGCGTTCAACACTTCTTCCAAACAGAAGAGAGTGAGCATCAACATGAAACTCACCTATTATGTGAAATAATAATGATAGGACATAAAAAAAGGCTCTTGAAATTCAAGAGCCTTTTTTTGTCTTACAGGACAGCGTTTTATCGTTTGGTCTGTTCTTTTTCTTTGATTTTCTGCAATTGTTTCTTCAGTGCGTCAACGGCGAGGTCGGTGGCCTCTTCGAAACTTTTGGCGGTCTTGCTGGCGATGGCGTCGTTGCCACGGATTTTGATTCGGATATCGGCGGTCTTGTTCTCAGGAGCTTCGGTGTTTTCGAGTTTCAAGGTGACTTCTGCGCCGATGATGCCGTCGTGAACCTTGTTGAGTTTCTCAACTTTTTCGTTGATGAAGTCTTCTAACTTTTGATCCGTTTTGAAATGGACGGAAGAAATGTTAATTGTCATAATAACCTCCTTTGTTTATGCCCGTGGATGGGCTTGTTTATAAATTGATTTGAGTTGCTCCATAGAATTGTGCGTATATACCTGGGTGGCCGCCAGACTGCTGTGCCCCAAAATCTCCTTTATGGCATTCAGATCGGCACCGTTGTTCAGCATGTGCGTGGCAAAGGTGTGTCGAATGACGTGCGGGCTCCGTTTGTCAATGGTCGTTACCATGTCCAGATATTTTCGAACAATTCTATAGATGGCTTTCGGATACAAGAGTTGTCCGTCAGCGGTTACAAAGATATAATAATTTTCGTTATCCGCACATATATTTTTCGGATAATACCCCATATATTTTGTTAATAAGTCCGTCAGTGTTTTGCCGATGGGGATGATGCGCTCTTTGTTGCGCTTACCCAGCACTTTAACGGTTTGCAGGTTGAGGTCGATGTCGCTTTTCCGAAGATTCCGCAGCTCGCTCAACCGGATGCCGGTGTCGTAGAACAGCTCCAAAATCAGCCGGTCACGCACACCTTCGAAGCTGTCATCGAACAATTCCTGGTCGAAAAGTCGTTCCATGTCGCGGGCTTCCACATATTCTGGGAGCCTTTTTGAGAACTTCGGGGCGCGAATCAGCGTCATGGGATTGCGTGTGACCCGCCCGCTTTTCAACTCGTGACGGAAAAAAGCCCGCAGGGTGCTGATTTTCCGGTTGACGGTCCGGGCGCTGTGTTGGTTGTCTTCCAACAAGGTGATGATCCACGTACGGATTTCGTTGTTCCCGATATCGGTGAGGTTGTGAATGTCTAAACAATTTTCCATGTAGTCGGAAAACTGCTGGAGATCGCGGGAATAGGCCTCCACCGTGTGCGGGGATACTCGCTTCTCGTACTGCAAATAATGGATGAATGGGGAAAAATCCATTGATAATAAATTGTTGTATATATTAATATACACTTTCATGGTTTATAAAAAAAACAGGGAAGACCCTGTTTTAATGATAAGCCATCGTGACTATTCGTTTTCAGCTTCGCGCAGATGCTGTACGTAGATGGCTTTGCGCAGTTGTTCCCTACGGATAACGCTTTTCTTGGTGAACTCCTGTCTTTGACGGATTTCTTTCTTGATACCAATTTTGTCGAATTTCTTCTTCAGTCTTTTCAGCGCTTTGTCGATAGAATCGTTTTCTTTAATGGGAACAATGATCATAAAAAATACCTCTTTCTTTTTTTGTTAATACTGTTGTTAATTTTGGGCTGCAAAAATACACTTTTTTTTAATATATGTAACGGAGAATGTTTTTTACAATTATGTAATCGTGGGGGAAGGATGTTTTATAATAAAAGAAGGATCGGGATGAGAAAGAATTCTGCCATTTGAGGGATGCGAAAAGTCGTGAAAATGGCTTCTGATTGTTCCAGGTCAGAGTTCAATTTGCTTTCAGTTTTTGACAACTTTCGGTTGAAAACTCCGAAACCTTTCGTTCGATAGGCTCGAAATTGTTCTGAAAAAAGGGTAAAAAACGGGTGTTTATCAAAAATAAAATGTTGAAAACTGTAATTTTTGAAATTTTTTCTCATTGATAATCAGATAGATAATAAAAAAATTAAAAAAAAGATGGTAGCATAGTGCCGAGTGAATGAAAAAAGCACTATTTTTGCGGTCCCAAATGAGGGGGAAAGGACACAGGTCCTGCGAGGCGAGAGAGAGGGGACAGTTCATTGAAAGAATGAAGAAAGATGTAGCAAATACTCAAGGATTTTTTTGAGGTTCGCAAGCGATGAGGCCGGGACAGACAAAAAGAAAAAGAAATTATTTAGGATGGAGAGTTTGATCCTGGCTCAGGATGAACGCTGGCGGCAGGCTTAATACATGCAAGTCGAACGGTAAGGCCGAGTGCAGCAATGCATGAGGTACACGAGTGGCGCACGGGTGCGTAACGCGTATGCAACCTGCCCC
>JAEEQE010000030.1 GCA_016285145.1 Bacteroidales bacterium | reverse complement strand
TAGTGTTGCGGTCTTTCAGGGCGACGGGCGTGCCTGTGAAGCCGATGAACGATGCATTGGGCAACGAATCGTGGATCAGTCGGGCGGTTCCCACGCTGACCTTGCCTGTCACCGGATCAATCTTCTCCTCAAAGCCGTATTGGCCCCGGTGGGCTTCGTCGCTCATCACGATGATGTTGCGGCGGGTCGATAACGGCGCATCATACTCCTCAAATTTTTGCATCGTGGTGAATATGATGCCGTTGGCCGTGCGACCTTCCAGCAGTTCGCGTAAGTGTTCCCTTGTGGTGGCTTGTACCGGTATTTGGCGCAGGAAATCCTTGCACTTGGCGAATTGGCCATAGAGCTGATTGTCAAGATCATTGCGGTCGGAGATAACCACGATGGTAGGTTGGGAAACAGCACTCTGCAGCAGATGAGCGTAGAAGACCATGGAAAGGGACTTGCCGCTCCCTTGGGTGTGCCAGAAAACACCGATTTTACCGTCACCGGTGACGGCAGCGCGGGTGCGCTCCACGGCTTTCTTCACAGCGAAATACTGATGATAACCAGCCAGTATCTTGTTGTCCTTGCCTTCCTCTTTGCTGTAGCAGACGAAGTTGCGGATGATGTCCAACAGCCGTTCCTTGCGAAACATACCTTCGAAGAACACGTCATAGTCAACCACTTCTGCACTTTCATACACACCGTCTTTCGACTTCCACTGCATATAACGGTCCTCGCTGGATGTGAGGGTGCCGGCCTTCGACTCCGCCATGTCGCTCATCACACAGAAGACGTTATACGTGAACATCGTGGGAATCTCTTTCATGTAGTTCTTCAGCTGACGGTAGGCGGCGCTGGCATCAGTTTCCTCGCGTGAAGGGGATTTCAGCTCCATCAGCACAATGGGAAGACCGTTGAGGAAGAGAATAAGATCGGCGCGTTTCTTCGATTTCTCCACATAAGTCCATTGGTTGACTAGCAGAAAATCGTTATTGTCAATGTTTTTGTAGTCTGCAAGATACACGATGTCGTTTTTCAACTCGTGTCCATTATGGAAGGTGACTTCTATGCCGTGTTGCAGATAGTCCATAAAGAGTTCGTTATTCTGCACCAAATTGCCTGCTTCGATGTGGAGCAGTTTACGCTCTGCCTCATCAATTGCCGATTCTGGTAGCGATGGATTAAGCTTGCGCAGCATCGTTTGCAGACGATCAAGATACAGCGGGCAATAGTAATCCTTGTCCTCAAACGCCTCTTGAATCTCATAGCCGTTGAGATAATCGTAATCCAGCCGTTCTTGAAACAGTTGGATTAGCGTCTGCTCGTAATGGTCTTCGTTGTAGTCTGACATAATGCTGAATTTAATTAATTCAACTTTTCAATTATCTTTTCCGCCAATCCCTTCAAATGGATATACTTTTTATTCAATGCTTGTTTTGTAGGGTTAAAATTGTCGGACAAACGTTTCTTAAATTCATCTATAATCAAACTGTTGTATTTCTTCTTACGTTTCAAAAATACTATTATTTGTGATATCACTGGTTGGTCGTTGGATAGATTGAATTCAGAAATTTCTTGGCCAAATTTATTGTTATAGTAATCTCCGAACTGAGATTGAATATAATCAATGCCTAAAGCATCTTCAATCGTTCCCTGATCAATAATTCGGCCTTCCAAATCACGAATAGTGAAAACATTATTCTCATTAAAAACACCGCCTATTTTGAGTATATTATCTTTATATTTTTTCCCATCCTTGTCGTCATCAGTAACAACTAAAACAGAAATATTGTCAAAGTTCATTTTCGAAGCTAATGTGTCAATATTCGTTCCGTGTCCGTTAGTGATTCCAATATCTTTCCGTTCCAGAAGACAAAAAACTTTTTGCAAGATAACTTTATCGGTAGCACCTTCAACTAAAATGCTATGAGGATTCAACAGGTCTTGATAGACATTGATTCCGAAAGCTTCATTTAAGACTTCGTCGTCAATGAGATTGTCCGACTCTTTTATTCTTATTACTTCGGTGATTGCATTCTTGTTCTTTTTTACAATATAATGACGTTCCTTATGTTTTTTATCAATGATAAAAGGTGAATGAGTTGCCAAAAAGACATAATTGTCGTGTCCGATTTTCAGTAATTCTCTGCCCAAATCTCTAATTCCGGAAGGATGTAAATGGGTCTCTGGCTCATCGATTAATATCAACTCATTCTTTCTCTCATGACTCTCTGCCTCCAAAGATAAAGACAATATTAGGGATAAAAATTGCTGGGCACCCTGACTCCTTTCAGTTATTTCAAATCGATTATGTTCATTCTCTTCTCCTTGATCTCGAATGAGGAAGGTTAAAAAACCTGTTTCAGTGATTTCAATTACAATGTTAATTTTATTGCTCCAAACTTTGTTGATGTAACTATTAATTGCTTTATTTAATTTACTTGAAAGAATACTTCTATTCTTGTGATTACCCACTTTGCTTATTGCATCAGCAATAGTTTTTTGTTCAGTAAAACCACTCAAAAAGAAAATGTTTCTTAAAGGTTTATTTGAATCAATATCCTGAGAGAAAGTATTAAGGTTGACGTTTGATAATAAATAGTCTGAAGACGGTTGCCAGACAGAAACGACTGTTTCGTTTTTCTGGACATAATCATCTATTGTTTTTTTATATTTTTGTAAAATGTACTCCTTAGTAAGTGGCTTGGAATTAGCATCTTTCCCAGATTCGTCAACAATTCTGTCAGTGGTGACTCGACCACCGCCAAATTGGTTTGGCATTTGCGTGTTTTTTATAAAAAGATTGTTCTCCAACAATTCTATATCATAATCATAGGAGCATTCAAATCTATTTGCTTTTTTTGCGAGGTATACTTTCTTAGTAATATTTGAGAGCGCTATGTTTATTGTTGGTTCTTTCCCATTTTTCTCATTGAGGGAAAAAGTGTTAGGATTAAATTCGAGTTTGAAAAGAATACTGCAAGCATCTCTATCATCAAATTTTTGATTGCAGAAGCTATCGGAAGAGACATTGTTGCCAGGCACTTTGAAATATGATAAAGCTTCTAAAATATTACTTTTGCCAGACTCGTTAACACCCACAAATATTTTAGTATAACTATCCCCGACCTTATCAAAATCCAATTCAATATGGTCAATGGATTTGAAATTGTCAATAATAACTTTTTTAATTTCCATTTTATCAACTATTTATATCATTTAATTCACTTTCAGTTCTCCCGACATCAAACGCGGCAAAAGGGTGTCGCGGAGTTGGGCGAGACGACATGATTCTTGTTCTGTTTTCTTGATTCTACGATCAATGCTGTTTGCTATTGATTCATAATCTACAATCGTCGTCTTATTAGGTATAAGTACTTGTAATTCTTCGAAAGCCTTTTTGTTTATGCTTCCGAAAACAGTCCCCTCACCATTGAACCTGTCAAAAACAGGTTTCAGACTTTGCATTAAATATAAAATGAAAGAGTTACAGTTATGCTTTGAATTCACGGACGCAAGTCCGCGTCCTATGCAGCACCGCTCTTCTGCAACATTAATGTCGCCAACAGGGGCACGTACACTAACAAGAACGGCATCAGCTTCTGCTATACGTTTTGCTTCGGTAGTATACATGTTTCTCTTTGGGAATCGGAAGCCAAATTCAGCCCTACCTTGATAGAACACTTCTCCGACACCATCGGTATTATAACTTGTTCCTGAAGGAGATACGCCCATTTTAATATCAGCTATTTCACTCAATTTTCCGACCTTCCACCCCTTCGGAATCATCCCCAATTCGCTCTCCACAAACTCCCCATCCTTGAATGGCTCGAAATCCACGAACCAGGACTTGAACAGAGCTTGCGCCTGCTGCTCTAAATTATCATTTTTTCGTTTGAACAAAAGCAGAATCAAATGAGTCATCCATAAAACCCACGGCAAATTATCATTTATATGCTTGTTACACTCGATTTTTTCATCAAGAGAAGAAAGAATAGAGGCAATTTGTTTTTGTTTCGACAAAGGAGGTAATTGAACATCAATATTTTTGAAGTTTTTTAGTGGTTGCGCCAAAGCAGGCACTCCTGTTTGATTGGCAAATGACAAAATCTTGTGTTGTCCCTCAATCGTATGAAAATAGTATATTAAATAGGGTACATGAACCTTTGTTGTGTCAAAAGTTGCTCTGAATTGTCTTTGAGAAACAAGGTATTCTTTGTATTTTGAGTTATAGGGTATATAAGAGATTTGTCCAACATTTCCACTTATAGTTACAACAACGTCATTCCTCTTGGCGATAGAACGATAAAGACTTCTAGCTTTTTCTTCTGTTACAAATTTGGTCACATTATCTGTGACTTTAAAGCCTCGTAGATTTGCACCATCGATAATTGGGAATCCGGATGGGACAAAACATTCTACCTTTAGATTGGATCCAAAGGGACCTGCTGCAATATCAAGGATATAGTCCCCTAACTTCTGCGTTTTATATTCTTTCCACTCTTCCATAAATGAGAATTTACGCATTTAATACATTAACTTTTAGCTCACCAGACATCAATTTAGGCAGCAGTGTGTCACGAAGGGATGCCAAACGAGCTATTTCAGTCTTGTTGCTTTTAATATTTGCGAGGATTTTTGAATATACCTGATTGAACTTGTGTATTACATCAATCGGAGGATATACAACTTTTATTAGAGAGAAATCTTTGTATCCCAAAGATTGCCGAACGCCTCCTATTGCACGTGTCTTTACCTCTTCTTTGAAAAATTCCGTGTGGCGGAACAAATCAAAATAATACTGATATTCATTTTCACATCGGAACACAACATATACAGGACTGACACACCCGTCAAATTCAAATTCATTCATGCCCAAAGAGCCGATGTTTACACGTGCCGGATTGTAAGCAAAGTCTTTAGGTTTCACAACAATGTACTTGGAAACACTTTCACTATATACTTGTTTCGTGAAATACTCCTCTGATAACACAAGTTCTCCTGTCGTTACAGGTGAAAGTACTTTAACATCTGTTCTGTCTTTTACCTTTTCGTTCTGTTGAACAGTAACGTCACCAAGCTGTTTTACAGACCAATTTTTCGGTATCATCCCCAACTCACTCTCTACAAACTCCCCATCCTTAAATGGTTCAAAGTCCACAAACCACGACTTGAATAAAGCTTGTGCTTGTTGCTCTAAATTATCATTTATCCGCTTGTTGCACTCGATTTTGTCGTCAAGGGATTTTAAAATGGAGACTATGTTATCTTGAATCTTTCTTGGAGGTAAAACGATATCAATATCTTCTAAAACAGGAACTGTCATACTTGGAACAGCAGAACCAACATTCATACTTGCAAAGTCTTTCTTGCATATTGAGTAATAAACAAAAAGGGGATTGGCAATATTATGATTAATGATGGTCCAGAACATCGTGTCAACAGTCCAAAATGGCTTATCTGAATACATAATGTTGTTCAAACTACCTTTTCTTGGAATAAGTATTGATGGACCTTCAGAAATATAGCGGTCACCATATCTCATTATGCCACCACTACCATAAATAGGAATGTTGCCATCAGCTATTTTTTTATGGTCTTTCCCATATTTAACTGACAGGATATTTCCAAGTTTATATTCTTTCCACTCTTCCATAAATGAGAATTTACTTGTCCAATTAACACAAAAACCGCCGATGCGAAAGTTTTACATTTGTTTGGTTTACCATGGCGTAATGCATTGTGGTATCGATCTTTACATGGCCAAGGAGGCGTTGCACCTGCTCCACAGGCATTCCTTTGTCGATGGCCATAGTAGCCAATGTGAGGCGGAACTTGTGCGGATGCACACGCGGCACCTTGGCCTCTTTGCCAATCTTGCGCAAACGCACTTCCACTCCTGAGATTTGCAAACGCTTATGCGGTTTGGCCAACGAAACAAACAAGGCTTTGTTCTTGTCTTTGCGGCTGTTAAGATACTCCTGCAAGTGAATCTTGGCGCGGGCGTTGAAATAGACGACTCGCTGCTTGTTGCCCTTTCCGAACACAATGCACTCACGTTCGTTGAAGTTGACGTCCTCGCGGTTGAGCTTTACTAATTCTCCTACACGCATACCTGTGGATGCCAATAGGTCAATCATGGCGAGGTCGCGAGGATGTGCGCAGGTGTCACGCAAATTCTCCAACGATTCATCGGTAAGCACCTCTTTCACTTGTGTGCCTGTCTTCACTTTGTGAATCCTGCGCACAGGACTCTTAATAATGTAGTCCTCCTCTTCGAGCCAGGCAAAGAATGAAGAAAAAATACGCCGCACATTGTCAACTGTCACTCTACTTGCTTTGCGCTTCCGCTGAAATACAGCGAGATAGGCGCGAATATCCTCAGTGGAGTATTCCATTACCCGTTTGGGCATTGTTTTGTACAATTGCTGGATGGTGTTGCCATAATAACGCACGGTGGGCGCACTGCAACCTTCTACCTGTTTGGCTGAAAGAAACGAGCGCAGCAGCCCTTCGTTGGTTTGTTCGGTCGCTTGCGCACTTTCCGCATCCAACGAAATGTTGTACTTGCTGATCACTTGCAGCAGTACTCCGTTCAATTGCGCTATTTGTTCTGCACTTAACATTTCAGCCATCGCATTGCTGATTTCTAAAATTAACTTTTCTTTCATCTTCTTCGATAATAAGTGAATAATCCATAATATCGAAGAGTTTATACGAATTATATCTTAAAACCAATACTCCCCAATTGCTTTCTGATTTCTTCTTCCAACCGGTGGCTTTCCTCAAAGAGCCCGCTTAACTCCGTGGTCAGTCGTTCCATCTTTTCTTCAAAAGGTTCGCCGTCGTCTTCCTGCTCGGCAATACCCACGTAGCGGCCAGGGGTGAGGATGTGGTCTTGTGCGGCAATATCGTCAAGGGTCTTCACGGCACAGTAGCCCTTTTCGTCTTCTAATGTGCCATTACGGTAATCCTCAAAAGTCTTGGCAATACGCTCTATGTCATCCTCCGTCAGTTCGCGCAACTTGCGGGTCACCATCGTGCCCATGTTCCGCGCGTCAACAAAGACCACCTTTCCCGGCTGGGTTTTCCGTCGGTTGAGGAACCACAGACACACGGGGATGCCGGTACTGTAGAACAGCTGGCTGGGCAAGGCCACGATACCTTCCACCAAATCGGCCTGCAGGATGTTCTTGCGGATTTCGCCCTCGCCGCCGGTCTGGCTGCTCAACGAGCCGTTCGCCAACACCAATCCGATGCGTCCCGTAGGCGACAGGTGGCTGATCATGTGCTCCATCCAAGCGAAGTTAGCATTGCCGGCAGGCGGGATACCATACTTCCATCGCACATCCTCCTGCAGCTTGTCGGCACCCCAGTCGCTCATGTTGAAAGGCGGGTTAGCCATCACAAAATCGGCCTTCAAGGTCGGGTGTTGATCGTCGAAGAAGGTGTCCGCATTCCGGTCGCCCAAGTTGGCTTCGATGCCGCGGATAGCCAAGTTCATCATCGCCATCTTGCGAGTGTTGGCATTGATCTCCTGTCCGAATATACTGAGGTTTTTGATATCGCCCTGATGGTGTTTCACAAAGTCGGCACTCTGCACGAACATACCGCCGCTACCCATCGCGGGGTCGTAGCAACGGCCCTTAAACGGTTGCAGAACAGCCACAATAGTGCGCACAATGCAGCTCGGTGTGTAGAATTCGCCAGCGTTTTTGCCTTCCAAGGAAGCGAATTTGGAGAGGCAGTATTCGTAAGTTCTGCCCAGCAGGTCTTTGTTCTCCTCGCGCTTACCTAATTCGAGCGTGTTGGTGAAAAGATCCACCACATCGCCCAATCGGCGCTTGTCAAGCTCGGGACGGGCGAAATTCTTGGGCAGGATGCCTTTCAGACGGTCGTTCTCCTTCTCGATTTCCATCATCGCGTTATCGATGACCTTGCCAATTTCCGGTGTGTGGGCGGCTTCGGCAATCACACTCCAGCGAGCATCCGCGGGTACGTAAAAGATATTCTCCGAGATGTATTCGTCATTGTCTTCTTCAAATCCGTCGCCTTCATCCACCAATTGTTGGTGTTTCACATCGAAGCAATCGGAGATATACTTCAGGAAAATGAGACCGAGCACCACATTCTTATATTCTGCAGCATCTATCGATCCACGAAGCAGGTCAGCCGCCTTCCATATTTTGTCTTCAAAGCCAATATCAGCCGTGTTGTTTTTCTTCGCCATTTTGCAAAATGTGTTATTTGACAATTAAACCTGAAAAAATAGCAATTTTCCCCACATAAGCTGCTGGAAATGGCATATTTTAAGAAGTTAAGGAACTAAGAGCAGTAGTCAGTGGACAGTGGTCAGTAGTCAGTGGACAGTGGACAGTGGTCAGTGAATAGAGAACAACTCCCAACACCCAATGACAAACTGCCTTAACTCTTTAGTTTCTTAACTTCTTAACTATAGTCCCAACACCCAACCCCCAACAGCCAAAGGCTAACGGCCAATAGCTAATAGCCAACGGCCAGCGGTTAACAGAAAATTCCGTATCTTTGCCCCCACTTATTCGTGTTGCATCATGCTATTGTCCAAAGAAATCGCCGTGTATATCAATCTGGCAGCCTGTAGGTTGAAACAGTACACCTCCGCCATGCTCAAACAGTATGACCTGGGCCTCACGCCCGAACAGTTCCTGCTGGTGGACGTCCTCTGGAACCAGGGCCCGATGTCGCAGCAGAGCCTGGCCAACAATATGCAGAAGGACAAAAACTCCGTCACCAAACTGGTGGATGCACTGGAAAAGAAATCCTTTATTGCCCGGCGCAAAAACCCTAATGACAAACGTTCCAATATCATCGTGCTCACCCCTAAGGGCGAACAGATGAAACAGGAGGCCAAACAGGTGGGCATCTCCATGCTAGACAAGGTCCTCGCCGGCATCAGTGAGGAGGAACTGCGCAACTTCTTGAATACCTTGGATAAGCTGTCGGAGAATATGTCGCATCCGCTCCCGTAGGAGGACCTGTTGTCCTGTGGAAGATCTTGAAGTTTTTTCAAAGATTGAGTGAACCATCAACTCGGTTGATGCCGTTTTCAAAAAAATTCACCCCTTACTTCACCAGCACCACCCATTCGTAATACTCCACCCTCCATTCAACGTCGGAGGTCTGACGCTCCAAGCGCAACTGGTTGAAACAGACCAGCAAACTGTCGGTGCGATAGGTCAACAGTTCTTCTTCATGATCCTCTAACCAAGTCCTCGAAGGCAACATGTCCGGACAGCCAAGCCTTTGCAACTGCTCCCGGAAAATCTGATTTGCCGAAATTTTCTTGCCATTCCCGATGGAAAACGATTGATCCACCCTGATATGGTTTGTCGTCCTGTACATCTGGCGGTAGCCGCTCACATCCACGGGCCCGTTACTCTTGCGCGATAAATAGACACTTGGCTGCATTTCCTCTACAATCAAAACTTCATCCTCTAACTGTTCTCGGGCATTATCTTCCGACCAAGCAGAGGCATAACCGGAGGTTCTTTCCGACAATGATGCCAAATAGTCCGATTTCCGGGCGATGCCGAACTCACGTTTAAAGAACGCCGTGTCGTTTCTGTTCGACAAATAGTTGAGCGACTGATAAAGTTTGCGGTGCTCAACCACTTGCAATGTATCGGCTTTGTCGGGTTGGGGAAGTCGCAATGTGCCGTCGTCGTTCAGGCGGTTGAGTTTCTTGGCAATCGTGCGTACACGCTGGATTTGGGCCCGTTGCGCAACCCGCTCGCCACGGAGCGGCGGCACCAGCACCGTCAGCAATACGACGGCCAACGTTCCCGCCGCCAAGGCGAAATAGCCACGATGGTTGCGAAAGAGGAACACCAGCACACACACGGTCATCAACACCCCGCCCAATAGCAAGTAGTAGCGTGACTCGGTCAGACCATAGTCTGTCAAACGACGGGCGACCGCTGTCCAGAAGAGTGCCAGAAGCGGCAAGACGAACAGGCTGAAATGGTCATAGAACCACTTGAGTGGTTGCGGTTCCGTGAGCATCTGCAAGATCTTGGCTGCGAAGAAGATCACAAAGAAAACCGTCACCATGATGGCGACCCCGCCCTTCGGCAGGTCCCATGTAAAGAGGATTTTGGCGGCATACACATAGAGCACCACGGTGTAAATCATCAGTGCGGGCGTGAGCACCCAGTTCAGCAATACGGCCCAGAAACGGCGGATCTCGATGGGCTCGGGACGGTCCTCCATGGCGAAAAAGAGCACGGGAGCCAATCCGCAAAATAGCAGCAACGCCGCTTGTTCGTACCAGCCGTCCCAGACTTTGTGAGGGATGTCGAAGAGCGTTTGGATGGTGTAAGCGATGGCGGCATACAGCAGATAGAGGATTCCCGCGACGAGCAACGCCCGCACCGCCGACCAGGCCATCTGCACGTTGCGCTGCACAAACGGTTCGTTGTCGGTGAGCCGATGCCGCACGCACAACCACAGCGGAAGCGCCGCAAGCACGGCAATCCAATAGGCGGTTTCCTCCACCCAGTCGAGGAGGAACGGCATGGCGAACCCGGCCACCATCCCCACTAACGGCAGCAGGTAGAGCAGCAGCCACCCGATGCCGCGTTTGCGCAACGGCTGCAGCGAGTAAGCCGCCACCACCATAAACGGTGCCAGTGACATCGGCCGGAACCACCACGGCGCCGGTTCGTTTTTTACATCAAATATATCCGGATCGGAAATTCCAAAACACCCGACCACGCAGACATATAACAGGATGACAATCTCCACGGGATGCGCTTTCACGGCATCCCACACAGCCGTCAGTCCCCGTTGGATTTTCTCTTTTAACGATCTCTTTTCCAAATTCATTTGATTCTCGTTTTTTTTGCAAAAATAACGATTTTATGTTAGAGTGGATTTTGGGGGATGTTCTAATGGTGCATTTCGCGAAAAAGAAAAAGGCAACGATTATCGTTGCCTTAAAAATAGTTTAGAACAGGGCACTCACTTTCTCGATGATGGTCTCGGACGGCAGGTCCGGCGAGAGGATGAGGTCGGGCTCTTTGAATACGAAGCCCTTGCTCATGGCGGTGAGAGAGCCGCCGCCGGTGCAGTTGAGCATAATATATTCCTCCTTCTTCACCACTTCCTCTTTGACGGCTTGCGCCAGCGCGCTCACGGCCACGCAGGCGGCGGGCAACAGGTCGTAACCCTCTAAGTTCCGATACTGCATCATCCAGTACATGATTTCGTTATTGTCGGCTAAGAACATATCGCCATGGCTTTCCGTCAGCGTGTCGAACAGGCCGCCGGCAAGGCTGTAGGGCGGCTTGCGGTTGGAGAGTACCTTGGCGAGGATGACCTCGGCCTGACGGCGTCCCTCTTCGGCGGAGAGCTCTGGCAGGGCCCTCGATTGGGCTTTCCAGGCGTCGTACATGAGGGTGAAGGGTTTGTTCTGAGCCACATACACGCGCATGTGGTTGTTGCCGAAGCGTCCGTCGGCCTCCAAACGGCAGGCGTTTTCCCAGGCGGCGATGGCACCGGTGCCGGAACCTACGGCCTGGAAATAGGCGTCAGGGATGCGCTGCATTTGTTCCACACAGCTCAGCACGGTGGTGCCCATGCCGTCGCGTCGCGCAACGTTCTTGGCCCCGCCTTCTAAGAAAAAGCGGTGATCTTCCGCCAACTTCTCGCCAACGGCGATGGCATCGTAGTAGTCGTACCCGTGGGGCACGGCCACCAACTTGACGCACTTGTCTAACTTCTTGCTGAACCAGAGGTCGTGGAGGTTGTCATAAGGTACGCACAGCACGATAGGGATGCGGTTGTCGGAACATACCTGTGCGAAGGCGCGGGCCGTGTTGCCGGCGGACTGTACCACCAGAATACGGTTCTCTTTGCGGGGGATGCGGGCCAGCACCGAAAAGGCTTCCGTCTCCTTGAAGGAGCAGGTGCGCATCTTGGCCCCGATCTTCGGACACCAGCCGGAGAAGGTGATGTAGAGGTTGTCCAAACCCAGGAATTTGGCCAGTCCCTTGGACTTGTAGGTGACGGGGGCGCAGGACTTCTTCAGTGTGCGGTTGATGGGCATCCAGTCCGCATAGCGGTAGATGCCTTTCAGGTCCTCGCGCGGGGTGAAGAGGATGTTCTTATACATGGCGCGGATCAACGACGGTTTCTTGCCGTCGGGGTCGCTCAGGGTCCAGCCTTTGTCTTCAAAGGTATGGCCGTTCTCAACGTTGACGAGAAGGTATTGCGTGGGTTTGAATCTCATAATCGTTATGGTTTTTAAGGGTGAATTATGGTTTGGTTATTGATTTCCTTTCTGGGTGGATGAGGATTGGGCGTCGATGATTTCCGCCAGGTCGCGCACGGGCCGGTCAGAGTAGCGGGCGAAGGTGGCGAGGCAGAGCGGGCAGGCGGTGGCGATGGCGTCGGCGCGGCTGGTGTATAGGTTCTCCAATGCGGCGCGTGTCATCTCCTCGCGCTGGGCAAAGCTCAATGTGAGCGAGCCTAACGACCCGCCGCAGCAAATGCTCTCCTCACGGTT
Organism: Bacteroidales bacterium; assembly: GCA_016285145.1. Lineage (GTDB taxonomy): Bacteria > Bacteroidota > Bacteroidia > Bacteroidales > WCHB1-69 > F23-D06. The sequence goes on along the minus strand of JAEEQE010000030.1, from coordinate 27,286 downwards.
CTTCTCTGCTTCCGCAATGCTGGCCGACTTGCCGATGAGCTTTCGCGGCTCGTCGTAGATGCCGCATCCGCGTCCCAACTCACAAGGATCGTGGAACACATAGCACAGGTCGCTCTTCTCCAGGCGGATTTTGTCTTGTTGCACCAACTCACTGAAATAGTGACTGTAATGCACCACGCGGATGCCCGGAAGGTGGTATTCTTCCGTGAACATCTTGTAGCAGATGGGGCAGCTCACCAACAGGGTGTCGGCACCGCTGCCTAAGATGATTTCCTCGTTCTTGTGTACTAACTCTTTGGCCGCTTCAGCACGTCCGGCGGTCAGCAGCGGCCGTCCGCAGCAGAGGCCGCCGTCGCGGTCCATCCACACATAGTCCACGCCCGCTTTCTTGAGGATGGATTCCACGCTCTGTCCGATGGCAGGGGTGAGCTGGCTCATGCATCCGCTGAAATAGAGTACCTTGCCATGGCTGGCGATCTCGGTCATGGGCTGTGTGTCGATGTTCGAGTAGTCGGGGGAGAGGTTGTAATGGCGGCGCGAGCGTTCCATGATGCGCAGTTGAGGACCTTCCACCTGCACTTGGCATACGGTGTGGCATTTGCCACAGAGAAGGCATTTGTCGGAGATTTCTTCGATGCGTTTCTCGTTGCCGCGGCGCATCTGGCGGGTGAGATAGACGGTGCAGTCTTTGAGGTTTCCGCGGTTGACGCTCATCGGGCAGGCATCGATGCATACGCCGCAGTTGGGACAGCTATAGACCTGCAGCTTGGCGAAGCCCTTGCGCGAGTCGCGGATCTTGATGCCGGCGTTGCGCATGGGTATGAGCATCATCTCCGCCGGGATGTGCATGTAGCGCGTGAAGGGCAGCACGCACATGAAGACGCAGAGGGCGATGGAGTAGGCCCACCAGGTGGGGAGCATGTTGAGGTCGTTGCCGAGGAACTGGCGGAAGATCCAGTTGGCGGGGATGGTCAGGAAGGAGCCGCCGCTGATGTGGGCGGTGAAGCTCTCGGCCAGCAGTCGCAGCGGGAAGATGGCCCAAAGGGCATAGAGGCCGATCTGGTTCAGCAGGGAGGGCCGTGCCGTGCGCCTCATGCCGAAGAAGCGGGATTGTACCCGCTTGATCATGGCTAACACGATGCCGCTGAGGATTATCAGCAGGAAAAAGTCCATCAGGAACATCAACAGAGAACCTTGTATGGTCATATCCGGCCCTTCCGCCACGAAGTAATTGAAGAAGATGGGGTAGTAGAACATGTGGATGCGGTTGGGCACGAAGAGGAATACTTCGATGTGGCCAAGCAGGATAATCATAAACCATCCGAAGGCGATGCTGGAGTGCATGTAGCCTAACAACTTGTTGCGTTTCCAGAGTTTGACGTGGATGAGACAGTCGCGGAAGATTTCCCAAACATTCTTCACAATCATCTTGGGATTGATGAGCGACAGCAGGAATTTCCGCACATCCTGCTTGGGAAGCTGCCAAAGAATCCGCACTATCCCGAAAACGCAGTAGGATAGCACGAAGATCATGCCGATAAGGAATGGCAGCACGAACGGGTGAAAGCCGGAGGGTATTCTATCGATCATAAATTCTGTAAAGGGTCAAAATGAGGTGACGGGTGTTGATGGCGCGGGGGCAGACCATGGTGCATTTTCCGCAGAGCATGCAGTTGGCTAACATGGGGCGCACGTCCTGGTCGCGCTGGAGGGCGAGGATGACCTTGCGGAGGCTCATGCCGCTGAAAGAGGCGGCGGTGCAGCTCGCGCTGCAGGAACCGCAGCTCATGCAGATGCGGGCGTCCGGCTCCATGTCGCAGAGCTTCTTGTAGAGGGTGGTGTCCACCGTGTCAAGGTTGATGGTGGAGCTTTTGCTGAGGGTGAAACCGAAATCCATCATGCCTGTGTCAGATAATGGTGAATACTGAGCACGGCGGCGCGGGCCTCGGCCACGGTCTCCGGCACGGTCTTGGTGCCCGTGCACGCGCCGGCGTAGAAGATGCCCGGCCGGTTGGATTCCATGATGGTATAGACGTTGTCCTTGCTCTTGAGGAAGCCGTCGTCGTCGATGTTGAGACCGATCATCTCGGCCAGCTCGTTCGTGCGCGGGTTGCACACCATGCCCGACATGAGCACGAGCAGGTCCAGCGTGACCTTGAGGGGCTTGCCCGTAAGCGTGTCCTCGGCCTTCACCTGCACGCGGTTGTCGATGGTCTCGCCCACCTCCGACACGCGGCCACGGATGAAATGCACGCCGAAATCACGCTGCGCGTTGATGTAGAAATCCTCGTATTTCTTGCCGAAAAGACGCAGGTCCATGTAAAAACAATAGACTTCCGTTTCGGGGAATACCTCCTTGATTTCAATAGCCTGCTTGATGGCCGTGGTGCAGCATACCTTGGAGCATTGGCTGTTGCCCGCCTTGAGGTCGCGGGAACCTACGCAGTGCACGAAGCCCACCGCTTTTGGCTTTTCCGGGATGCGCTCGTCGGCACGGTGGTTGAACCAGGCCTCCAAATCCGCATTGGTGATGACGCGGTCATAAACCCCGTAGCCGTACTCCTCCTTCTTGGCGGCATCAAAGAGATGGAAGCCGGCGGCAATGAGGATGGCCTTGGCCACGATGTTGACCCCGTTGTTTAAAATCACATTATAACTGTCTCCCAATGCGTTGATGGAGTTTACTTTCGTTTCCAAGAAGACATTGGCATCCTTGATCTGTTTCGACAGGTTGCCAATCAGTTCGTGGGATGAGGTCATGTCGGGGAACAGCTTGTGCCATTGGGCCACATGGCCGCCGAGGTGGTCCTCCTGTTCGATGATGATGGGGGTGTAGCCGAGGATGAGCAGCTGTTTGGCCGCCTCCATGCCCGCTATGCCGCCACCGATTATTACGATGTTTTCTTTCATATCGTTAACAACATTTTATGGATTTGGGAAGTTCCGGACGAAGGATGTCCTCTTTATTCAGACCTAAGTATTTGGCCTTGGGGTCGTATTCCACGCCGATTTTGTCCAGAAAGGGTTCTACGGCTACCTGATGCAGTTGCATGCCGAGGTCCCAGGGATCGTAGCCGAGGATGAGGCCTGCCAACTCCTCGTAAGTGAATACGGGGATGCCGTAGCCGTTTTGGCCGTAGGTCTTGCCCGTCTGCTCGGCGATGACGTATTGCCAACGGTCGAGGAAATAGGGGCATCCGGGGCAGTTGGTGATGATGGCGTCGGGGTGGAAGGGCTCCATGGATTCGAATTTCTTATGGGTGTTGGAGACGCTGTAGCCCCGGTTGGCCTTCACGTGGTACTGGCGGAAGCCGTATCCGCAGCAGTGCCGCCGCTCGGGGTAGTCCACCACCTGTCCGCCCCAGCTTTCGATCATGCCGGCCAGTACGTAGGGGTATTCCGCGCCGCCCACGCCCTTGCTGGGGAACATCTTCGCATAATGGCATCCGATGTGCTCCACAATCTTCAGCGGCTCGCCCGTCTCCTTGTTGACGAGGTGGTATTTGGCCTTGGCGGCAATCTGGTTGCGCCAATGGTAGATGAGGTCGCTGGTGTGAGCTAAGTATTTGGGCTTGTTGAACTCGCGCCGGCAGGCTTTCCAGAGGTTCTCGCGGATTTTGGCCTCCAATTCGGGGAACTCATGCCAGGTCTCTAAGATCTCGCAGTAGTTGCCGAAGGAGGTGATGCAGCTGGGCACGTAGTTCTCGTAGCCGGCCTCCGTCATCAGGGCGAACTGTCGCGCCACGATGGTCATGACGGTCTCTTGGGGGATAGTGTCGCAGTGGTAGGCGATGCCCCCGCAGGTGGTATGGTGGGGCGTCTCGTAGATGTCCTTGCCTAACACGTTGCGTGTAATTTCCGTGAACATCTTCTCACTGGCGGGGAAGAAGTTCTGGCGGATGCAGCTCCGGACATAATACCAGTGGTCGTCGGGAATCTCCTTCTGGTAGTCGCTCCATATTTTTTGTTTGCCTTGAGTAATCATAAAGGTTTAATGGTTAAAATGTTTGTCAGAGCAGTATTCGAAAGCTTGTTTTTCGTATTCTTCCATGTCCATGCCCATCTCTTCTGCCTTGAGTTTAGAGTATTTCTCCACTATGGCGATGCGCTCGGTGCCGCCGGTGACATCGAAGATGGCCTTGAGCTCGTCCAAAGACTCCTGCGGGATCTTGCGCAGGATGCCGGGGCCGTCGCCCATGTAGTTGGCACCCTGACGGGCGAGGCTTTGCTCTAAATGCTCGGTATGCCATTTCCAGACGGGGCCGGATTCCTTGTGGTCTTCCCATTTGAAGGATTTGGGGTGGACGCAATAGCCGTAGTTGAGGATGTTGCCGGTCATGATGTGCGTCAGGGGCAGCAACTGCCGGCCTTTTTCTGATTCGGTGAAATAGCCCAGACGGGCGCTGAGGTCGCGGAGGGCGATGATGACCAGTCCGGGGCCGTTCTTGCGCGGACATCGGGTGACGCAGCTCATGCACTCGCCGCAGTACCAGATGGTGTCGGATTTCAGCAGTTCCTCAATCTGTTGGTCGTCGCGGGTTTGCACGATGCTGACGATCTTCCGTGGGTCGTATTTGTAGAACTCCGCCGCCGGGCATATTGCCGTGCAGGTTCCGCAGTTGATGCAGGTGTGGAACCCCTCCTTGAAGCGGTAGTCCTTGCAGAGCTCGTCAAACAGGTTCTTGGGTTTGTTGTTGTTGTTCATTTACATCGGTTTTATTCGTTTGGCAATCTTGGCACAAAGGCCCGGAAAGAAACGCTTGACATAGACCATGATGAGTTCCTTGCGTCCTACGAGTACCTCGCGTTTGCTCCGGTCGATGGCTTTCTGGATGATTTTGGCGGCCTGTTCGGGGGAAAGCCCTCCCCCTTGGCCGGGATCCATCTTGCCGTGGGGCTTGCCGCCCTTGTCTAAGGCGCGGAGCGAGATGTTGGTCCGCACGCGTCCCGGACATACGATGGTGACGTGGATGTTCCGATCCGAGTATTCAGCCTGAAGGGTCTCAAAGAACCCGTAGAGGGCATGTTTGGAGGAGCAATAGCCGCAGCGCAGCGGGAAGCCGAATTTTCCGGCGATGGAGGTGGTCACAGCGATGTGGCCGCCCCCCGCCGCCAGCATCTTCGGCAGTACGGCCTTGGCGATAGCCACCGGGGCGAAGTAGTTGATCTCCATGAGCCTGCGTATCATCTCCATAGAGGTGTCCTCCACCGTGGTACGCTGGCTGATGCCGGCGTTGCAGTATAAGATGTCAATGCGGTTGAATGCGTTCCAGGCCTCTTCGGCTAATGTCTCGATACCGTCCGGATGCTGCAAGTCGTAGGGCAGGGCATAGACTGTCGCACCAAGGTCGCGGCATTTGGCCACCACCGGCTCTAACTCCTCCGCCGTGAGGGCGGTCAGCACAAGGGAGGCATGCTCCGCGGCATAGCGGTATGCACACGCCTCCCCGATACCGGAGGAACCCCCTGTGATCCAGATTACTTGTCCGTTTCGATTTGTCATGTTTTTTGTTTTTGAAATGCCTTTAAAGGGCCATGTTGGGGATCTCGTGGTCGTAATCGCCCTTGGCCAAGCGCTCCTTGATGTCGCGGAAGGCATCCAAGGTGCGGTCCACATCCTCAATGCTGTGCGCCGCGGTGGGAATGACGCGGAAGATCAGCATTCCGGGAGGGATGACAGGGTAAGTGACGATGGAGCAGAAGATGTTGTAGTTCTCGCGCAGATCGACGGCGATGTTCGTGGCCTGGTTCACGCCGCATTTCAGGTGCACGGGCGTGACACACGCTTCGGCAGGCCCGATTTCGTAACCGAGGTCGCGGAAGCCCTTTTGCAGACGGCGGGTCACCTCCCACAGGTGCGCTCTGCGGGCGTCGCCCTCGGGACTGCGGATGATCTCCAGACGTTTCAGACAGCCCTCCACGATGGGCATCGGGAGCGATTTGGCGTACATCTGCGAACGCATGTTGTATTTCAGATAGTCGATGATGGCTTTCTCCGTGGCGACGAAACCGCCGATGGTGGCCATCGACTTGGCGTAGGCACCGATGTAGATGTCGATGTCGTCCATCACGCCGAAATGCTCGGAGGTGCCGCGGCCGTTGGGTCCCATCACGCCGAAGCCGTGCGCGTCGTCAATGAGGATGCGGAATTTGTATTTCTTCTTCAGGGCCGCAATCTGGTCCAGGATGCCTAAGGCGCCAGTCATGCCGAAGACGCCTTCGGTGATGAGCAGCACGCCGCCGCCGTTCTGGTCGGCCACCTCGGTGGCATGGGCCAACACGCGGTCGCAGTCCTCGATGTTGTTGTGGCGGAATTTGTACTTGTGGCCCAGATGCAGACGAATACCGTCTAACAGGCAGGCGTGTGCCTCTGCGTCATACACGATGACATCGTGGCGGTTTACCAACGAATCGATGGTGGAGAAAATGCCCTGGTAGCCGAAATTGAACTCGAAAGCGGCCTCTTTGCCCTCGAAATCAGCCAATTCGCGTTCCAGTTTCTCATGCAGCGCCGTCTGGCCGGTCATCATACGGCTGCCCATTGGGTAGGCCATGCCCCAGCGGGCTGCGGCTTCCGCGTCGGTCTTGCGGACCTCCGGGTGGTTGGCGAGACCAAGGTAGTTGTTGAGGCTCCAGCAAAGCACCTCCTTGCCGTTGAAACGCATGTGCGGACCCAATTCGCCTTCTAATTTCGGGAAGGTGAAATAGCCTTCCGCTTTATCACGGTATTGCCCGATAGGACCGCCCGTGGATTGTTTGATTCTTTCGAAAATGTCTTTTTGCATAATGTATGAATGTATTTGTAATTAATTGTCTGATTTGTTGTTTTTTTCACGGGATACCAAACCCATGGCCTTGAATAGGAATTTCGGCAGGGGCTTCTCGCGTTTGCGGTTTGTCAGGTCGATGAACCAACCGAGTTTTTTGATGACTGGGATCTTGTGTGTCTCCACAAATTCGATCAGGGTGCCGTCCGGGTCTTCAATGTAGGTGAAGTGTCCGGAAGCGTCGCCCATGTCAAACACCTCGTTGTCAGGACAGCTGTCCACGGTGAAGGGGTGGCCTTTCGAGGCGCAAAACTCGCCCAACTGCTTCATGTTGGTGATGTCGAAGCATAATTGGATGAAGCCGGGGTCGCCCCAGTAGCGCCCTTCGTAGATTTTCCTCGGCGTGCGGTCCAGCGCCTGCACCAGTTCGATGCAGCCTTTCGGCATGAGCTCGGATAACGGGCCCTTGGGCTTGGAAGGATCTTTGAGGAGCACACGACGGTATTGTTCGCCGGAGCCGGGCAGCATCTGCCAGTCGTCGAACCGGCTGGTTTCATCGTATATCACTTGCTCGTAGCCTAACACCTCGCGGTAGAAGCGCACGGAGGCATCCATGTCGGTGACCCCAATGACCGCGCCCGCCACGCCGCCGGTGAGGCAGTGTTGTTCAATGAAGATGTCGGACTGCTCCACCACCTGGAGATAGTTGCCGTACAGGTCGCGGAGGTATAGGCAGGGCGTTCCGTCGGGTAGGGCACCCACGGCGCCGCAGTCCGGCCATTTTGAAGAGGCGTATGCGTGGAACGCTTTGACGTCGCGGCATTTGATCTTGGCGGCGAAAATGCCCAAATCGCCCACGGCGATGTCAAAGGCCACTGGCACGGGCGTGCGCTCGCTGTACTGCCAGATCTCCAAACCACCGCCGCCCTGCAGGTTGACCGCAATGCAGGCATGCCGCTTCTGCGGCTGGTTGCCAGTGTAAGGGAGCATCCGCTCCGCTACCGTGTCGTCTTCCAAAATCTTGATGTCAATGCCGAACATGTCGATGTACCAGTCCCACGACTTCCGCATATCTACGGTTCCTACACCAACTTGTTGAATGCCGGAGATAAAAAAATCATTCATAGATGGTAAAAGCTTTTACTAATTTTAGGCTGCAAAGATAACAAAAGATATTGCTATCTCGGAATTTTTGGGTGGAATAATGTGATGAAATGTCTGTTGCTAACGATAAGGTTTTGAAAATCAGAGTATTCTCTTGATAATTCGAAGGGTATGGGTATAGCGGCCCATCGATTGGTTGAATATGCCGTTTTCGTCTAAGGTATTGATTTGGACGAATCCAGAGGCGTGGAGGATTTGCTGGTGCCCGCACACGATGCCCGTGTGAACGATCAAGCCTTCGTCGTTGGCGAAGAAGGCCACGTCGCCAATGCGTGCCTCTTCCACGAAGTCCACCACCTCGCCGTGCGATATCTGCTGGGAGGCGTCGCGGGGTAGGTTGATGCCAAGGCTGCGGAAGACAATCTGCACGAAGCCGGAGCAGTCGATGCCGGCAGGTGTGCGTCCGCCCCACAGGTAGGGAGCGTTGAGGTAATGGAAAGCGAAAGCGAGCAGGTCGTCTTGTTGTGGGGTAAGGCCTTCGTGATGGAGGGGTTCGGCGGGAGCGGGCAGCTCCACGCTGAAGTTTTGTCTGCCCAATGTGAACCGCCCGTTGTCCGGCATGGGGAAGGAACTCCCGATGCATACCGGAAAGGCGATGTGGGTGGCTGCATTGCGTACATACAGGAAGGTGTCGCGCACAAAATAACGGGGCGTGTTCTGGAGCAGTTCCAGCTCCTCATCTGTCAACGGCGTGTGTTGCTTGCGGGGCAGCCAGCCTTCGTAGGCGCAATCGTGCGTGCTGATCTTGAGCCATTCGTCGGCACATTCCACAACCGAATAGGTCTCGCCGAAAAGCAGTTGGGAAACCATTTCGGAACGGTGGGAGGCCTCCGCTCTCAGGGCCGCCGACATCCGGGTGCATACACCATGTTCCATAATTCCGGAATCTTGGATGAATACTTTCAGAAGATGGGGTTAGAACGGCAGGTCGTCGCCTATGCCGTTGTCGGTGAACGTGTCGCCAGCCGGCTCCAAGTCGGGCAGCTGCGTGTTGACGGGATTCACCGTATGCTGCGGGGCGGGGTTGAAGTTGGAAGTAGGGGGGTAGGCCATGTCGATGCCTTGGGGAGGCATGGTGCCACCTGCTTGCGCACGCTCCAGTTTCCAGGCCTTCACATCCGTGTACCATCTGCCGTTGAACTCCCGGGATTCCAGATCGAAGGATACTTTGATCAGATCGCCGATGTTGTACTGGTTGAGTTGGTCAATCTTGTCGCCCCAGAGGTTGGCGCATATTTTTTTCGGATATTGGTCTTCGGTTTCAATGACGAATTCCTGTTTCTGCCAGGTGTTTCCTTTGGCACTGGTTCCACCGACAGGGTTCATTTTTTGGATTAATTTTCCTGTTATTTCTAATGACATTGTATTAAAAGTAAAAATGTGTTATTGTGAATCTTTTTTCTTTTCTTTTTTGCCAAAAACGGTGACGTTGATGTATTTGGACGGATGGGCTTTGAGGTCTTTCACGAGTTCGTTGAGGCTTTCCAAGGTCTTGCTGATGTTGGAGTAGAGGGCGTCGTTGTTGATCAGCTGGCCGGCGGTGCCCTCGCCCGATTCTATCTTGGCGGTGATGGCGTTGACGTTGGCTATGGCTTTCCCGGCATCGTCCATCAAGGTGTTGATGTTGGCTTTCGCTATCGAGTCGGAGATGTGGTCGAGGTTCTGGATGATGGCGTTGATCTGCGGGGTGGCGTCGCTCAGCGTGTTGCTCAGCGTGCTCAGCTTGTTGACGATGTCGTTGACGGAGCTTTCGTTGCTGGCGAGGATGCGGTTGAGATGGCGGGTGGATGCCTCTAAATTGACAAGAGTGGCCTTCAGCATGAGTGCTCCGTTCTCGTCATCGGTCGGCAGGAAGGCCGTCTTGACCGTCTGGCCGATGGTGTCCACGGAGGCCATGACGCTGTGGAGTTGCACGAGGATGTCGTCCAGGCCGTCTAACATGCCGCCCGCCACGGAGCAGGCTAACGTGTCGCCGCTGCGGGCCATCGAGGATGAGTTGCCTAAAAGGATGTTGACACCGGTGCCGCCCAGCACGTCAGTCTGCACCACTTCAAGACGGGAGTCCGACGGGATATCCACATCTTCCGTGATGAGAATCTTGGCGCAGATGCGCACAGGCCGGGAACTCAGCATGGAGATCTGGCTCACTTTCCCGATGGGAAAGCCGTTCAGGGAGACGGTGGTGCTTTCGTGCAGGCTGCCGATGTTGTCGAATACGGCGTAGTAATAGGTCTTTTTGCCGAAGACGTTGATGCCTTTCAGCAGGCTGGCACCAAAGTAGAACACGATCATGGCCGTAATACAGAAGATGGCCACTTTCATGTTGTGGATGTTTTTTTCCGAATATTCCTGTTTGTCTTTTTTATCGCTCATGCGGCATTATTTGGAGGTGCAAAAATATCATTTTTTCTGCAATTTCAAAGCCTCCTGTTCGCTTATTTTTTTGCCGTTTTGGAAAGCGATGACAAAAGCGTCGGGGAATTTGCGTTTCACCTCGGTGAGAATCTCGCGGATGGCCGAGTGGGACGTCTCGTTGCCGGCGGTGTATTTCCAGAGGTTGTTCTCAAAGTAACGGTCCACTTTGGGAAGGTTGCGGAAACGGCTGTCGGTGAGGGGAAGCTTTTCCGGCGAGGCCAGAAACTGCACCTTGAAGCGGATGACGTTGCTGTCGGGGACCATCTCCTCGGCGATGGCCTGCAGCTTCTCCTGCTCCTGTTTCTCCGGTTTTTCCGGATTGGGTGTGACGGTTCCGGTGGGCACGTTTTCCTGCGGGATGCTCTCTTTCACGGTCATGGGTTTCGGGGCGGCGGTTGTGACGGCTTCGTGCGCGTGCGGCTTGCTGTTGGTGACGGCGGCCAAATAGTCCACGAAGGCGTTGTAGATGCTGGCGGCCTCTTTCTTGCGGTTCTCCGTCGAGGAGAGGAAAGCCTCGTCGTTCTTGTTGCTCAGGAATCCCATTTCGATGAGGATGCTGGGCATGGCTACCTTGTAGAGCACCCAGAAACCGGCCTGCTTCACCCCGCGGTTGACGAGGTGCGTGCTGGCGATGAGGTTCTTCTGCACCTTGTCGGCCAGCATCACGGAATTTTTCAGGTAGGCGGACGAATATAACGAGAAGAGCACGTTGGCTTCCGGCGAGTTGGGGTCGAAACCCTCGTAGTTGTTCTTGTAGTTCTTCTCCTTCAGCATGGCGGCGTTCTCGGCCCGCGCCACCGCCTGGTTGGCTTCGCTCTTGTGCAGGCCCATCACCCAGGTCTCGATGCCGTTGCCGATATGGTCCTCCGAGGCGTTGCAGTGGAATGAGATGAACAAATCGGCGTGCTCGGCGTTCGCGATCTGCGCCCGGCGGTACAGCTCGACGAACACATCGGTCTTGCGGGTGTAGATCACCTTCACCTCCGGGCAGTGGTCGCTGATGAGCTTGCCCACCATGAGGGCCACGTCCAAACTCACGTCTTTTTCCTTCAGATGGCTGCCCAGACAACCGGAGTCGTGACCGCCGTGTCCGGCGTCAATAACCACCTTGAAGGTCTTCTCCTGCGCCTGCATGCAAAGAGGCGAAACAAGAAAAAGTGCGAGGAAATATACGAATATCTGTTTTTTCAAGTTCATCATTTTGGAGATTTTGATTATTTTTGCCGATTTTAAAATTGCAAAGGTACTTTTATTGTATTTATTATAACGGGTTTGTCTGAAAAATTATACACAATAGTTTTTTCATATTTAAGGAGATTGATTATGCTCTTCATTTTCAGTCTCTTGACGGTGTATGCGACAGCCCAGGACGTCCGCGGGCGAAAGCCTGTTAGACAAACGCAGGACACGACGGTTTATTCTCAGCAGCCGGTGAAATCGGATTCGATTGTGCGCGATTCCGTCATTATACATCCCAAGCGCATATCACACAACGCGGTGAAGGCCATTGTCTTCTACAGCGCCAAGGACTCCACCATCAACGACTTGAACCGCCGGTACACCTATCTTTTCGGGGATGCGGTGGTGAAATACGAGGATCTGGAACTCCGGGCCGATTATATTGAGATAGACTTCAAAAACAGCGAGTTATATGCTTCCGGCGTGGCTGATTCCAACGGCAATGTGCATGGCAGCCCGCTTTTTATTCAGGGCGAGTCCCGTTACAGGGCCCACGAGATAAAGTATAATTTCACCACCCAGAAGGGTAAGATCACCCACGTGATCACCACACAGGACGAGGGCTTCATCCATGGGGAGCAAATCAAGAAGATGGGCGACAATGTGGCCTTCCTCAAAAACGGCAAATACACGACTTGCGAGTTGGATCATCCCCATTACGAGATCGATTTCACCAAGGCCAAACTGATCCAGCACGACAAAATTGTCATCGGTCCTGCCTACCTGAGCTTCACGGGGGTGCCCACACCGTTGGCCGTGCCGTTCGGTTTCTTCCCGCTGGACAAGGGCCGCCGTTCCGGCTTCGTGATGCCTACCTTCGGCCAGTCCTCCAACCTCGGCTTTTATCTCCAGGACATTGGCTACTATTTTTCCATCAGCGACAACATCGACCTGCTTCTCGGCGCGGATGTCTATACGCGAGGCAGTTGGGCCATCAAGGCGAAGTCCAACTATGTGTTCCGCTACCTCTGCACGGGCAATGTGCATCTGGAGTTCGCGCAAACGCGCGTGGGCGACAAGTTGGATTCCACCTACCGCTGTTCCAACAATTTCAAAATCTATTGGGACCACAAGCAGGATATAAAATCCCATCCCACCACCCGTTTCAACGCCCATATCGATATCGTCAGCTCCAATTACTCCAAATACAATATCACGTCAGCACAGGACTATCTCTCCAACCAGTACAGTTCTTCCATCAATGTGTCAACCTCCGCACGGGATATCTTTTTCGTGGATGCCACGCTTTCCTATTCCCAAAACACACGGACCCAGGAGGTGAATTTCAAGTTGCCGGATATGAACATGTCGGTGGTGCAGTTTTATCCCTTCCGAAAGAAAAACAAGTCGGGTGCGCTGAAATGGTACGATAATATTTCAATGAAATGGAATTCCCAGCTCACGGGGCAGATCAACACATACGACAGCCTCTTCCTGAAACCTGAGACGTGGGAGTCAATCAATGTGGGCATGCGTCATGTGATACCGATCACCATCCCGATCAAGATTGCGAAGCTCATCAACTGGAACACCACGGCCACCCTGACGGAGAAATGGTATCTGCAGTCCTACACCCGCGACATGACCATTGACACGCTGGATGATGTGCCTACCATTATAATGAACCAGTATTTCCATCGGGGCTTCAAGATGTTGCACGATGTGAATGTGTCGTCATCGTTCACCACGAAGATTTATGTGATGTACAGTTTCAAAAAGGGAGGATTGCAGGCCATCCGCCATATCATCACCCCGAATTTGAGTTTCACGTACCGTCCGAATCTTTCAGGTGGCACCATGAACAAGTATTTCAACCCGGTTACGGGCGAGCTGGTCGAGTATTCGATGTTCGACAACGCCATCTTCGGAGGAGTCACGACGCAGACGCAGGCGCTGGCGCAGCTCTCCTTTGGCAACAACGTGGAAATCAAGGTGCGCTCGCGCAAGGACACCATCACGGGCTTCAAGAAGGTGCCGCTGATCGACAACCTGAACGTGAGCATGTACTACAACATCGCCGCCGATTCGCTGCGCTGGTCCAAGTTGACGCTCAACGGTCGGAGCACGCTTTTCAAACAGATCTACTTGACATACAATTTCGCCTTCGATCCTTATGTCATCGGGGAGAACGGCAACCGCCTCAACCGCTTCGAGGTCAAGGAGAACCACCGTCTGTTCCGTTTGTCCTCCACCGATTTCAGCGTGGCGCTCAACTGGCGCTTGGACCAGAATACCTTCAAGACTAAAAAGAAAAAGGAGGATGAAAAGCGTCAGCCTTGGTCGCTGACCTTGAATTACACCTTCACCTACGGCATCAATGACAATATATATTATTATATGCGGATAGACACAACTCGATACCGGCACAATATGGTTCATACCATCAATGTGGTGGGCGATTTCCACATCACGAAAAAATGGCGGGTGGGGTTCACCACAGGCTATGATTTCGTGCAGAAGAGCCTCTCCTACACCTCCATTGACATACACCGAGACATGCATTGTTGGGAGATGAGTTTCAATTGGGTGCCATTCGGATACCGGAAGGGATGGGCGTTCCAGATCAACGTCAAAGCCGCCGTGCTCAAGGATGTGCTCAAGCTTCCGTTGCATCAGGATTATCGTGATAATCTGTAAGTTAGCGTAATCTTGTTTTTTGTTGAAAAAAACTGTTCGGGCTTGATTGTTTCATGCTACAATTTTTGTATATTTGCAACCTTGAAATTTTTATGTCGAAATTTATATAAATTATTAAAAATCAAATAAATAAAAGAGATGAAAAACAAAGGACTTGTATTATTCTTTACGATTCTCCTTGCGCTTGTTTGTTTGTACTGTCTGTCTTTCTCCTTCGTCACATGGCGTGTGGAGAAGAAGGCTGACGCGTATGCGCACAACGAGGCCGCTATTGCAGAAGTGAAGAAGGCAGCGAACGGTGATTTGATGTTGGAGAAGCATCTGATTGATTCCTTGATCGACGCTCGGAAGCTCCAGTATCTGACCAACATGAACGATTCCACCGTGTTCTTGGGAAACACTTACAAGAAATGTAAGTACAAAGAGTTGAATTTGGGTTTGGACTTGAAGGGCGGTATGAACGTCACCCTCGAAATCTCCATGCCGGACGTGGTGCAAAGCTTGGCCGTCAACAAGGATGACGAGTTGTTCAAGACGGCTTTCGAGCAGGCTGAGAAGGAATTCGCCAACACGACGAATGGCGATTTTATCGATATCTTCGTGGACAATTTCAACAAGCAGAAGAGTGCATTGAAGTTGAACAATGCGAACCTGCGCACATACTTCGGCGAGCGTTCCGGCATCAAGAATGCCACTGACGCCCAGATTATTTCCTGGTTGAAGAAGGAATCCGGCGAGATTGCCGACCGTACGTTCAAGATCCTCCGCACCCGTATCGACCGTTTCGGCGTGGCTCAGCCCAACCTGCAGCTGCTCCAGGGCGGACGTATCCTCGTGGAGCTTCCCGGCGTGAAGGAGCCCGAGCGTGTCACCGACCTGTTGAAGAGCACCGCCAAGCTGGAGTTCTGGGAGGTCTATAACGACATCGTGGGCGGCCGCTCCATCCAGCAGCGCTTCTTCGAGGCGGATGCCAAGTTGGCCGAACAGCTGAAGAACCAGAAAGAGAACCCCACAGAGACGGCTGCTACGGATTCCGTTGCCGACGCTCTGGGTCTGGCAGATGCTGAGGTGGAAGAGGATGAGGACGAAATCGAAGACATTGATGTCACCACGGGTGCCATCATGAGCAAGGCGGTTGCCGTTCCCGGCAGCTTCGTCATCGGCTACTTCAAGGAGGCCGACATGCCCGCCATCAACAGCATGCTCCCGCAGCTGCAGCGCATCCTCGGCGACAACAGCGTCGTTTTCTACTGGGGTGCCGCTGAGAAGGAATACAATAACGCTTTCCCGCTCTATCCGTTGAAGAAGAAGAACGACCGTATCGGACCGCTCTTGAGCTCCGAGACCATCGGCGGTGCACGCGTGGTGCGCACGGCCCGTCAGGATGTCGATCAGAACAACCGCGTGGTTGTCAACATGTCCATGGAAGACCAGGCTGCCGACGTGTGGCGTAAGATCACCAAGGAGGCTGCTGACAACAGCGCCACCAAGCTGACGGCCATCGCCATCGTGCTTGACGAGTTCGTCTATTCCGCTCCTACGGTGCGTTCCGAGATTCCCAACGGTAACTCCGAAATCTCCGGCCATTTTACCGTGGATGAGGCCAAGGACCTTGCCACCGTGCTGAATTCCGGTAACTTGGAAGCCCGCGTCAATGTGGTGCAATCCGAAATCGTGGGTCCTACCCTCGGTAAGGAATCCATCCGCTCCGGTTTGCTCTCCTTCCTCGCCGCTTTCATTTTGGTGGTCATCTACATGTTCTTGTACTACAGCCGCGCCGGCCTCGTTGCCGACCTGGCCCTGTTCTCCAACGTGTTCTTCATCGTGGGTGTGCTTGCCTCCATGGGCGCAGTGCTCACACTGCCCGGTATCGCCGGTATCGTCCTGACCTTGGGTATGGCCGTTGACGCCAACGTGATCATCTACGAGCGTGTGCGTGAGGAAGTGCGTGCCGGCAAGGGTATCCGCGTCGCTGTGGATGAGGGCTTCAAACACTCTTATTCCGCTATCATCGACGGTAACGTCACCACCCTCATCACCGCTATCGTGCTCTACATCTTCGGTTCCGGTCCTATCCAGGGCTTTGCCACCACGTTGATCATCGGTATCCTTTCCTCCCTGTTCACCGCCATCTTGCTGTCCCGTCTCGTCATTGAGGCCCGACTGAAGAAAGGCAAAACTCTTGAGGTTGGCAACAGCGTCACGTTGAATGCTTTCACCAACACCAGCATCGATTTCCTCAGCAAGAGAAAAATATTCTACACCATCTCCCTGGCGTTAATCGCTATTTCCGCGATTTCATTCTGCACCTTGAAACTGCAACCCGGTATCGACTTCACCGGTGGCCGTTGCTATGTGGTGCGTTTTGACAAGGATGTCACCACCAAGGACGTGCGTGCGGCTGTGATCAATGAGTTCGGCGGCAACCCGGAAGTCAAGACCTTCGGTGCCAACGACCAGATCCGTATCATCACCAACTTCAGAATCGAAAGCAACAATCCGGCTGACGACCAATTGTGCGAGAAGAAACTCTACAACTGCTTGAAGGGTTTCTACTCCAAACAGGATCTCTCCGAATATGACTTCACTCACCTGACCAACGATGTGCGTGGTATCCAGTCTTCCCAGAAGATCCAGCCCACCATCGCCAAGGAACTGTTGATGAAGGCTGTTTGGGCTGTCTTGGTTTCTTTGGTGTTGATATTCATCTATATTGCCTTGCGTTTCCGCAACTGGCAGTTCGGTGTGGCGGGTGTGTGCGCCCTGTTCCACGACACCTTCCTGACGGTGGGTATGTTCTCCCTCCTTTACAAGGTGATGCCATTCTCCATGGAAATCGACCAGAACTTCATCGCCGCCATCCTGACGGTGATCGGTTACTCCATCAACAACAACGTGGTGATCTTCGACCGTGTTCGTGAGAACTTGGCTCTCTATCCGAAGCGTACCAATTACGAGAACTTCAACAACGCCATCAACCAGACACTCGGCCGTAACATCAACACTGCCGGCACCACGTTGGTGACGCTGCTCGTGATCTTCCTGTTCGGCGGTGAGGTGATCCGCGGTTTCGTGTTCGCCATGTTCGTGGGTATCCTCATCGGTACCTACTCCGGTATCCTCGTTTCCAACCCGTTCGCCTTCGACCTCTTCAGACTGTCCGGCGATAAGGTCAAACGTGCCAATGCCACTGTTGCCAAATAACAGGTTGATAACAGACAAATTTTATGAAAAAATAATTCGGGATGGTGTGGAAACTATCCCGAATTTTTTTTATTTTAGCGGCCCAATTTGTATAAGGTAAAATATTTTAAAAAATGAAGCTATATAAACTGTCGCTGTTTCTTTTATCTATTTTAATAACAGTTACTTATACGGTATCGGCGCAAGGCCCTGTGTTGCGTGACGCCGACAATCTGTTTCGGGACTGCCAGTATGAAAAATCCTTGGAACAGTATAAAAAAGGTATAAAGAAACTGCAGGGCAACCGTGTGGAGATCCAGCGTGCCACATTCCAGATAGCCGAATGTTATCGAATCATGGGTGATTTGAAGAAGGCTGAACAGCAGTATCTCCGTTTGGAAAAGAAGAATTATCAGAAGGACAATCCCATTATCCTCTTCCATCTTGGCAGCATCTACAATCTTCGCGGGGAATATGACCAGGCATTGAAGTATTACAACAGCTTCAAGAAGCGTGCTCCCGAGGATTCGCGTGCGGATGCTCGCATCGAGGGCTGCAACAACGCCAAGATGTGGACGGAGAACCCCACCCGCTACGAGGTGGAGAACCTCAAGAAATTCAACACCCGCGAGGATGAATGGGCACCGCGCTGGGGTAATGACGAGAAACGTAATTCGATCATCTTCACCTCCAATCGCGAAGGCTCCAAGGGCAAAGGCACGGACCAGTGGACGGGTGTCAACTTCTCCGATATTTATGTCACCAACAAGCCGAAGAGCAAAAATACCGACTGGCCGGGTGAGTGGTCTCCGGTGACGACCTTGGACGAGGGTGAAACGCTGAACACGGGCGTGAACGAAGGCGAAGCCACCTCCAACCGCAAGGGAACGGTCTATTATTTCACCAAATGTCCGCAGGATAAGAAGAAAGTACAAGGCTGTTACATTTATAAGTCGATGAAGAAGGGCAAAGCCTGGGGCGAAGCCGAACTGGTTTATATGGGAGACTCCGCCTATAATTATGTGCATCCCTTTATTTCTGGTGACGAGCTAACGATCTATTTTGCCTCCAACCGTCCGGGTGGACAAGGCGGCTATGACATCTGGATGGCCACTCGCGCCAAGAAATCGGCCAAGTTCTCCAACATCACCAATCTCGGTCCTAATGTGAACACTGCCGGACAAGAGGTGTTCCCGAGCCTGCGCAACGACCAGGAACTCTATTTCTCCTCGGACGGCTGGCCCGGTATGGGCGGTCTTGACCTGTTTGTCTCCTACAACAAGGGTGGCAAATGGCAGAAGGCCGAGAATCTGATGGTGCCCATCAACTCCAGTGGCGATGATCTGGGTATCATCTTCGATGAGAATGAGGCTATTGATCCCAAATCCAAATCGCCCTATCTGGCCAAGGGTTATTTCTCCTCCAACCGTGCCGGCGGACGTGGTGGCGACGATATCTACTACTTCCTTCTGCGACCGCTGGTCTATACCATTTCCGGTTATGTGCGTGACAAGAACAACGGCCAGTACATGGATGGTGTGGAAGTGGAGATTGAAGGCTCGGACGGAACCAGCTACAAGACTACCACGGATGTGAAGGGTTACTATCATTTCGACAAAACGAAGATCCTTGGATCTACCACGTATAATTTGAAAGTGAAGAAGACCGGCTATTGGGAGAATGGTAACACCGCCCAGCAGACAACTGTCGGCTTGACGGAAAACACCGACCTCAAACAGGACTTTGCTCTTGAACCCATCCCGAAGGAGCCGATTCTGCTGCCGGAGATTCTGTATGATCTGGCCAAGTGGGACCTCAAACCCCAGTACAAAGACTCGTTGATGTACTTATATAATATTATGGTAAAGAACCCGACGATTGTCATTGAGCTGCGTTCCCATACCGACTCTCGTGACACGGAGGAAAAGAACGACATCCTGTCGCAGAACCGTGCCCAATCTTGTGTCGATTTCCTTGTGAATGAAATGGGTATTGCCGCCGATCGTATCGTGGCCAAGGGTTATGGTGAGCGTGTTCCCAGAAAGCTGGAGAAAGACATGTACTCCACCTACAACGGTAAGAAGTACTTCTTCGCCAAAGGTACGGTGCTGACGGAGGCCTACTGTGAATCCTTCCCCACGAAGCCTGAAAAAGAGGCTGCGCACCAGCTCAACCGTCGTACGGAGTTCATCATCCTGCGTGATGACTATGTGCCCAGCAGTGACAACATTGACAGCGTGCGTCGCGGTGGTGGCGGCATTGCCTTGGTGCAGGAGCGTACCGTGCCCGTGACCGTCGTTGGCGACGATGTGAAGGGCGCCTGCTTCGCCAACAGCAAGTCGATGGAGTTCGTGATTGGCAACAAGAGCGAAGAAATATTCATGAACTATGCGGATGCCACCCGCTTCCTGAAGGAGTCCATCATCAATCTGGATGATTTCGAGGATAAAGCCGCCGCCATCAAGCAGGAGGACGGTAGCATTATTGACGGTGTGGTGCTTTACCTCCAAGAACTTCGTGTGGGTGATGACTACGCCGAAAACGTGAAGGTGACCGTGAAGAAGAACCTGCCCGCCGCTTTCGTCATTGGCGATGGCTTCATCCAGAACGAATGGGGTAACTTCACCATTGATAAGTCGCGTAGCATATTGATCTACAGATAGAAATCGTATAGGTTAGAAACAAAAAGGATGGCGTTTGCCATCCTTTTTTTGTTTGATTTATAATTGGAATGTATAGAATAAATAAAAATAATTATTTTTGCATGTTTTTAATCTTTAGAATAATTTTATAAATAATATGAAAAGAACACTATTCCTTATTTTCTTTTTCCTGATAAGTTTGATGGCAAGCTTCGCGCAGAACAGCGTAACGCTTACCTTCGCGTGTCGGACAACCAACGGCAGCTATGTGCAGCCTGACAGTATCTTGATTAACAATGTCACCCGCAACTGGACGGAAACCATCTACTATCCCGACACGGTTTATACCTTGACGGTGGGCGTAGGAATACAAAACCGCCTTCCTGACAAAGGAATGCAGGTGATGCCGAACCCGTTTGACGGCACCACCCGGGTGAATATCCAATCCCCGAAGACGGAGAGCGTGCGGATGATGCTCACCGACATTAGCGGTCGTGTGTGCGCGGAATACAGTGGTGTGTTGCTGGAAGGCGGCAATCTATTCACTGTGACGCTTGCCGTTCCGCAGACCTATGTGCTTTCGGTGCAGACATCTTCGGGTGTCCGTAGCTTGAAGATGGAAAATGTTGGCCGCGCCGGGACTAACCGCATTGCATACGAGGGAGCCGTCGGCGGCACCATGTCTGTGGTGCAATTGAAAAGCGACCCGGCCCACGCATTCCAGCTCGGGGATGAAATGCGCTATCAGGGATATTCATCATCAAGAGTGAGTTATGAGGTTAGAAAAAATCAAAGCACGGACGAGCCAATCAGTCTTATGTTTGATCTTCATGGTGTCAGTTGCAATGGGGTGTCCACCCTTCGCGACTATGACGGCAATGTTTACAATGCCGTGCAGGTTGGTAGCCAATGCTGGATGAAGGAAAATTTGAGGACAACGCATTATGCGGATGGCGAAAGCATCGCTCTTACATCGGTAACACCCAGTTTCGATGTGGCATACCGATATGTGCCCGTCGGCTGGTCGGATGACGGAGAGGAAGAATCCGGGGATGTTTCCATATATGGATATTTGTATAATTGGAAAGCTGTTATGCATGGTGCTGTGTCAAGCCAGGCGAATCCTTCAGGGGTACAAGGTATCTGTCCTGCGGGTTGGCATGTGCCGAGTAATGCGGAGTTTACTCAACTCAATGATTTCGTTAGTAATAATTATAACTATCAAATTGCAAAAGCGGTGGCATCGGATTTTGGGTGGAATACGGATTTCATATCAAATGATTATGATCTTTATTGCTATGTGGATAATAATTTGTCGGGCTTTTCAATGGTTCCTGCAGGCGCTTTTTATAATCCTCCCTATTATAGTAATGTTGAAAATTTATACTTTAGTTCGGTGATTTGGAGCTCAACGGAAGTTTCCACATATAAGTCTTCGTACTATTTCCTTTCCGTCTATGATTTGAATTTGTGGGGTTCCGATCAGCCTTGTTATGCTGTATTGTCAGAGATACAAAAGACATACGGGTTTTCAGTTCGTTGCCTGAAAGATGATTACCAACCTGTCGCGAATACGACACCGACGGTTGTGACGGACGTGGTTAGCAATATCACAACCGGGTCGGCGGACTGTGGTGGCAATGTCACGTCGGATGGCGGGGCGCCGGTGACGTCCAGAGGTGTATGCTGGAGTACAAGCCATAACCCGACGGTCAGCGGGTCCCACACGACGAATGGTACGGGATTGGGTTCGTTCACGAGCCATCTTACAGGGCTGTCTGACAACACCACCTACTATGTGCGAGCATACGCCAAAAATAACGTGGGAACCGCATACGGCGATGAAGTGACGTTTACCACCTCATCTTTCGCTGCTCCCACTGTCACTACGCTTGCGGCCACCAATGTCAATGTCAATTCTGCATCGTGTGGCGGCAATGTGGTGTCGGACGGCGGGACGACCGTCACGGCTCGAGGATTGTGCTGGAGCACCACGCTCAATCCGACGGTTGCCGGCAATTCTGTGGTTGTGGGCAGTGGAACAGGCTCTTTCACCTACACGTTGACCGGGCTTACGGCCAATACCACCTATCATGTTCGGGCATACGCCACCAACAGTGGCGGAACGGCATACGGTGATGACGTTACGTTTACCACATTAAGTCCGAGTATGCCAACCATAACCACCGCCACGGTTACCAATGTGGCGGTCGTAACGGCTTCCTGTGGCGGCAATGTCGTTTCAAATGGAGGGTCTCCTGTCACGGCACGGGGCGTATGCTGGAGCACTGCGCCCAATCCGACATTGGCCAGCAGCACAACCACAAATGGTACGGGAACAGGTCCTTTCACGAGTTCTTTAACCGGATTGACAGCCAATACGACCTATTATGTGCGGGCGTATGCGACAAACTCAGTGGGCACCGCCTACGGCAATCAGGTTACGTTCACCACGGTGAAGGCAAACATACCGTGTCCAGGCACTCCAACCCTCACCGATTATGATGGAAATGTATATAACACGGTGCAAGTCGGCAACCAGTGCTGGATGAAGGAGAACCTGCGCACCACGCATTATATGGATGGGACCCCGATTGTTCCAATTGGTTCCTATCTTACATCATCTGTACAGGGGGTGACAGATACAATAGGAATAATGTATGTACTCAAATCTTTGTTTAATTGGAATAATGCGAACAACAACAATCCGAGTAATGTTCAGAGTGTATGTCCTTCCGGATGGCATTTGCCGAGTGTCGCGGAATTCAGAGAGTTGTTTACTTTTGTGAAAAACCAGGATGGTTTCTTATGCAACGGCGACACAAGCTATATAGGATATGCTTTGGGCTCATCAAATTCAAACAGTTGCAGTTGGATAAACAATGCCACGGGATTTTCCTCGTCACACTACATGCTCCGTACATGTACGAATAATGAGCCTGACAAATTCTATTATGTGTATTTCGGAAGTCAAGTTGAATTTCGGCTTAGTAGTGGTGAAATGGCTGGTGTGTTAAATGCTGCTGTACGGTGCGTCCGAAATGAGGGCGTGAGTGTAACCACATTTCTGGATGGAGTAACGACCACCTCCGCTTCTGTGCGCAGTAAGATTTCCAATACGGGAACAGGTTCTGTGGTTTCGCACGGTGTCTGTTGGAACACGTCTCCTTCACCCGTTATTGGCGCAAACAATGTGGTGTATGGCAATGTGCCAACGGCTAATGATGACACGCTGCTCATCACGGGACTGACATACGGTCAGCATTACTATGTGCGGGCTTTTGCCAACACCAACAGTGGTGTTGTTTATGGCAATGAGATTCTCGTTCATCTTGCTTGCCATGGCGACACGCCTTTGATGGATTATGACAGCAATGTTTATCATTCCGTCCAAATCGGCAACCAGTGCTGGATGCAAGAGAATTTGCGGTCAATGCATTATGCGGATGGTGCTGATGTTTACTTTAGTAGTCCGTGGGTGGTGAATCAAAACACGAACTTGATGCGTATGCTATTCGGTAATCATTACACTTGGGGTGCGGTGATGCGTAACTCATCGTCCAGTTCGGGTGTGCCTTCCGGTGTGCAGGGAATATGCCCGAACGGTTGGCATGTGCCGAGCGACGGCGAATGGACCATCCTGACCGACTATGTGAGCGGCCAGAGTCAATACACATGCGGCGGCACGGGCAGAATTGCCAAAGCTTTGGCCTCTGACCAATATTGGAGCTTGAGTACTTCGAGTTGTGCGCCTGGGACAATAGGAAGTACTCCCAACAATGCCACAGGATTTTCCGCAAAGGCTATCTTTAGATATTCGGGAGGAGGTAGTTCTATGATAGGGGATCGTGCGGAATATTGTAGTGCCACGCAAAAGGATAACGATTCTGTTTGGATCTGTCAAATCAATTATAACAATCCGGCTGTTTACAGAAAAGCGCTTTATCGAAATGAGCAGGTCTCTGTACGATGCGTGTTGGACAATGGATGGGTGGAAACTGTTGTGGATTCCGTTACCAATATTTTGGATAATTCGGCTGTCGTTCATGGAAATGTGCCTGTTAACGGAGGAAACACCATTACAAGCAAAGGTATTTGTTGGAGTGTCAACGCTGATCCTACCATCAATGATCAGCATCAGTTGGTGGGTTACAGTCCGGGCTCTTTTACAAGCTCCCTTAACGGTTTGGTGCCGGGAACGATTTATCATGTTCGTGTTTACGCTGTGACAAGCAATGGAGTGTCGTATAGTAACGATTTCGTTTTTGTTACTTCAAACTCAAATGATGCCCAACCTTGTGCCAATGCGCCTACCGTAAGCGATTACGATGGGAATGTTTACAATACCGTGCAGATTGGAAGTCAGTGCTGGCTGAAGGAGAACCTGCGTACCACCCATTACAGCAACGGGGATTCGATTGTATTTGGTAATTCTACCTACGGTTCAGTTGCTTATCGGTGTTATCCCGACAACGACAGTCTTAATCTCCCTGTGTATGGATATTTGTATAATTGGAAAGCGGTAATGCATAACGCCTCGTCCAGTATCACAAATCCTTCTGGTGTGCAGGGGATTTGTCCTCAAGGCTGGCATGTTCCGTCGCAAGCAGAATTGCAACAATTGGTTGATTATGTAAAATCACAACAGCGGTATTGGTGCAACGGCTCAAACTACAATGTGGGAAAAGCGTTGGCTGATTCAGTGGGTTGGGGCACCTGGGAGGGCGCGGGCCCATGTGCTATATGTGCTTACAAGAGCGATAATAATGCCACCGGATTCAGTGCGAGAGGGGCAGGGTATGTCATCGGAAACAGTTCATACGACTTCTATTTTTATTCATATATTTGGAGCTCAACGTATAAATCCTTTGGAAACTACAGCGATTCCATCCAACTTTCCATTATTGGAAGCTACGGGGGAAGCTCGGTAAGCATCGGGCGTTCCAAAGGTTACGGTTCCGTCCGCTGTGTGAAAAACTGACAGATTCATCCCGTCAACAAATCAACAATTCAACAAATCAACAATTCATCAATCAGGTAAAATCCAATGAAAAAAATAATCCCCATCATCGCTTTGTTCGGACTGTTTGTCTGCGTGTCCTGTACCCACACGGGTGAAACCAATATTATTCATAATGCCGTTAAAGACTATGACGGAAACCAGTATGATGCTGTGCGCATAGGACGGAAAACTTGGATGAAAACAAACTTGCGCACCACTCATTATGCCGATGGAACTCCCATTCCGGCCGGTTTGGGCGAGGATGTGCGGACACCCGCCTATTGTGAAATCCCTGGCGTGGATGCTGCCTCATACGGACTGCTTTACAACTGGTATGCCGTGATGCATAATGCCGGCAATCCGGGAGACCAGGGAATATGCCCAAAGGGCTGGCATGTGCCCAGTACGGATGAATGGAGTATCTTGGTGTTAAATGTTTCCCCCTATTACGACGCGAATTATTCCAATGTTTCCGCCAGTGCTTTGGCTTCCCAGGGGGGATGGGAATATTATCCGCCCATAAACATGGATTCCCTTCATCGTGCGTTCGATTCTTTGGCTTTGATTTATGAATGGATCGGGATGCCGTGGGAAAGTTCGAATGAATATTATAATGCGAGTATGATAATGAACGGTCACGCCTATACTCCTGGTGCAGACTTGTCTCAAAACAACACTTCTGGTTTTGCTGCCGTGCCCGCTGGAATAGCCGCTTGGGAACCATCGGACTTAGGCAAAAGTGCCTATTTCTGGACTTCCAATAAAAGTGGTTATTATGAGGACGTCGCCTTGCCGGCTTTCATGTACTATAACAATCCGGCGGTTAGCGTTCTTGATGACTACGACATATATTTTGATGCATACAAAACATACGGTCTTTCCGTCCGTTGTGTGAAAAACTGACAACAGAAACTATTCATCAAGCTGAAGCATTCCTTTTAAGGCAGCATAAGCTGCATTTTTGTATTTTTGCGGCTTGTTTAAAAAATGGTATAAACGATAAAACCACAGCGACATGAATTTTGTAGAGCAGATCATAGAGGACGACCTACAGAGCGGAAAAATCCAGAACGGCATCATCACGCGATTCCCGCCTGAGCCGAACGGCTACCTGCATATCGGCCATGCAAAGTCGATATGTCTGAACTTCGGTATGGCAAAGAAATACAACGGCAAGTGCAACCTTCGCTTCGATGACACCAACCCGGTGAAGGAGGACACGGAGTACGTGGACTCGATTCGTGACGACATCCGCTGGCTGGGCTTCCAGTGGGCGGAGGAACGTTACGCATCGGATTACTTCGATCAGCTGTACGCGTGGGCCGAGCAGCTCATCAACGAAGGATTAGCCTACGTGGACGACCAGAGCCAGGAGGAGATCAGCAAGGGCAGGGGAGTGCCCACGGCGCCCGGTATCGAGAGTCCCTACCGCAACCGCTCCGTGGAGGAGAACCTGGACCTTTTCCGCCGGATGCGCGCCGGCGAGTTTCCCGACGGCAGCCGCGTGCTGCGCGCCAAGATCAACATGGCTTCGCCCAATATGCACATGCGCGACCCGATCATGTATCGTATCCTGCATGCCACCCATCACCGGACGGGCGACAAGTGGTGCATCTACCCGATGTACGACTTCGCCCACGGGCAGAGCGACTCTATCGAGGGCATCACCCATTCCATCTGCACGCTGGAGTTCGAGGTGCACCGCCCACTGTACGACTGGTTCTGCGAGGCACTGCACATCCATCACCCGCAACAGGTGGAGTTCGCGCGCTTGAACCTCAATTACACTATCATGAGCAAGCGCAAATTGTTGCAGTTAGTAAAAGAAGGTTACGTCAACGGCTGGGACGACCCGCGTATGCCGACCATCTGCGGCCTTCGCAGAAGAGGCTACACGGCGGCTTCCTTGCGCAACTTCGCCGAGACCGTCGGCGTGGCCAAGCGCGACAACATCATCGACGTGTCGCTGCTGGAGCATTGCGTGCGCGAGGACCTCAACAAGACCGCCATCCGCACGATGGCCGTGCTGGATCCCGTGAAGCTCATCATCGACAACTATCCCGAAGGCCAGGTGGAGGAGATGACCGCCGTCAACAACCCGGAAGACCCGGAGGCCGGCACCCGCACGGTGCCCTTCTCCAAGGAACTCTGGATTGAGCGCGCCGACTTCCGCGAGAACGCCGACAAGAAGTTCTACCGTCTCTCCATCGACCGTGAGGTGCGCCTCAAGTATGCCT
>JAEEQE010000029.1 GCA_016285145.1 Bacteroidales bacterium | reverse complement strand
GTGTCTCGGTCGAATCGCTGCAGCTCCCGCTGAAGCCTTCCGCCGTGGGCAGTTTCACGAAGCTGCCACCGGTAAGGAAGATCGTGTCATTGCTGATGGTCAGAATCTGGCTCTCGGTAAAGGATGTGAGATATCCGGCGTCGTTCTGGAAGGCGCTCACATTCTGCGGAATCTGCGGGATCTGTGGGCGGTTAGAAAGGTCGTTGTAGTCTCCAGAGAAGAGATTCGGTTTGTCGGTCAAATCGTTGTAGCTGCCGCTGAAGCCTTCCGCCGTGGGCAGTTTCACGAAGCTGCCACCGGTGAGGTAAATCGTATCGTTGCTGATGGTCAGGATCTGCGATTCGGTAAAGGTGGGTTTGTTGGTCAAGTCGTTGTAATCACCGGAGAAGAGATTCGGTTTATCGGTCAAATCGTTGTAGCTGCCGCTAAAGCCTTCCGCCGTGGGCAGTTTCACGAAGCTGCCACCGGTGAGGTAAATCGTATCGTTGCTAATGGTCAGAATCTGCGATTCGGTGAAAGTGGGTTTGTTGGTCAAGTCGTTGTAATCACCGGAGAAGAGGTTTGGCTTGTTCGTTAAATTGTTGTAATCGCCGTTAAACAGATTCGGTTTGTTGGTCAAACTGTTATAATCGCCATCGAAGCCGGCGGGCAGTTTCACGAAGCTGCCACCGGTGAGGTAAATGGTGTCGTTGCTGATGGACAGGATTTGGCTCTCTGTGAAGGAGGTAAGGTAACCGGCATCGTTCTGGAAAGCGCTCACATTCTGCGGAATCTGCGGGATCTGCGGACGGTTGGTAAGATCGTTGTAATCGCCGCTTGTCGCCACAGGAGCCAAATTCGGTTTTCCCGTTATATCGTTATACGACCCGCTGGTTGCCACAGGGGCAAGATTCGGTTTGTTGGTCAAACTGTTATAATCGCCATCAAAACCGGCGGGCAGTTTCACGAAGCTGCCACCCGTCAGGTAAATGGTGTCGTTGCTGATGGACAAAACCTGTTGCTCGGTGAAGGAAGTGAGGTAGCCTGCATCGTTCTGCAGCTGGCTCACATTCGTGGGCACCGCTGTCTGCGTGATGTAACCCGCGTCGTTTTGGAAGGCGCTCACGTTGGTGGGCACTGTCGGGATTTGCGGTTTGTTCGTCAAGCTGTTGTAGTTGCCATCAAACAGGTTCGGCTTGTTGGTCAGGTCGTTGTAGTCGCCGCTGTAGGCAACGGGAGCGAGGTTCTCCAACAAACTGGCAGAGGCGCTGTTGTCACGGAGGCAACGGACCGAATACCCTTGGTATTTTTTGATGTTGAGCGATATTATGTTGCTGCTGGATTGGTCAATAAAGACACAATAGGCGGCGTCGTCATCGTACTGGGTGGATTCCCAAAAGCCGGCACCGTAGCCGTTATTGTAGTAGCCGAAACCGTGGAAGCTGCCAACGGGAAGAGCTGAAAAGCCAGTAGCGTTATTGCTCTCTTGATTGTTGCCAACGGTACAGGAACCATTATTGCTGACCCAGCCTGAAGTGGCAGCCAACGCCTTGGCGATGTAACCGTCACACATATACTGGCTCTGGCTGTTCATGTAGCCGAGGAGCTGCGTCCATTCGGAAATGCTCGGCACGTGCCAGCCGGTGGGGCAGATGCCCTGTACCCCGCTGGGGTTCATGTTGCTGGAAGAAGAGTTGTACATAACCGCCTTCCAGTTGTAGAGATAGCCTTGGGTGGGCACGTTGTTTGCATTGCCACCGGGATTGTAGCGGTAGGCCGTGGTAGTGCTCGAGTCACTGCCCAGGTCAATGCTGGTGCCGTCGCTGTAGTGTGTGGTGCGCAGGTTCTCCTTTGTCCAGCATTGGTTGCCAATCTTCACGGTGTTATACTCGTTGCCGTCGTAGTCCTTCACAGTGGAAGTCCCGCACTCGAAATTTATTTCATCAATCTGCTGCTGCAGCGTGTTGATCTGGTTGGCGAGGTTGTCAAGGCCATCGGTGGCGGGCAGTTTCACGAAGCTGCCACCCGTCAGGTAAATGGTGTCGTTGCTGATGGACAAGACCTGCTGCTCGGTGAATGAGGTGAGGTAGCCGGCATCGTTCTGGAAGGCGCTCACGTTGGTGGGAACCGTCGGAATCTGCGGTTTGTTTGTCAGGCTGTTGTAATCACCATCAAAACTGGCGGGCAGTTTTACGAAGCTGCCACCCGTCAAGTAGATGGTGTCGTTGCTGATGGACAAAACCTGCTGCTCGGAGAAAGAGGTGAGGTAGCCGGCATCGTTTTGGAAGGCGCTCACATTCTGCGGAATCTGCGGAATCTGCGGGCGATTGGTCAGGTCGTTGTAATCGCCGGAGAAGAGATTCGGCTTGTTGGTTAAATGGTTGTAATCGCCATCAAAACCAGCAGGTAGTTTCACGAAGCTGCCACCCGTCAAGTAGATGGTGTCATTGCTGATGGACAAGACCTGCTGCTCGGTGAACGAGGTGAGGTATCCGGCATCGTTTTGCAGTTGGCTCACATTCGTGGGCACTGCTGTCTGCGTGATATAGCCCGCGTCGTTCTGGAAGGCGCTCACATTGGTGGGCACCGTCGGAATTTGCGGTTTGTTGGTCAAATGGTTGTAATCGCCATCAAAGCTAGCGGGCAGTTTCACGAAGCTTCCGCCTGTCAGGTAAATCGTGTCATTGCTGATGGATAGAACCTGCTGTTCTGAGAAGGATGTGATATATCCTGCATCGTTGGTGAAAGCGCTCACGTTGGTGGGCACCGTCGGAATCTGCGGTTTGTTGCTCAAATCGTTGTAGTTACCGCTCGTCGCCACGGGAGCCAGATTCGGTTTGTTGGTCAGGTTGTTGTAGTTGCCGTCGAACAGGTTGGGTTTGTTGGTCAAATGGTTATAATCGCCATCAAAGCCGGCGGGCAGTTTCACGAAGCTGCCGCCCGTCAGGTAGATGGTGTCGTTGCTGATGGTCAGAACCTGCTGCTCGGTAAAGGAGGTGAGGTAGCCCGCATCGTTCTGGAAAGCGCTCACGTTTTGCGGAATCTGCGGGATCTGCGGGCGGTTAGTAAGATCGTTGTAATTGCCGCTCGTTGCAACAGGGGCCAAATTCGGTTTTCCCGTTATATCGTTATACGACCCGCTCGTTGCCACAGGAGCAAGGTTGGGTTTGTTGGTCAAATGGTTGTAATCGCCATCAAAACCGGCGGGTAGTTTCACAAAGCTGCCGCCTGTCAGGTAAATGGTGTCATTGCTGATGGACAGAATCTGTTGCTCGGAGAACGAGGTGAGATAGCCAGCATCGTTTTGCAGCTGGCTCACATTTGTGGGCACCGCTGCCTGCGTGATATAACCAGCGTCGTTTTGGAAGGCGCTCACGTTGGTGGGGACAGTGGGAATAGTAGGGATAGAATCCATTGTGATGTAGCCTGCGTCATTGTTGAAGGCGCTCACGTTGGTGGGCACTGTCGGGATGGGGATCGTCACGGTGCCGCCGCCATCAGAGAGGGTCAGTACATTTCCGTTCAAGGAGATGGTTTGCGGAATGCCAACACCCGGGGCACCTTGAGGACCTTGGGGACCTTGCGGTCCGGGCGTGCCGTTGCGCAGGATGAAGGTTTGCGGGGTGGCTCCGTCCTGGGTAATGGTCACCACATAGCCTGTGTCGGTGGGCACCACCGCGAAGGCGGGCACGTTGCCGGCCTTGGCGGCATATAGGGCATACGGCACGCTCATCAACTGCTGCACACCTGTGATGCTGTAGCTGATGCCGCCGTCCGGATCAATCTCCGATTTCAGGAAGAACGGACCGTTTGCCCAGTTGATATTGGCAAACGTGCCTGTTGTGGGCGATCCACTGCCAACTTCCAGGGTCATCAGGCCGTTGGCGTTTGTGGTCACGTTGTGCGTTTCCACATAGACGGGAGCCCCGGTTTCACTGCCTTGCAGGATCGAGATTCTCGCCGAGACGTTCTGGTTGGTCACCAGACTGTTGCCCGCATTGCGGACCACGGCCTGATACGTCATCTTCTGGGGTGTCTGGGCGAACAGAGCGACCAGAGGCATCACCACCGCGAATAACAAGCATAGAATTTTTTTCATTGTGGTTTGTTTTAGTTTGTATTATTGATTTATTTATTGTATTCTAATGAATTCCAACGGTTTGCCTTACGACAATTATTATATAAAAACTGTTATACAATGTTGGATAACAGTCTTTATATAATCAGCGTAAGTTGTTAATTGTATCTACCTGTTCTTCACCACCTTGAAGGTCTTC
Organism: Bacteroidales bacterium; assembly: GCA_016285145.1. Taxonomy (GTDB): domain Bacteria; phylum Bacteroidota; class Bacteroidia; order Bacteroidales; family WCHB1-69; genus F23-D06. Next base: position 36,101 of record JAEEQE010000029.1, on the reverse strand, counting down.
AGCAGGTTTTTGCCGTCCAGGACGCGCAGCTGATAAGTGGCGGAAGGGTAGGCATTCATGTCGATTTCGGTTTCCAGACTGGTGACATCAATAATCCGTAGCAGTCTGCCGTTGTTGTCGTAGAGCTGTGCCGTCATACCCTCGGCGGGGATCTCATAGTTGCGGATGCGCAGATGGACCACGTTACGGGTGGGGTTCGGATAGACGACGGCCTCTAACGTGATGCCGGGGTGGTTGTCCACGCCCACGGTCTGGATCTCGTAGGGCTGCTGCACACCCTCAATGATGTAGGTGTTGCCGTTCTGCACCCGCTGGATGGCGGGTTGTCCGATGGTGTAGGTGGCGCTGCCGCCGCTGCCGGTTGCTGTGCCGCCCGCAGGTACAATGTCGGATTGCGACATGGCCGTTAAAGCAAGGAAAACAATGGAGAGAGTAAAAACAGCTTTTTTCATACTATGAGGATTTTATTGGTTAATCGTTTTTATTATGGCTGCAAAGGTAAAAAAAAACAGCCGTACTAACATACGGCTGTTGATAAAAATCGGTGATTGTGAATTAAAAAGCGTTGAAGTGGCTCTTGCTGCGGTCCACGTCCTTGCCAAAACTCTTGTTGGCGAGCTTGCGGTTGCGCGGACGGTAGGTGCCGTCCTCCATCTCGCGGAGCATCACATTGGTGAAAAGTTTGAACATTTTCTCCTCTTGCGTCTCGTCCTGGTAGAAGGCTTTCCATGCGTATTCGTACAGCTCCTGAAGCCGTTCGGGTGACATGTGTTTGGGCTGATAGACCACTTGTCCGGCGTTGTAATGGTCCCAGTCGTGGTCAAAGATACGCCCTTGGCGCATCAGGTCGTCGTAGGCCTTGGTGTGCGGGAATGGGGCCAGAATGGTGAACTCGGCCAGATCAAGGTCTATTTTCAGCAGGAAGTCGATGAGACGAAGGATGTCGTCTTCGGTCTGGTTGTCCAATCCGAAGAGGATGGTCCCCTCCACTCCGATACCGTAGTCGTGGTATCGCTTCACCCGTTCCTTGATGTAGTCGGAGGTGTCATACACGGCCTGATACACGTACCAGGCACCGGCTTGTGCGGCGAGGTCCAGCACCTGCGGGTCGTCCTCGATGGTGTGGCTGATCCATTTCTTTTTGAGCGGAATCATCTCGCGGAAGAGGTCCATTTCCCATTGCTTGTTCTGGGCCAGCGAGTTGTCCACGATGAAAAGCCGATTGTTGTCGATGGATTCCAAGTCGGCGATGGTCTTGTCGATGGGCCGCGGGCGGAAGCATCGGCCTCCGAGGTAGGAGACGGCGCACGGGTAACAGCTGAAACGGCATCCGCGGGAGGCGTGGAAGAGATCCACCATTTGCACCCCCTTGTGGTTGTATAGCTCCCGTTTGTAGAGGTCGCGGCGCGCGGGCCCCACCAACGCGATGTCAGGCTGATGCCCCATGTAGTTGTACACTTTTTTCAGGCACCCGTTCTGCAAGTCCTGGAAGACTTGTTCCTGACGGCCCTCCGACTCACCTAAAAAGATGCTGTCGGCATGTTGCAGGGTCTCCTCCGCATGCAGCATGGTGGAGATGCCGCCGAACATGACGGGAATGCCCTTGGCACGGTAGGCGTCGGCGATGGCCCAGCCTCGTTTCACCTGCGTGGTGAGCATCATCGAGATGGCTACCACATCGCATTCTTCATCCATGTCCAAATCTTCCACGTTCTCGTCCGTGAAAGATACGTCCACGTATTCAGGCAAGGTGGCAGCGAACACTACAGGACCGTGCGGCGGCAGGTTGAAGGTGGTTTGCCCAGGCAATTTCTTCCATTTCGGATAAATCAGTTTCAGTTTCATATCTTTTCTTTCTTTTTGCCTTTAGCTGTTGGCTATTGGCTGTGTGTTATATGTAAATTTTTAATTTTTAATTCTTTATTCTATATTTTAACACCGGTTGCTAATAGTTAATGGCTTATCTCTATCTCATCGATAATTTTATTCAGACCCAAAAACTCCGCGCAGGTGAGAGCCGCCCCGATGGTCACGCCCAAGATGCCGTGCGAGTTGATGTTCTGGCCGGTCATGAAGAGGTTCGGTATCTTGGTCCGCTGCGACACGAGTGTCTGCGTCGGGAAATTCTTGTCGCGGATGATGCCGTACATGGAGCCGAAGCGGGTGGCCGTGTAGTCGCGGTAGGTGAGAGGTGAGGATGTCTCATACCCCTCAATGGAGGAACGTATGCCGGGGAAGGAACGCTCCAGCGTGTCCAGGAAGTGCTCGGCGGTACGCTCCTTGAACTCCAAATACGCTTCCCCTCGCTGCCCGACCTTTGTGTTGGCCCATCGGGCCACCTCGTCAAACTGCATGTAACCTATAAGCTCGGCACTCTGTGCCCATTGCTGCCCGTCTTGCGCACACTGGTGCATGAACAGGTAACTGCGCAACGGATCCCCTGGCTTACGGTCATTGGCCGTCCAAACATCTTCATTCTCATAAAAATAGTAGTTGTAGTTGAGGTAGGGGGTGGACTTTTCCTTGAACTTGATATAGACGGTGAAATTGGAGATGGTGTTCTCCAATCCGTGGATGCGGTCACGATATGCCTTCCGTATGAGATGGGAGTCGATGAGGTCGATGGTGGCCTGCGGGTGGAAGTTCGAGATGATGGAGTCGGCTTCGATGATTTCGCCGGAGGCCAGCTCCACGCCCGTGGCCCGCGTGTCGTTACAAAGGATGCGTGTGGCTTCGCTGCGGGTGCGGATCTCCCCACCGAAACGGCGGATGGAATTCGCCAAGGACTGCGCAATGCAGTCGCTGCCGCCCACGATGCGCCAGGCACTTTGGATGTAGAAGTTGTTGATAAGGGCGTGGATATAGGTCGGCGTCTTGTCGCGCACGCCCGCGTAAAGGGGCAGGTTGCCCGCCAATACATCCCGCAGGGACCGGTTGTCCGTGACCGAGGCGATGAAGTCGTTGATACTCGTCTTTATGTAGTCCGCTTCGATGAAGACATTCTCCTCCACTTTCCTCAAATTATATAACGGGGAAGCGTCGGCAATGGCCTGCAAGCGACGGGTGTACTCGCGCAGATCCTCACGATTGTCAGGGAATTGCTGGGCCAGCGTGTCGATGAAACGGTCGTAGCCCGATGCGTATTGGTAATGCCTTCCGGCAATGGAAAACACATCGTAGCCGTTCTCGTCCAACCGGCTGATGGGCACGTCATCCAACAGGTTCAAGTAATGGAAGAGACGGTGCAGGATCTGTCCGGGCAGCATACTGCCGATATAGTGCATCCCAGTGTCAAATTTCACCCCGAAACGTTTGAATGTCTGCAGGCATCCGCCAATCTGGGCGTTTTTCTCCAATAGTAATACCTTGTACCCGTTTTTGCTTAAAATGTAGCCGCATACCAGACCGCCGAGGCCGGTTCCGAGGATGATGATGTCGTAATGTGTGTCGTTCTGATGGGCTGACATTTGTTTGGCGTTTTATTCAAGATTCGGTTCGTTGTCTGTCGGGCGTGTGTTTTCCGTTGTGCCGGAGCTTAGCAGTTCGGCTTCGTCCAGGATATGGTCGAAGGCGGTTGCATCAGGGAGCGTGTGGGTGTAGTGCAGATTGTCCGGCAGGAGCGTGCAGTGGCTGGCAATGGCGATGTTATCCTCGTCAGTGTCAAAGGCCGTCACCTCTATGTCGGGACGTAGCAGGGCCGTCATCAGGGAGAGTTCCCCGTGGCCGCAGTTGCGGTACAGAAGGCTTCCGTTTTTGGGGATGACGGCTAATGCATCCGCGATTTCCTGTCTCCAGAACAGCTTCTTCCGGCATTGTGTTTCAATATCTTTACCTTTGTATATATACTTTTGGAAAACCAGATGCTGGAGATAGTCTGGCGTCTCACACTGGCGCTTCAGCTCGTCGTATTGGCGGATATACTCGTGACGCATAAGACGGGCGGTTTCCAAGGCTGTCTTGTCCCCTCGGAAGGTCTTGTCGTCCGCGGTGATGCGCTCGCCGATCGACACGGTGACTTGCCCGCGGTGGATGTAGGTGTCGTATTTCGGGAACATGTCGCCAATGCCGTGCGCGACGATGGGAAGAATGTCCACGCCTAATTTGTTGGCCAGTACAAAGGCTCCCTGATGGAAGCGCAGGATGGAATGGTCGGCAGAGCGCGTGCCCTCGGGAAACACTAATACTGAATATCCCTTTTCAATCATGTTTTTGATTTTCGGGAAATTGGAATCCATGCCATACGATACGGGCAGAAAATCGCCATTGCGCAGTATGCGCCGGTAGAGCGGCATGTTCCAGGCCCAGTCGTTGGTGAGGGCGATGATCTTGGGCGAGAGCAGTAGCGTGTAGAGCAGGTCGAAGTGCGACTGGTGGTTGCAGACAACGACCGCCGGCTTCTCGAAGTCCTCGCCATGGGGGTTGAGGATACGGAAGGATGAGTTGGGTATGATACGGGCGGTGGAAAGCAGAAGCCGTCGTAATACCTTGTGATATTGTAGTTTGTGCTTCTCGGTGCGTCCGCCGAGGGTGAGCAGGAAGAATCCTGAAACGGAAAGAGCCACCACTCCAAGGAAGAAGTAGGGGAATCCGATGATGCTGCACAAGATGCTTCGCAGGGTGATGGGGTACCGGCGCGGCTGGCCTTTCTTCGTGGTCAGCCATTTGAAGACTACCGGCGGGATGATGTAGGCCATCAGCACCACCGAAAACATGCCGATGATGGTGACCTCCGCTAATGAACGCATGGCCGGATGCTTGGCAAATACCAGCATCCCGATGCTGATGAACATGATGGAGGCCGATAATATGATGGAATTCTTGAACTGCGCCAGCATCTTGCGCCCGTAGGCGTGCTCGTACAGAAGCCCTTCTGTCACAAAGATGGAGTAGTCGTCACCCATGCCGAAGATGAAGGTGGCTAAAATGATGTTCACAATGTTGAAACGGATGCCCGTCAAGCCCATGATGCCCAAAATCCAGATCCATGCGATGAAGAGCGGCAGAAAAGCCATGAGGCTGATTTCCAGTCTGCCAAAAGAAAAGAGCAGGAAAGCGAACACGATGATTCCGCAGATGTACAGCACATAGTTGAAGTCGGAGGAGAGCGCCGCCACCAACCGCGAAGCGATGGAGGTGTCGGTGAACGCGAAACCGTTGTCATGCTCCAGTATTCTGTTCAGATCGGTGTCAAGGTTTTCACTATCTTCTTTTTTTACTTTTAAGATATTGTAAATCATCACCTTGTCTTCTGTCTGCACAATGTAGTTGGAGGCTAACGGTTCCCAAATCGGTTGGAAGAAGCCGCTGTCTTGAATCGTGTATGTTCGTGTGATGGCTTCCTTGCACGGGGCGAAGGCTTCCGGATTGAATCCGTTGCGCAAAGCCGCTTGGTCCAAGTCGGCACAAAAGGCTTCGCGCCGGCCTTCCCAGAAGTTGTTCCATTGCGCAAGCCGTTGCCGTTGTGTCTCTTGGGATGGGATGAACCGCCCGATGCCGCTGTAACGGGTAATGGCGGAGGGGTATATGCTATCGGCTAATGTCAGTTTGTCCAGTATTGTTTCTTGGTTCGATAGCGCTTCGTCTAAAGTTTTTCCCTCGGCGATGACATATACCGTGTTGACGGTGGTGTCGCTCTCGGCACGCAGTTTGTCGAAGGCCGCCTGTTGCTCTTTCGTCATGTAGTTGATATGGTGCATGTCGGTGTCGAAAGAGGTGCGCGAACTGAAGATGTAAAATACAATGGTCAACGCAATGATGATCCAGAATAGCCCACGGATGTTCTCGAAACGGAACTCGGCCACCCGCCGGAAGGCAAGGTCGCGGTTTGTGCCCGGGAAATGCTTCCCCGTCAGATGTGGTAAGAAGATGAGTACGAACAGGATGGTGCCGGCTAACAGCAAGGCGGAAAAAAGCCCCAGATCTTTCATGGCATCGGAACTGATGAAAAGAAGACTGAGGAAAGCTCCCACCGTGGTGATGTTCCCGATTAACAAGGGGTTGACAATATCTTTGAGTATCTGCGTCTTATCGTCGGTGCGCTTGAAATGCGACAGGAAATGGATGGGGTAGTTGATGGCAATGCCTAAAATGATGGATGCTACTCCGATGGCGATGACGGACACCGGATTCTTGACGAGTGCGATGATTCCCAGAGCAAACAGCGCCCCGAAGGAGATCGACACCAGGATCATCAGGATGCTGCGGAAATTGCGGTAATAGTAGTAGAGCAGGGCGACGATGAACAGCAAGGCTATGCCAATGGCCGTGAAACTGTCTTTCTTTATCTGTTTGGAGTTGGTCAGCGACACTTGCGAGGCTCCGAAACAGGAGATGCGAACGTCGCTGCCCTGCTGCTGTTCCACCTCCCGCATGGTCTGGTCGATAAGGCGTATAAGTTGGCCGTTGCGTTTGGTCTCGCTTAACGGATAGTTGGAAGTCACGATTACCTGGGCTTCTTTGCCGTCTTTGCTGAAAATATGCTCATTATCTGTCTGATAGCTGTCGTCGAGTTTGAAGTCGGACAGGGCTTGCAGCACATTGGCGGAGAAGAATATCGGGTCGTGCTGGATCATCGGTCGCATCATGGGCACAGGCGAGGCGAGGAGCTGCCGGTCGGCGGCCAGTTGCACGGCGATGTGCTCTGGCGTAACCAACGTGTCCATCCGGCTATAGTCCTCATCCGTAAGGAAGTAAGGCAGATTGTTTAAAACAAAGGACATTACATCTTCCACCTCTTGGTTGTCCACCTGATAGCGCATCTGCTTGATGAGGCCGGATGTGTCAGCCTTGGCCAGATTCTCGGCCACCTTGTCGGCCACAGAGGAGAGGAGGTCCGGGTCCGCCTCTGCGGCGGTGTCCTTCATGGCGATGCTGATGACCAGCTTGTTGTCACCGCCAAGATGCTGGTAGGCTTCGTTTATGCGCTTGTTTTCGCGATTGTTAGGCAGAAAACTGCCGATGTCTTCCACAAAACGGAGACGCAGCGCCGATAGCACACACAGGAACACAACCAACAGGAGCGTGAGCCATAGCGCGGAACGGTGCTCGTCAAAAAAATGATATATTTTTAGGAAAAAAAATCTCAAAATCGCTTTTTTTTAAAGGCGCAAAAATACAAAATTTCTATCTTTGCAGCCTCTGTTTTATGTTGGAGGTTTAATGTTTTGAAAATTAATAATCTAAATTATAATCTATAAATTATTGTTATGAAGATTTCTTTACAAGATGCCTTTTTTGCTGTTCCCGAGGCCGAATTGAAGGCCCAGGCCCCTGCGGCGGAAGCTGCCTATCAGGAAACAGTCAATAAAACCGGCAGAGGAAATGACTTTCTCGGCTGGGTGAATCTACCCCAGGAGGTTTCAGAGCCGGATGTTTTGGAAATAGAGTCCGTGGCCGCACGCTTGGCTGCCAAATCACAGGTGGTGGTGGTGATCGGTATCGGCGGTTCCTATTTGGGTGCCCGCGCCGTCATCGAAGCCCTGCAGCACAGTTTCAGCCCAATGCTGCCGAACGAGAAACCGCAGATTGTCTATGCCGGCAACAACATGAGCGAGGATTACCTGCACGACCTGTTGGACGTGCTCGCCGCAAAAGATTATAGCCTCGTGGTGATTTCCAAGTCCGGCACCACCACGGAACCCGCCATCGCCTTCCGCATCCTCAAACAGCATTGTGAACAGAAATATGGCGTGGAGGAGGCCCGCCAGCGTATCGTGGCCATCACCGACAAGGCCCGTGGCGCTCTCAAAACCCTCGCCGACCAGTCCGGCTATCCCACTTTCGTGATTCCCGATGATGTGGGCGGACGTTACTCTGTGCTTACCCCTGTGGGCCTGCTTCCTATCGCCGCCGCAGGCTTCTCCATCCGCAAACTGCTGGACGGTGCCCGCGCAATGCGTCAGCAACTGATGGAGGCGAAATCCTTCGACACCAACCCGGCTATGCAGTATGCCGCTTTACGTAACGTTTTGTATAATAAGAATCTGAAAGTGGAACTGATGACCTCCTTCGAACCCAGATTCTTCTATCTGATTGAATGGTTCAAACAACTCTTCGGCGAGAGCGAAGGCAAGGAACTGAAGGGTATCTTCCCGGCAGGCGCCATCTTCTCCACCGATCTGCACTCCCTTGGCCAGTATATCCAAGACGGCTCCCGCCAGCTCTTTGAGACGGTCCTGACCGTGGAGAATGCGCATCATACGGTTCCAATTCCTTTCGATGAGCAGAATACGGATGGACTTAATTATCTGCAACACAGAAGTATAAATGAGATTAACCATATTGCGCAGCAGGGAACCTGCCAAGCACATGTGGATGGCAAAGTACCGAATATCCGCATCACCATTCCCGAGATTAATGAGTTCTATCTCGGCGAACTGATCTATTTCTTTGAGATGAGCTGCGCTGTCAGCGGTTATATGCTGGGAGTCAACCCGTTCGACCAGCCTGGTGTGGAGGCCTACAAACGCAATATGTTCACACTATTGGGAAAACCGGGTTACAATAAGTAATCGCAAATCGTAAACCGTTAATCGCAAACCGTTAATGCAAATCTTCATCTTCTCGTTCTTCCTCTTCTACGTGGTGCTGTTGTTCGTGATCACAGGAATCACTTCCCGGAAAGCGGACAACCAGACCTATTTCACGGGCAACCGGAAGTCGCCCTGGTTTGTGGTGGCGTATGGCATGATTGGCAGCTCACTCTCCGGCGTGACCTTCATGTCGGTGCCGGGTGATGTTTATACGACCCAGTTTACATACCTGGGGGTTGTGCTTGGCTATATTCTTGGCTATGTGGTGATTGGGATGATTCTTCTGCCGTTGTACTATAAGTCTGGAGTGACCTCCATTTACGAGTATTTAGGGTCGCGGATAGGGAATGAAGCGCACAAGACAGGATCGGTGCTTTTCTTTGTGTCGCGTCTTCTCGGATCGGCCTTGCGCATGTATCTCGTGATCTTCGTTCTTCAGGTCTTTGTCTTCGACGGCTGGCATATCCCGATATGGTTGACTGCCATTGTGATGATTGCCATCATCCTGCTGTACACCTTCCGCGGCGGTCTGAAAACCGTGGTCTGGACGGATATGTTGCAGACTACCTTCCTGATAGGGGCTCTGGTTGTCACTATCATCGTGATCATGAAGGATATGGGTGGCTCCTTTTCCGGACTGTGGCAAGCCATGTCGGATGTGGGCAAGGATGGCACCGACTGTCGCACGATTGTGAATACGGATTGGCGCAACAACAGCTATTTCCTGAAACAGATTATCGGCGGCATGTTCATCACTATTGCCATGACGGGGCTGGATCAGGATATGATGCAGAAGAATTTGTCCTGCAAAACGTTACGTGATTCCCAACGCAATATGTTTTCTTTTACCCTTATATTGGTGGTGGTCAATGTGTTGTTCCTCCTCTTGGGCGGGATGCTGCTGGTGTTCGCCAAACGTAACGGCATTGACGTGGCGAGCATGCCCACTGACAGGATCTATCCGGAAATCGCGTTCAAGTATTTGGGCAAGTTCGGGGCGCTGGTCTTCGTGTTCGGTCTTATCTCCGCCGGATTTTCCAGTGCGGACGGGACGTTCACGGCTTTGACCACGACGGTGTGTTACGACATTCTCGGCATAGAGAAGCGTTTCCCGTCGGCACAGGCGCAGACACGGGTGCGCAGGCTGGTGCATCTGGCCATATCCATGCTTTTCCTGATTGTGATTATCGTGGTGGCCAACCATCATAATGATGCGTTGATCCGCATCATCTTCACGGTGGCCTCCTATACGTATGGCCCCTTGCTTGGCCTCTTCGTGTTCGGCATCTTCACTCATCGGGAAATCCCCGCGTCGAGACGCTTTCTTATCCCGCTGATCGCCGTTCTGATTCCCACGCTCTGCTATATTGTGTCGTCCCATTCCGTGGAGTGGCTTAACGGTTATAAGTTTGGCTATGAATTGCTGATTGTCAATGGTTTGCTTGTGTTCTTCACGCTGCTGGCCATCAGCCGCCCTCAGCCATCCGCAGTAAGTGAGGAATCTGTTAGTCATTGAGTTTTAACATGTAAATAATGTATAATCGGAACTGTTTTATAAACCTTTTTATTAACCACTTAAATTAAACGCTTATGAAAAAGTATTTCGCTGAAATGGTGGGAACGTTCGTTCTCACGTTACTTGGCTGCGGAACGGCTATGTTCCTCGGTTGTGCCACTCCTGCGGGCGTGGTCGGTACGGCTATCGCCTTCGGTCTTTCCGTGGTGGCAATGGCTTACACTATCGGTGGCATTTCCGGTTGCCACATCAATCCGGCCATCACGCTTGGCGTTGCCCTTTCGGGACGTATGAGCTGGAAGGATGCTGTCGGCTACTGGTGTGGCCAGATCATCGGTGGTATCATCGCTGGTGCTGTCTTGTTGGCTCTCGTCAACATCGTGACCCCGTCCGCTGGTGGATGCGCCTTTGGCACTGTAATCGCTGAAAACATGACTGGACTTGGCTGTAACGGCGTTGCCAATGCCGGCGGTCCGCTGGGCGCCTGCCTTGTGGAGATCATCGCCACCTTCATCTTTGTGTTGGTTGTGCTGGGCACGACCGATGAGAAAGTCGGTGCCGGCAATTTCGCTGGTCTTGCTATCGGCCTCACACTGATTCTGATCCACCTCGTTTGCATCAATCTGACGGGCACGTCCGTGAACCCCGCCCGTTCCATCGGACCGGCTCTGTTCGCTGGTGGTCAGGCTTTGTGCGACCTGTGGGTGTTCATCGTGGCTCCGCTTATCGGTGCAGCCCTTTCCGCTTTGGTGTGGAAATGCTTCAGCTGCGAGAAATGCAGTGAAAAATAACAGGCTGTTGCCAAACGTTAAAAAAAAAGCCGTTCGAAAAGAACGGCTTTTTTTATGTCTTCTATATCTTGCAGATGAATAACGTATTGCTCACACAAACTTCACCACCCCTTTCATGCTTTCCATCTCTTCTATGTTAATGAGAATGTTCTCTTTCAAAAACTCGTTGAAAGGCTGCATGATATGGAATTTTTCGCCGATGCGCTTGATTCCGTCTTTGCGCGACAGGTCGGCAGGCTTGATGGTACAGTAACAAGTGTAATCTTTGCAAAGCAGATATTCCGGATGGGGGAAATCCTTCGGAAAACCGTTCGGAATCCGTTTGAGGTGTTCTAATCCGATGGTAGGGCACAACTTCTTGAAGGCGGGATTCTCCACAATGTCATGATAAATGTCCATCTGGTCGGCGATGGCGTGCCGTAGGGCTTGCATCTCTTTCGAGGGCAGCCACCACACGCCGCTGGCTAACATGCACTGATGCGGTTCGATCTGGAGATAGTAGCCTCCGTAGTTTGCCTTCTTTCCGTCAGCATTGACAAATGCCCCGAAATGTCCCTTGTAGGGTGTTTTGTCTAAGGAGAAACGCAAGTCGCGATATATGCGGTATGTGCAGTCCTTTGGCGTAAGATAGCCGACGCTGGGGTCGAATTTCTGAATCTCGCCGATGAGCTCTTCCACGATTTCCTGGAAACTCCCCCAGGCAGCCTCGTATTCGTCACGGTGCTGTTGGAACCACTCGCGGTTATTGTTCGCCACAAGTTTGGACAAAAAGGTGAAGATATGTTCGTACATGATGGGGATATTGGATGTTATAAATCTTTTTTAACCAGTTTCACTTCCTGGCAGAGCTTGTTCAAATCCAGTCGGAACCGGTTGTCGTTTTTTCCGTATAATGAGATGAATTCCACGTTTTTGTGCAGCTCAAACAGGGTGGAAATACCGATGTTGTGCAGATGGAAACGCTGGTTTAAAGCTTCGCCCACCACTTTCTGGATGGCGATTTTATACCCTTTTTCATCGGTTACTATGCCGCTTTTGTTCAAAAACGAGGGGCCGGCCTCGAATTGCGGTTTGATGAGCAGCATCATCAGTCCGTCGGGTTTCAGATATTGGGCGCAGTAGGGCAGAATATGGGTGAGGGAGATGAAAGAGACATCGGAGACGATGAAGTCGAACATGTCCCCGTGAAGCATTTCGGGCGTGAGCGTGCGGAAGTCCTGGTTTTCCAAGGAGGTTACACGATGGTCTTGGCGCAGTTTGTCAGCCAACTGGTCCGAACCCACATCCACAGCCACCACTTTCGCGGCGCCGTGTTGCAAGGCGCAGTCCGTGAACCCGCCCGTGGAAGCCCCGATGTCCAATACGCTTTTCCCATAGAAGTCAAGCCCGAAATCCTCGATGGCCTTTTCTAATTTCAGGCCGCCCATGCTGACGTACTTGTTGAAAATGTCGATGACTTCCACCAGATCTGTCTCTGTCACATCGTAGGATGCCTTGGTGATGATGTTCCCGTTTACCTTCACGGTCTGATGCCGGATGGCGGTCTGGGCTTTTTCCCGAGAAGGGAAGAACTGTTTTTCGGTAAGATATTTGTCCAAGCGCATGATGGTCAGGATTTTCGGGTGATGGTCTCGCGGAGGCCCCGGAGGTCGATAAGGCGTGTGACAAGTCCGTAGATTAAGGTTGCGGCGACCAGAATGATTAGAGAAGGAAGAACCTTCAGGGGCAGATGCTGGTGGGCGAGCAGGGTGGTGGGTATTATCAGAATGGTGAAGAGCAGGCAGGAAACCCATGGCAGGCTGCGCAAAGGCACCTTCAGTTCCCGGATGGCGATGAAAAACTGCAGCAGGGAAACGACCGACTGGGTGCATAGGCTCGTCACCGCTGCGCCACGTGCCTGGAATCTCGGTATCAGGATTATGTTAATCAGAATGTTGACAATAATGCCCGCCAAAGCCGTGATGTTCAGTTTCTTGAGGCTGCCGTTGGCGGTTAGCAGCGTGCCGAATACGTATGTGAAGGCGATGGGGATGATACAGGGAATCAGGAGGGCGAAGACGTTCGCCGAGGCCGCAACGTGGTCCTTGTAAAGCCAGGCAAGGATGGGCTCGCGGTAGCTTACCAGCACTACCGTCGCCCCGATGGCGAAGACGTACAGGAACGAGAACGCCGTGCGAACGATGGGCTGGACGTTCTCTTTCTCTTTGATCATTTTGGAAAACAGAGGCAGCAGGATGACGGAAAACAGGTATGCAATCATTACTAACGCGTCAAGCAAACGGAATGCGGAGGCGTAGATGCCCGCCTGCGTGGCAGCAATATCCGAGGGCAACAGACGCTCGATCATTACTGAGTCAATACGATTGTAAAAGGCCATCAGCAGGGTCAGAAGAGCAAAGGGAAGACTTTTTTTCAGGATGAGAAGAGAGAGTTTCTTGTTCCATGCCAGCCTTCGTAATTTTGATTTTTTCAATACGATAAACAAAGCCACGGCAATCGCTAACAAGTATGCCGCTGTCTGGCAATAGACGAACCACTCGATCCGGAAGGGCTTGTCGGTGAGGTGGCCCCAAAGCAGCATCCCGCAGAAAAGGATAGCCAGCAGCCGGTCAAGCACCGAGAGGAAACTGTCGGTCTTGAACATGAGCAGCGCCGACACGTTGGAACGCAGATAGAGCATCGTGGCATTCAGGAACTGGTTGAACCCAATCCAGAACAGAAGTTTCAGCTGAATACCATGGTAGCCGATGATCAACGCCACCGTGAATATCACCACAAAATAGATGATGCAAAGAATTAGCCTCAAGACTATTATGGATGACAAGTATCTGTTTAACAGTTGGTTGTTGCGGGCGATGGTGCGATTGTTGAAATTGCAAATGCCCATGTCCAACAGCATGTAGAACACGTAGGTGAAGTTGAAGATGGCGAAGTAAAGACCATAGTCAGCCGCCCCCACCTGGTTCTGCACCCCGACCTCCACGCCCAGGAGCCAGAAGGGTTTTACTAACAGGTTGAGAAACAGAAGCAGACAGATGTTAAAGACGAAGTCTTTCTGTTTCATGCGATGGTGTGATGTGGAATGCCTCTACAGGACGATGTTGATGATGCGTTTGGGTACGATAATGATTTTCTTGGGCTCTTTGCCATCGAGCCAGCGCTGCACGTCGGCGTTGGCCAGCAGGATGGGTTCGATCTCCTTCTGCGTGTAGGTGACGGGGAAACTGAGCTTCACGCGCATCTTGCCGTTGAAAGAAACCGGATAGGTGAAGTCTGTTTCTTCCATATAGGATGCGTCATACGTCGGGAAGGCTGCCGTGACGATGGAGTCGCTGTGGCCAAGCTGTGCCCAGAGCTCCTCGGTGATGTGCGGTGCGTAGGCCGACAGGAGAATGCAAAGCGGCTCAAGAATCTTGCGTTTGCTGCATTTGGCGTCTGTCAGTTCGTTGGTGCAGATCATGAAGGCGCTGATAGCCGTGTTGAAGGAGAACTTCTCGTTGTCCTCCTCAATCTTCTTGATGGTCTTGTGCAGCGACTTGTACTCGGCCCGCGTGGGCTCGTCGTCGGTGACGCACCACTCGTTGTCGCGGTTGAAGAAGAGTTTCCAGAATTTTTTTATGAAACGGGAAACACCCTCGATGCCATTGGTGTCCCAAGGCTTGGCCATCTCGATGGGGCCGAGGAACATTTCATACATGCGCAGCGTGTCGGCTCCGTATTTCTCCACCAAATCATCTGGATTCTGGACGTTGTACTTGGATTTCGACATCTTCTCCACCTCCCAGCCGCATATGTATTGGCCGTTTTCTAAAATGAACTCCGCATCGGCAAAGTCGGGCATCCAGTTCCTGAAGGCTTCTATGTCTAAGATGTCGTTTTTCACGATGTTCACATCCACATGGATGGGCGTGACATCATAATCATTTTTCAAACCATTGGAGACATACTGGTTGGTGCCCACAATACGATACACGAAGTTGGAACGGCCCTGGATCATCCCCTGGTTGATGAGCTTCTTGAAGGGTTCCTCTTCGCAGCTTAATCCGATGTCGAACAGGAACTTGTTCCAGAAGCGGGAGTAGATAAGGTGTCCGGTGGCGTGTTCGGCACCACCCACGTAAAGGTCCACATCGCGCCAGTATTGGTTGGACTCCTTGGAGAAGTATTCCTTGTCGTTGTGCGGGTCCATGTAGCGCAGGTAGTAACCGGAGGAACCGGCGAATCCGGGCATGGTGTTGTACTCCATGGGATAACCGTTATAGGTCCAGTTCTTGGCGCGGGCCAACGGCGGCTCGCCAGTCTCGGTGGGCTTGAATTCGTCGATTTCGGGAAGCTCGACCGGCAATTCCTCCACAGGAATGGTGTAGGGCATACCATCTTTATAATATATAGGGAATGGTTCGCCCCAGTAGCGCTGGCGGCTGAAGATGGCATCGCGCAGGCGGTAGTTCACCGTGCCATAACCGATGCACATGGTGTTCACCTTCTCAATGATGGTCTTGCCGCCCTCCTTGACGGTCATTCCGTCAAGGAAGCCGCTGTTCACCATGTATCCGGTCTTGCTGTCCATGCTCTCCTCCCAAGTGCTGGGGTCGCTCAGATCGTTGGGATTGGGGGCCACTACTTGGCGGATGGGCAGGTTGAAATGGCGCGCAAAGGCGAAGTCGCGACTGTCATGTGCGGGTACGGCCATGATGGCTCCCGTGCCGTAGTCCGACAATACATAGTCACTCACCCAGATGGGAATGCGCTCCTCGGTGATGGGGTTGATGGCATACGCACCCGTGAACACACCGCTCACCTTCTTGACTTCGGCCTGGCGCTCGCGCTCGGACCGGTTCTTGGCCCACGTGACGTACGCCTCCACCTCGGCTTTTTGTTCCGGCGTGGTGATGCGTTCAATCATCTCATGTTCGGGACAAAGAACCATGAAGGTCACCCCGAAGATGGTGTCAGGACGGGTGGTGAAAATCTCGAAAGAGACCTCGTTTTGCAGTCCGTCGAAGTTGCCACCCATGTAAAGTCTCTTCCAGTCATATTGCCCTTCGCTGGCTAATGGAAACCAGATGGCGGCACCTTCGCTGCGTCCGATCCAGTTGCGCTGGATCTCTTTGAGCGAGTCGGTCCATTCCACTTTCTCCAATCCCTGCAACAGGCGTTCCGCGTATGCGGACACACGCAGGATCCACTGCCGCATCAGCTTGCGTTCCACCGGGAAGCCTCCGCGTACGGAGAGCCCGTTCACCACTTCATCGTTGGCAAGCACGGTGCCCAGGCCTGCACACCAGTTGACCCACGTGTCAGCCAAGTAGGCTAAACGGTAATTCATCAGAATCTCCTGCTGCTCCTTCTCGCCCATGCCATTCCAATCTTCGGCAGTGAACGAGAGCGGGTTGGTCTGTGCCACATCCAATCCGTCTGTGCCGGAGGTCTTAAAGGCCTCAACCAACTCGTCTATGGGACGGGCCTGTTTTGCCTGGTTGCAATAATAGGAGTTGAAGAGCTGGATGAAGGTCCATTGTGTCCACTTGTAGTATTCGGGGTCGCAGGTCTTGAATTCGCGGTTCCAATCGTAGGAAAAACCCAATTTGTCCAACTGTTCCCGATAACGGTTGACATTCTTTTCGGTGGTGATAGCCGGATGCTGGCCGGTCTGGATGGCGTATTGCTCTGCCGGCAGGCCGAAGGCATCATAGCCCATCGGGTGCAGTACGTTGAACCCCTTCTGGCGTTTGTACCGGGCATAAATGTCCGAAGCGATGTAGCCCAGCGGATGGCCCACATGCAGTCCGGCCCCTGAAGGGTAGGGGAACATGTCCAAGACGTAGTACTTCGGTCTGGACGGGTCTATGGTTGTTCGGTAGATGTTGGAGTCTTTCCAGATTTTCTGCCATTTGGCCTCGATTTCGCGAAAATTGTATTCCATTATGATTTTGATTGTGAGTTATATATCGTGAAAAAATGTTGTTATAGCATAAAGATGAAACAATTGTTATCTTCTGATGATGATCTTCCGGGTGTCCACCGTCTTTCCGTCGGCGTTGAGGAAGCGGATGAGGTATTGTCCGGCAGCGAATTGACCGCAACTGATGCGCACGAGGCTTTCCGTGACCGGCACGCTCTGGATCATTCGTCCTGACAAATCGTAAATCAGAATCTTATCCACATTGTCGCCGGCCTGCTCAAGGTTGATGTTCAGCTGGTCGTAGGTGGGGACGGGATAAACCAGGATGTTGCTCTCATTGGTGTACTCGTCCACCGAGACGTTGCAGTAGATGTCCATGCTGACCTCTCGGAATCCGCATTCGTTGATGGCCTTGGCCGTGAGGATACCGGAACCGTTCTGTTCCACATTCAACGTGATGGTGTTCAGGTTTGTATTGGTGTTGAATGTCCAATTGAGGTTGGAAACACGCCATTCGAAGGTGTTGGCATGTTGCGTGCTTGCCACGGAGAAGACGTAGCTGCCGTGATGTGTTATGCGCGGGTTGCCGGTGATGGAGTCTGGCAGTACGGGCAGCGGCTTCACGGTAAGTGTCAGCGTGATGATACTGTCACACCCGTGGACACTGGAGAGGTTGCGGTCGAAGGTGAACACGCCCGGCTCGTTCTGCGCCGGAATGTCAAAGCCGTTCTGGGTGTAGGTGGCGCCTTCGCAAATGGAACCTGAAATAGCCACATGATAGGTGGGATTCACCGTAAGGTATATGCTGTCGGTCTTCAGACATCCGTTGGCACCGGTGGCGGTGATGTGATACAAAGTGGATGTCGTCGGGGTGACAGTGATGTCCTGTCCGGTCTCGCCCGTGCTCCATTGGTACTGGGCGGCGTTGCCGTAGGCCACCAGATGAGTTCCGCTACCTTCGCAGATGCTGCCCGCACCTGAAAGGTAGAGTGTGGGAGCGGAGAGGTCTGCAACGGTGATGGAGGCAGTGGATGAACAGTTGTAGCCGTTAGAGACCTCAACCGTATAGGTGCCTCCGTTCGTGATGGGCAGAGTGGGATTGGTGCTGCCTGTGTTCCAATGGTAGAAATCACCGCCTTGGGCCACTAAAGTGGCAGAGGTGTTCTCGCATATCGAGGTGGCACCCGTGATGGAGGCCACTGGCGTGGGATACAATGTCAATGTGATACTCTCGGATGATGAACATCCATTGGAAGAGGTGGCGGTGACAGTGTAGTTGCCCGCATTGGCAACACGGATATGGTCGCCTTGAGCTCCCGTGTTCCAATGATACAGGTTCCCGCCTGAGACGGTGAACGTGGTGCTGTCACCGTAGCAGATGGCATTCACACCACTGATGTGTATGTCGGGCAACGCCTCCACATTGACGGTCTTGTGCGCTGTGGAGGAACAACCGTATTGGTCATAACCCGTCACGGAATAGTTGGAGGTGACAATGGGCATGACGGTCGTGCTGTTGTTCGTGGATCCCGTGCTCCACTCGTATGTGCTGCCACCCGTGGCATTCAGCGTGGCGGAGCTGCCCTCACAAATCATGCTGGGACCGCTTATTTGGACGACAGGGTTGGGACGCGTGCTGACCGAGATGGTGTCGGAACTCTGGCATCCTTGCAGGTTGGTGACGGTCACCGAATAGATGCCGGGTGTGCTGACGGTGATAGTGTTGTTGTTCGATCCCGTGTTCCAGGTGCAGTTGGAACCTCCGGATGCCGTGATGTCGGTGGAGGTGCCTTCGCAGAAGGTGGTCTCACCGGAGAAGTAGATGCTGGGCAGTACCTTGACGGCAATGCTGTGATAGGCAGTGGCGCTACAGTTGTATTCGTTATATACTGTCACCGAATAGGTGGTGTTGTTGTTCGGGGTGACCTGAATGAAGTTGGTGTAGGCATTGGTGGACCAATGATAACGGGTTCCTCCCGATACGGACAACGTGGTGGTGGTGCCGCGGCATACGGAGGCCTCACCCGTGATGGTCGGTGTGGGCAAATTGTGGACAATCAACTGGTCGGAAGCCGAACGGCTGCAGCCGTATTGGTTGGTGACGGTTACCGAATAGGTGCCGGCGGTTTGCACCGTCAGAGTGTTGCCTGTGGCATTGTTGGACCAATGGTACGTAAGGTTGGAGTCGGCAGGAAGCACATAGGTGTAGGATTCGCCATTACAGATGTCGTGCTGCATACCGAAGTTGAGATCTGGCAACGCATGGACCGTTGTGGTGACGGATGCAGTGCTTTGGCAGCCAATCTCATTGAAGGCCGTGACGGTATAGGTGTTGGCATCCGAAACGGTGATGCTGTTGGCAGTGGCTTGTGTGGACCATAGGTATGTGTAGCCCGGCGTGACGGTCAATGTGGTGCTGCTACCAGAACAGAATTCCAATTGGCCGCTGATGGAGACAACAGGCAGTGGACTGATATGCACCGGATAGGAGGAACTTCCCGAACATCCGTACTCGTCGGTGACACTGACAGAATAGATCGTGTCGGCAGTGGGATAGACTGTGATACTGCCCAATGTGTCACCCGTTGACCAGCGGTAGGTGGCAGCGGGAGTGGCTGTCAATGTGGTGGATCCGTTGGGACAGATGGTTGAGATGCCGCTGATGGAGGGTGTGGGTAGCTCTCGCACGGTCACTTGAACGGAGGCAGTACTGGAACAATTGTAAGTATTGGTTGCGGTAACCGTGTATGTGCCAGGGGTGGAGACCTCCAGTTCCCGATTGTGGGCGGCGGCCCACATGTAATCGTTCGTGGAGTCGCCCTCGGCTATAAGCGTGGTGCTATTGCCTTGGCATATCAGCGTGTTTCCGCTGATGCTGACCTGCGGTTTCGGGTTGCGTACCACCTCCGTGGAA
This sequence comes from Bacteroidales bacterium, assembly GCA_016285145.1. GTDB lineage: Bacteria > Bacteroidota > Bacteroidia > Bacteroidales > WCHB1-69 > F23-D06. The sequence goes on along the minus strand of JAEEQE010000029.1, from coordinate 16,444 downwards.
CGGACCACCGAACATCCGTTGCTGTTGGTGATGACAGCCATATAGATGCCGGGTTCCGTCACGCGCAAGGTGTTCTGGTTGCTAAGGTCTGTGGAACCCGTCTCCGTACGCCATACCACTGCACAGTTCGGGTCAGTCTGCACCGTCAGCGTGGCGGTGTCGCCCTGACAGATGGTGGTGCGGTTGCTGATGACCGCGTTGGGCAGGTCGTTGACGTTCACCGAAACACTGGCCGTACCCGTACAGCCAGAATTGTCCGTGACGGTGACCGTGTAGTTTCCTGACGTGTTGACCGTGATGCTGTTGCTGGCCTGATGCGTGCTCCATTGGTATTCTGGAGTGATGGCGTTGCTGGAGGCTATCAGCGTGGTGCTGTTACCCTGGCAGATGGACGTGTTGCCAGTGATGAACGGCGTGATCTCCGGGCTCACCTGGATGGTGATGGTGGAGGTGTTGGAACATCCGTGACTGTCGAAAACATACACATTGTAAGTGTTCGTGGTTCCCGGCGTCACCGTGATGGACTGCGTTTCTTGTCCGGTATTCCAGAAATAAGAAACACCGTTCGGCACAATGGCCCGCAAGGTGATGGATTCACTGCTGCTGCACACATGGTCGCGGCTGCTCATAATCTGGATGGTCGGCTTAGGATGCACGGTGACTTCCACCGACGTGGAAGCGGAACAACCGTTTATGTTGGTGACTGTGACGTTGTAGGTGCCGGAATTGTTCACCATGATGGAAGGGGTGGAAAGATGGCCGTCCCAGAGATATGTCTGACCGCCTGAAGCAGTCAGCTTGGTGGTGTTGCCTTCGCATATTTCCAAGTTTCCGGAAATGTTGGGTGTGGGCAGCGGGTTCTCAATGATAGTGGTGGTCAATATCTTTTGACAATTGTGGGCATCCGTGATAGTGACGGAGTAGATGCCCGGCGTGGTGATGGATATGGAGTTTGTACTCAATCCGTTATTCCAATCATAGGTGTATTGGTTGTCGCCAATGACGGTCAGCGTGGTGCTTTGCCCGTGACAGAAGGAGGTGCTGCCGGAGAAGGAGACATTGGACACTTGGGTGGTGGCAATGGCCTTGCTGGCGGTGGCGCGGCATCCTTTGTCGCTGGTGCCGATGACCGTGTAGGTGCCCGGTTGGCTGACTGTTATGCTTTGGGTGATGTCGCCAGTCTCCTGCCATTCGTATGTGGATGCTCCCACGGCAGTCAGTGTGGTGGAACGTCCCTGACAGAAAAGAGAGGATCCGTTGATGCGCACATCCGGAGTGCGGTTCACGGTCAGACTGCGACTGGTGGTGCCTTTACATCCGTATTGGTCGGTGGCCGTGACCGTATATGTGTCGGCGTTGCGCACGGTGATACGGTCGCCGCTGATACCCGTGGACCATTGATAGGTGCTACCGCCGAGGGCGATGAAAATGGAACTGTCACCCTGACAAATGTCGTTACTTCCGCTTATCGTCGGGGTGGGCAACGAACGTACCGATACGGTAAAGGCGCTTTCGTTGGAGCAAGGCGTGTTGTTGGTACCCGTCACGCGGTAGGTGGTCTGCGAGGTCGGGAAAACGATGATGCGGGCATCGGTGCTGCCGTTGTCCCAATGGTAACTGTTGGCTCCGGAGACCGTCAGTACGGCGGTGTCGCCATGACAAATGGCAGAGGAACCCGTGATGTTGAGGACGGGCAAGGTGTCCATGATGACATCCTTGGTGGCTGTGCTGGAACATCCGTAGATGTTGGTTACGGTGACCATGTAATGGCCGCCGGCAGATATGGTTGTGGCCTGCTGGGTCTGATCGTTGTGGCTCCAACGGTATGAGCAATTGTTCGGCATGGCTGTGAGAGTGCTGCTTTGACCGGTACAGAAATGGGTGTTGCCGGAAATCATCGCATTGGGCCGCTCATTGACGGTCAGATCACGGGTGGCGGTGCTCTTGCATCCGTACTGGTCGGTGACCGTCACACGGTAGGTGTTGGCCTCGCTGACAGTGATGCGGTCGCTCTGCACGCCCGTGGACCAGCGGTACTGTTGCCCGCCGGTGGCGACGAATTGGGAACTCTCCCCTTGACAAATGCTGTTGTTGCCGGAAATGGTGGCAGTGGGCAACTGACGGATAGAGACCGTGAAGGAATTGTCGCTGGAACAGGGGGTGTTGTTGGTGCCCGTCACACGATAGGTGGTCTGCGTGGTCGGGAAGACGACGATGCGGGCATCAGTGCTGCCGTTGTCCCATCGGTAGGTGTTGGCTCCGGTAACCGTCAACACGGTGCTGTCGCCAAGACATACAGCGGCGTTGCCCGAGATGTTGAGAACAGGCACGGTGTCAAGAGCGACCTCTTTAGTCATGGTGTTGGAACATCCGTAGGTGTTGGTGACGGTTACAGTATAGGTGCCGCCACTGGTTATGGTAATCTCCTGCTGGGACAGCTCATTGTGGTTCCAATGGTAGGTGCAGTCGTTCGGCATGGCCTTGAGTGTGCTGCTCTGGCCGGCACAGAAATGGGTGTTGCCGGAGATCATCGCATTGGGCCGCTCGTTGACGGTCAGGTCACGGGTGGCGGTGCCCTTGCAGCCATATTGGTCGGTGACAGTCACAAGGTAGGTGTTGGCCTCGCTGACAGTGATGCGGTCGCTCTGCACGCCCGTGGACCAGCGGTACTGTTGCCCGCCGGTGGCAACGAATTGGGAACTCTCCCCTTGACAAATGCTGTTGTTGCCGGAAATGGTGGGAATGGGCAACTGACGGATGGAGACCGTGAAGGAATTGTCGCTGGAACAGGGGGTGTTGTTGGTGCCCGTCACGCGATAGGTGGTCTGCACCGTCGGGAAAACGACGATGCGGGCATCAGTGCTGCCGTTGTCCCATCGGTAGGCGTTGGCTCCGGTAACCGTCAACACGGCGCTGTCGCCAAGACATACAGCGGCGTTGCCCGAGATGTTGAGAACAGGCACGGTGTCAAGAACGACCTCTTTAGTCATAGTGTTGGAACATCCGTAGGTGTTGGTGACGGTTACAGTATAGGTGCCGCCGTTGGTGATGGTGATCTCCTGCTGGGACAGCTCATTGTGGTTCCAATGGTAGGTGCAGTTGTTCGGCATGGCCTTGAGTGTACTGCTTTGGCCGGCACAGAAATGACTGTTGCCGGAGATAAGCACATTGGGTCGATCGTTGACGGTCAGGTCACGGGTGGCGGTGCCCTTGCAACCATACTGGTCGGTGGCCGTCACACGGTAGGTGTTAGCCTCGCTGACGGTGATGCGGTCGCTCTGTGCGCCGGTGGACCATTGGTAATGTTGTCCGCCATTGGCAATGAAGGTGGCGTTGTCACCCTGGCAGATAGTGTTGTTGCCGGAGATGGTAGGTGTGGGTAACGTACGCACTGACACGGTGAAGGCACTTTCATTGGAACAGGGAGTGTAGTTGGTGCCCGTCACACGGTAGGTGGTCTGCACTGTAGGATGGACTACAATGCGGGATGCGGTGCTACCGTTGTCCCAACGGTAGGTGGCAGCCCCGGAGACCATCAGCACGGCGCTGTCACCCAGACAGATGGCTGATGTGCCCGTGATGTAGATGATGGGCAGCGGGTCGGTGGCCACATCCTTGGACGCTACGCTCTGGCATCCCGCCGCATTGGTGACGGTGACGACATAACTCCCGCTGGAGGTTATCGTGATGGTCTGATCGCTCATGCCGTTGTGGCTCCACAGATAGGAACAACCGTCTGGCATGGCCTTGAGGGTTGTCTGACCTCCTTCGCAGAAATGGTTGATGCCGGAAACAACCGCATTCGGGTTCTCATTGACGGTCAGGTTGTAAAGGGCTGTACCCTGGCAACCATACGGGTCGGTGACGGTGACGGTGTAAGTGCTGGCATCATAGATGGTGATCTTGTTGGTGGTCTTTTCGTTGGACCAATGGTAGGAGCTGCCAGCACTGAGGCTGCCAACAGAGGCCGTCAGCACGGCACTGTCGCCACGGCAGATGGCATTCTTGTTGGAGGAAATGGTCGGGGTCGGCAATGATTTCACCGAAATAGAGAAGGAGTTCTTGTTGGAACAGGAGGTGCTGTTGGTTCCCGTGACGCGGTAGGTGGTGTTCTCTGTCGGATAGACAGTGATTTGGTTGTCACTGCTCCCGTTGTCCCAGATGTAATTGTCTGCTCCTGAGACGGTCAGCACGGCACTTTCACCCTTGCAAATGATCTGGTCGCCGGTGATCACGATGCGGGGCAGCGTGTCGATGGTGATGGTCTTGGTGGCCACGTTGGAGCATCCGTGCACGTTGGTGACCGTGACCGTATATATGCCGCCTTCCGTGATGGTGATGGACTGGTCAGACAAGTCGTTGTAACTCCACAGATAGGCTGCGGCTGTCGGCTCCGCCTTGAGAGTGCTGCTCTCGCCGCTGCAGAAATGGCTGGCACCAGAGATGCGGGCTTCCGGCTTCGCGTTGACGGTCAATTCCCGCTCGGTGCTGCCTTTGCAACCATGGACGTCCGTCACCGTGACGGCATAGACACCGGCTTGCTGCACGGTGATGTGGTTGGCCGTTGCACCCGTGGACCAACGGTATGCCTGGCTGTTGCTGGCCGTGAAGACGGTGCTTTCGTTCTGGCAGATGACGTTGTTGCCGCTGATGCTCGGTACAGGCAACGCCCGCACCGTCACCGTGAACTGGCTCTCGTTGGAACAAGGGGTGGCATCCGTGCCCGTCACACGGTAGGTGGTGGTGGCGGTGGGATAGACCACGATGCGATTGTTGGTGCTGCCGCTCTCCCAACGGTAACTGCTGCCACCGGAAACCGTAAGCACGGCACTGTCACCGTAACAGATGGCCTGGTTGCCGCTGATCTGAATGTTGGGCAACTGAGCTGCTGCCACGGTCTTCTGCGCGTTGCTCTGGCAGCCGTGTCCGTCGGTGACGGTGACAGAATAACTGCCGGGCTGATGAATCTCCATGAGCTGGCTGCTGAAACCGTTGTTCCATTGGTATGCGGTCATGGCTGGTTGCACGGTGAGCATCGTGCTCGATCCTTCGCACAGATGGCCGTCACCCTCAATGGCGACCACCGGATTGTCATGCACCGTCAGATGGTAGTAGAACACGGAATCGCAACCCGTAACCTGGGATGAGGTTACGTACGTGTAGGTCCCTTCCGAGGTTAATGCTCGACCGAAAGCCGTGAATGGTAACTCGTTACGACATATTTCGTGATATAAGGTGTCGGAATTGTAAATGATAGGGTTGATGGTCAGGTTGATGGCAATGATGCTGTCGCAGCCGTGGATGGTCTGATAGGGTATTTCGTGGTATCCTTCAGTGTAAAACGAGGAATCGCCATAAACGTATGGCAGATCTGTGATACAGGTGGCCACCTCGAAGGTCTCGGAATGATAAACGGGATTGTGTTCCAGGACGACCGTGATGAGACTGTCACAGCCGTACTCGCTGAACATGGGCACATCATACGTGCCGGGGAGGGTGAACACGGAGTCACCGATGATGTACGGTTCATTGGCGCATGTTACAACCATTAACGTGTCGTGGTAAATGGGTGCTTCGTGAATGGTCAGCAGGCGAAACGTGTCGCAGCCGAGACTGTCAACTGGAATGCGCAACAGGTAGGTGCCGGCGCTGTCGATGAGGGTGTCTTTGTAGTCAAAAGGAAATTGGTTGCTGCAAAGGATAAGTTCCAATGTGTCAGCAGGATGTTCCAGAATAGTGAAACGGACGATGTCCGTGATGCTGTCGCAGCCGAATTCGGATTCGGCGTGGAATGTGTAAACGCCCTCTTCGGAGAGCAAGGAGTCCCGAACCAGCGTGGGAAGGTCGGCACGGCAAGTCTGGATATCCACTGTGTCCACCTCGGTGTAGGTTTTATGAACATTCAAAACCAGCGTGGTGTTGCTGTCGCAGCCCAGCAGCGTGGTGTCGAAATGCGTGTAAACGGTCGTCTCCGTGAAGAGAGAGTCGGCGAAAGGGTAGGGCAGATCCACATCGCAGAGGTCCACCGTCAAGGTGTCGTCGTGGAAAGGCATGTCGTGCAGGATGACCACGGTGATGTCGTGGCACTGCAGTGTGTCGTCATGCTTGATGTAAAATGTTCCTGCCTCGCTGAAGATGTTGACGCTGTCAAGCTCGAAAGGAAAGTCGTTCTGGCAGACTGAATACTCCAATGTGTCGGTGTGCGTCTCCAACACGGTCAGATCAAGATGGATGTGTGCGCTGTCACAGCCGTAGGTGCTGTGCAGGTCGAAATCGTAAACGCCGGTCTCATAGAAAAGACTGTCGCCGTATGGGTAAGGGAGGTAGAAAGTGCAGATGGTGTCGGTAATCGTGTCGGTCACATCATAGACCGGATGGATGTACAAGTCGATGGTGTGGATGCTGTCGCAGCCGAATTCGGTGCTGCTGGAATGGGTGTAGAGACCGGGACTGGTAAGTGTATCCTTCCCGAAAATATAGGGCATCTCGTTTTCGCAAATGTGTACGGGTACCGTGTCGTTGTAGGAGGGGTAGGCCGTGACTTTGAAATGAGTGAATATCGGGCATCCATTGGTGTCGGCGGAGAAGCTCAGCGTGGTCTCTGTCTCGCCACGGAAGGTGACCTTTCCCGCGTACTGGATGGGAAATTCGCTGGAACAGTCCGCCAAAATGACGGTGTCGGTATGGTTGTCCCACACCCACAGCTCTAATCGCATGATCACACTGTCGGTGCTGTCCTGCGCCATCACGGGGATGTCGTAAGTGCCGCCTTGCGGGAAACTCTCCCCTAAAAACGTGTATGTCGGCAGTTGGTTGTTGCAGATGGTGTCATGTACCGTATTTACCGGTATCGTGTCTGTTTGGGCAGTGAGCGAATAAATCGGCGCGCCGGCCATCATCAGCATACATGCGAACAGGAATTGAAGAAGTACTTTTTGTCTCATATCTTTTCTTATTTTTTATCTTTAATATAAAGTTTGAAAAAAGGCTGCAAAAGTACATTAATTTCGTGGATTACGGACGTTTTTATTATCTTTGCATCGCAAAACTTATCAACATGGACACTTCGCAATTCCTTCCACACTTCCTGCAAGAGGTTCGCAGACACCCCAATGTCACCGCGCTGAAGCATGGCGAAACACTGACCACCAATGCCCGCTTGGTGCAATATATCGCTCCTATAATGAATGAGTTGGATACGAGTCAAGATGATTGCTTTGCCCTCCTTGCGGAACAGTCCGTCTATACCGCCGCCGCGCTTTTCGCCGCCGTCTTCACCGGCAAGCAGGTGGTGCCCGTGGCGGAATCATGGCCGGGGGAACAACGCGCTCGCGTGCTGGCAGATGCCGGCCTCACCGACTGCCTGACGGCCCAACGGATGGGATATTACTATTGGATGACGGTGGAAGATGCCCTTGACAGACTGGATAACGGCCTGATTCAGTTGCGGGACGACCAAGTTGTGGCCCGGTGTTACGCTTTTCCTGCGGATGGCAACCTGCATCCCACCCGCGTGACGCTTCACGACCTTATGGCAGGTACTTCTGGACTGGAGACATTTTTTGGAACGGAAGTTATGCGGCTTTTTTCTTACTTTTGCGGCGCGAAATTTTAAAGTATGTTTCATTTTCTGAACAAGCATATTGTGTTGCAATGGGTGCTCATCGTGCTGATGCTGGTGGGTGCGGGGTATCTCATCTTCACGCGGATGACACTTTGCCCGCCCGACGGCCAGGGACTCTTGTACGCGCCGCTTCATGCGTGGCTGGCCGCCCGCCCGCTCGCCATGCGGGTGACAGCCTCCCTGCTTCTGCTGCTCTTGCTGCTGCTGATCCAACGTTTTTTCGCTGTCAACAAGTTCTGTGAGAACAAGACATGGATGCCGGTGCTATTCCTCTTGGGCCTGATCTTGTGCGGACGCTTCCTGGAACTCTTTTCTCCGACATGGGTGACATTGCCGATGTTGGCGGCCATTTTGCTGCTCAATACCCGCGATGCCAATGAACAACCAGTGAAAAACCGCGTCTTCGCCTCCGGCATCATGGTGGGTCTCTGCACGTTGATTGATCCCTATTCGGTGTGGATTCTGCTCTTTATCATCATGGCGCTGCTGGCCAACCGTTTTTCCAGTCTCAAAGAAATCATTATTTTGATTTGCGGCTTCGAAATAGTGTACGCATACGTGTTCTCCGTCGGCTTCCTTGCCGATACTACACCTGTTATCGTCCATTTAATCAAGAATGTGGAATACTTTGGCATAATTCGGCATTTCGCATCGTTGAAGGTGATAGACTATGTGTTGACAGGTGTCCTGTTGTTGAGCTTTATCTACATGGTGGCGACGCTCACCCGTTACTTCGACACCAAACTCATCGTGCTGCGGAAGCGTTTCCTGACCATTATTTTGCTGTTTGTGGTGATGCTGGTGACGCTGGTGTTCTCTCAATATGCTTTCCGTCCGGCACTGATATATTTAATGCTGCCGCTCACATTGCTGTACAGCATGATGAGCCTGTTGAAAAACCGTCGTCTTCTGAATGATATTCTGATAGTGGCTGTAATCGTATTGCTATGCCTTTGAGATCGCATTTTTCGGATGTGCCGCTGTTGGAATGCGGTTGCGATGAGGTGGGCCGCGGCTGCCTGGCCGGTCCTGTTTGCGCCGCCGCCGTGATTCTGCCTTACGATTATACGAATGCGGATATTAATGATTCAAAGCAACTTACGGAGAAAAAACGAGAGGCCCTTCGCCGTCAGATCGAGCAGGATGCCGTCGCCTTCTGCGTGGCGGAGGTGTCGGAAAAGGAAATCGACCGCATCAATATCCTGAACGCCTCGGTGCAGTGCATGAACGATGCGGTGGGCCGCCTGTCGGTGAAGCCCGACCTGCTGCTCATTGATGGCAACCGTTTCACCGACCGATGGAAAATCCCCTATCACTGCGTGGTGAAGGGTGATGCCACGTTTCTCTCCATTGCCGCAGCTTCCATTTTAGCCAAAACCTATCGCGATGAGCTGATGTGCCGCCTTGATGCTGAATTTCCGGCATACGACTGGAAACACAACAAAGGCTATCCGTCACCCAAACACATTGAATCAGTGCGACAATACGGCCTCACACCGTATCATCGCCGGAGTTTTCATCTGAAAAACCAGTTGTCCTTGGAATTCTAACGGATTTTCAAAGCTTGTTCTATCTCCTTTTCCGATTTTCCCATAAGCGACAGATACTGTTTCAGTTGTGGGGCTAATGGGTCGTCGGGATATAGGTGGATGAAGTCGCGGAATTCCTCTTCCGCACTGCGATGGTCTTGCAGAATGTCGTCATAGACAATGCCCCGCTGGTAGTAGCACATCCGGGCCTGCTCATGGTCGGGGTATGTCTCTTGGAAGGTCCGGAAAATGCTTAGGGCCTCTTTAGCCCATTGGGCGGTCTCTTCTGGTGTGATGGCGGCTTTGGCCAAGATCATGCTGCCGATGCCGGCACGATAGAGCATCTCCGGTGCGATGGTGTCGTGCGGGTGCTCTGCGGCGTACGGGACGGCACTGCGGATGAACTGCCCGAAGGCGGCGGTGTCGATGCGTCCTTCTTTGTAGTAAATGGAATCGGCGGTTTGGTACAACTCCAACAGGCTGCGTTGGCGCTTGTTGAAGGTGGTGTTCTTGCTCCCCCCGTTACGCGAATGACACCCGGTCAACAGCAGGACGACTGCCAATAACAGGACCGGAATCTGTTTTAACGGGGTTTGCATACGGTCTTGTAGGCCGCCCGGGTCTTGCCCGTGGCGATTTCGTTCAACTGTCGTTTCAACACCATTTTCTTGATGGGCGACAAACGGTCCACAAAGACCTTGCCCTCCAAATGGTCGTATTCGTGCTGGATGACACGGGCCACTAATCCGCTGAAGTCCTCCTCGTGGAACTGCCCGTTCTCATCGTAGTATTCGATGTGGATCTTCGACTTTCGGGTGACATCTTCGTTGATTTGGGGAAGGCTCAGACAGCCCTCGGCAAACACGAAATCCTCGCCCCATTCTTCCGTGATGACGGGGTTGATGAAAGCTCCCTTGTAAATCTGCACATTAGGGTAACTCTCCTTGAAAGGCTCAGTGTCAATGACGAACAAGCTGGTGGATTTACCGACCTGCGGACCGGCCAGACCCACACCGCCGGCATGATACATGGTCTCGAACATGTCGGCAATGAATTGCTGGAAGTCCGGAGTCAGAATCTCTTTTTCATCGATGTCCTCGGCGCTTTTCCGAAGAACAGGCTCGCCGTAAACGTAAATAGGTAGAATCATAGTTCGTTATTTCGTTGATTGATAATTTCTTGTTGTTCCATATAAGACTGGAGGATGATGGTGGCGCTCATCTTGTCCACTAAGGCTTTGTTCTGCCTGTCTTTTTTCTTCAGCCCGATGTCTATCATGGTTTGGAAGGCCAGGCGGGAGGTGAAACGCTCGTCCATGCGCGCGAGGGTGGTGCTGGGCGAAATGTTGGGGAGCTCCTTGCGCAGCCTGTTGACAAACGGCTCGATGTAACGGCTGGATTCCGATGGCGTGTTGTCCATCTTCCGGGGCTCGCCCACGACGATGACGTCCACTTTCTCCCGTTGCAGATATTGCTTGAGAAAGTCAAAAGCCTGCGCCACGGGGATGGTGTCCAGCCCGTTGGCACAGATTTGGAGTTCGTCCGTCACCGCGAAGCCCACTCGCTTCTGCCCGTAGTCGATTGCCAGGATTCTGCCCATTTTATTTGTCGGATTTTCCAAGGTTTTTAACATTGAGCGTCAGAGTGTTGAATCCGTAGTTGTCGTATTTTTCCGCCTTTCGGTAGAGGACGACTGTATAGGTGCCTTTTTTGTTGAGTTTCTTTTTGGGGAAAGCCACTAACGGCATGTTGCAAATGTTGCCTTTGCCGGTCGGCATAATGCTTTTGTTGATGGCTGGGTCGAAGTTGAACTGGCTTGTGACGAAGGTCTCCATCTTGTCGGGGTATATCAGTGTGATGTTCAGCGGCATAGAGGACAGCTTGTTGATAGTGCTGTCGTAATTCAGAACAAAACCGATACTATAGTAACTGGAGGTGTCGGTAATGTCGAAGTTGAAGTTGAGCACCTGTTCCTCAAATGTCCAGTTGCCGTCCGGGAATGTATGGGTTACGGTGATGTCGGAGGCTTGTTTGTTTCCAAAATGGTGGCAGCAAGGCAATAGAAGAGCCGTGACGAGAAGTAGGACGAAGAAAAAGATGCAATGTTGATAATTTCTGAATCGCATAGTTTGTGTTTCGGTAATAAAATGATATTTTTGCAAAATTGATGCTGGCTTTTTTCCGGCTGCAAAAATACGATATTTTGAAAATATGGCGGTAAAGAAAAAATACTATGTGGTTTGGGTGGGTGTACAGCCCGGCTTGTATGGCACATGGGCGGAGTGCAAGGCGCAGGTGGATCATTACGAAGGGGCGAAATACAAGTCGTTTGAGACAGAACAGGAGGCCCGAGAAGCATTGAATATGGGCTATGAATCCTATTATCAAGCTCATCCGGCCAAATCGGCGAAAGCGCCGGTGGTACTCCGCGACGACGACCCCAAGCCGATTCTGAACAGCCTCTCGGTGGATGCCGCCTGGAACACGGCCACTCGGCAGATGGAGTACAGGGGCGTCTATACGGCCACCCGCGAGGAGTTGTTCCACAAGGGGCCCTTCCCCAACGCCTCCAACAATATCGGCGAGTTCCTGGCCCTGGTGCACGGCATCGCCTTCTGCAAGAAGCATCATCTTGACATCCCCATCTACACCGACAGCATCACGGCCCTCGCTTGGGTGCGCCAGAAGAAACACAAATCCATCATCCTGCCCACGGAAGAGAATGCCGAGCTCTTCGACCTCCTCGTGCGGGCGGAGAATTGGCTGCGCAACAACGCCTATACAAACCCCATCTACAAGTGGAACACTCCGCTGTGGGGCGAAATCCCCGCCGACTTCGGACGGAAATAAAAGATTTTGCTGACGGACTTTGGCTTCAAGCGCATCTTCGGCACCGAGCAGCACAAGAAGAACCTCATCCATTTCCTCAACTAATTAGGAAAATATTCCATTCCCCTTGCAACAAATCACCCCCTAATTCGTTTAGCATAATGAATGCATGCTCCTTGGGAACTGGCAATTTTTATATTGAAATCATTGATATTTTAAATATGAAGCGAATACTTTTTTCTACTATTTTCTTGATGATCTGTATGTTGGGTACAGTGTCTCTACTCGCCCAACCTGTGGTGAACGGCGTGATGCAAGGTTCGCCCCGTTCGTTTATGGTGAATCCCGCAAATTGTAACTCCAACCAAAGCTGGGCGAGAATGTATTATGGCCCAGCCCCAACCTCGAACCATGCGACAAGCGAAGGGGTGAATTTTACTTTGGGAACAACAACGTATGGTAGTGAACCAAGTCATAAATTAATGATTCGTTCAGGTGGTGCAACGAACAACCCTACAGATCCGAGAGGCTGCTTGAATGGGTCCTCCTCCTATTTGCCAATATATCCTGATGCTTGGAATTCTAACGAGTATTCTGGGAGTCATTATGAAGATACGGTGATGCGTGTGGGAACCCATACAAGTAACTCCAAGTCCCAGAAAGTGGAATATTATTTTATTCCCGATACGATAAACCCAGTCCTGTTGGTTGCGTATGAGTGTATTCTTGAGCAACCAGGGCATCAGTGGTTGGATCCATACGGAAGTATCGGCAATCCTACAGTTCAAATACAAGTGTCAAACGCTAACAGCAATGATCCTTTGAATCTTGGTTATTATCCATCCGATTATATCCAGAATGGTAATAACACTTTATATAACAATCCGAATTGTCCAAGAAACACAAACTGGCCGTATGCTCGGTATTTTTTCATTCCGGACGGGACAGACGGACAATATCCCAATCCCAATCACATGACGCCCTCAAGATGGTACACAGGTAACAGCTTTTCAATTAATAATTGTGGCAATACCGTCTCTACAAAGTATGTTATAGTGGCTTTTAACTTGACAGAGCAGGCCAAAACTCATACGCCGGTGAAGTTCAAGATTCTGATGCGCGGATGTACGGCAAGTGCTCATTACTCCTATTTGTATTATACGGCCAAGATGGTACCAGGCAAGATCAGTGTGGATGCTTGCCCGGAGATGGATATGGTGGAACTTTCAGTGCCATGGGGTTTTGATGCCAACTCTTACCGTTGGAAACGCGGGTTGAACAAAGACACTTGTATGTTGTTCAATCCGAGCAATACGTATAAAGCGAGAATTCCTCGCAATGAACTTTGGCCCTACTATCGCTGTGAGATGGAATCGGAGACAGGTGTGCCGTTTGTGTATGAAGCATACACAACATTGTATGACTTCAAGCCGGACTTTAGCTATGTGGATTCGGCAGGTGGCTGCCAGCATAACATCATTTTCCGGGATAAAAGTATAAACCGAATCATTACACCAGAATTCAATGTTCCTGGTATTTTCGTGCCGGCGGATACGGTGGACGATCCGTCACCTGTGCTGGACTGGTTTTGGATAAAAGCCCCCAATGATACGGTACGTATGGGCAATCCCAACGACACGCTGGTGCGTCAGGTGATACCGAAGTACAAAGCGGATGGGGTGACCCCCTGGGATTCGGTGCAGATACGCCTTCGGGTGAACACGAGCAAGACGCAGGCGTGCGACTGTTTGGACACGATCATCTGGGTGAAACTCGACACGGCGAACGTGTATTGCCCGGTGACTCGAGACACGATCCGGATCTGCGAGAGCTCGATGGTGAACGGGAAATACCAGAGGAGGATTGCGGATTCGACCTACACGTGGGAGTACGACCATCAGATAGTGCCCGTGGTGTTCCGAGATTCTGCATGGAACGGTTGCGACAGCACGGTGAAAATGCTTCTTCTGATCGAGAAACCGAAGGTGAACGTGACCAGCCAGAAGGATTACTGCGATGATTTCGAGACGACGCTGGAGACGGACAAGGAGGGGCCGGGTTACAACTGGGAATGGAGCACGGGTTCCACGGACAGCCTGTTGGAGATAGACCGTGCAGGCACCTACTCGGTGACGGTGACGGATAAGAACAGCGGATGCAAGGCGAGCGGCACGATTGTGATTCCGACGTGCAAGCCGTTTGTGAATCTGGTGAACGCGATCACGCCGTCGGACCGTGGCGGGAAGTCTCCGGGCGATCCACTCAACGACTGCTTCACGGTGCCTCAGTGGAAACTGATCAAGTACGTGGAGTTCACGGTGTTCACGCGCACGGGCGAGCTGATATACAGCTTCAAGGGCGACCCGAAAGACCTGAAATGGTGCGGCACGAAGGGCAACACCGACAAGCCTGTGGAATACAACCAAGTGTACCCGTACATATTGAAATACAAGGATCTGGACGGTGTCTCCAAAGTGATCAAGAGCACGATAACGGTGCTGTAAACAGTGATCAGAGGACAATAAAGAGGATGACTGCTTTTTAGTCACCCTCTTTTGTTTTGGTACCCAGGTGCCCCGTGTTTGATTGTTGTGTTTTTGTCATTATAAGTCAACTTCTATATCATTGACTTTTTCTCCTCTTCCCTTGCAACAAATCGCCTGCCAATTCGTTTAGCATAATGTACGCTCCTTTGGGACTTGCATTTATTTTGTTGTATTAATGTTTTAAAAATGAAGCGAATACTTTTTTCTGCTATTTTGTTGATAGTCTGTTTGTTGGTCGTGGTACCTCTTTCTGCACAACCCGTGGTGGGCGGCATTATGCAGGGTTCGCCACACTCGTTTATGGTGGATCCGCAAACATGTACACAGACAGGATGGGCAAGGCCATATTATGGTGGAACTCCGAATAGCAACAGTGTTTTCAACGAAGGAAACATAAGTTATACCTTTGGAGTAACTCAATATTCTAACGAGCCAAGTCATAAACTGATAAATCGTCCGGCCGGAAACGGGACCCCCAACGATCCTCATGGATGTTATGGGCCCTCGCATCTGCCGTTGCCACAATTCCCGTTGCATTGGAGATCCGATTCGTTCCCATCCAATTCAGGACTGCATTATGAAGATGTCGTCATGCGAGTGGGACGGTTGTCTTCCGCTGCATCCCAGAAAATGGAGTATTATTTCATTCCTGACACAAACAATCCGGTGCTTTTGGTTGCCTACGAGTGCATTCTGCAAAATGGAGACCATGATTGGGACCATAATCCGGCAGTTACGTTGCAGGTTTTTCAATCCACTAGTTCTAGCAACACTTCTTTTGAAACAACGCCTATTAATACAATGGGTTATTATCCAACAGATTATATGACCAATGGAAATAACAACCCCAATCCGACTCCTAACCCCAATTGGCCCTATTCTCGGTATCATTTTGTACAGGACGGATATATCGGTAATAATCCGGACCCCAACCCCCCATCTCCTAATTATTGTACGCCGAGTCGTTGGTATAATGATGCTAATCTGGGTGTTACCCGCTGCGGTGGTTATGGAAACTACACCTCACACAAATACGTAGTGGTGGCTTTCAATTTGATGACACAGGCTCGCAACCACAGGGCGGTGAAATTCCAACTTTTGATGCGGGGTTGTCCTTATGGAGCTCACGCTTCCTATATGTATTATACGGCGAGGATGGTCCCGGACAAGATTAGCGTGGATGCTTGCCCGCAGATGGATACGGTCACTTTGTCGGTTCCATGGGGTTTTGATGCAAACAGCTACCGATGGTATCATGGACGAAATAAGAATCAAGTAGCCGGTTTGCAGACAAGTAACCCGTATAAGGTGAAGATTCCCCGAAATCAGTTGTATCCGTATTACCGCTGTGAAATGGAATCGGAGACGGGTGTGCCGTTCGTGTATGAGGCACACACAACATTGTATGACTTCAAGCCGGACTTTAGCTATGTGGATTCGGCAGGTGGCTGCCAGCATAATGTTTTTTTCCGGGACAACAGTATCAATAGAATTATCTCACCTGCTTTTACGGTGAATGGCGTTGTTCTGGCACCGGCGGACACGATGGATGATCCGTCACCGGTGCTGGACTGGTTTTGGATAAAAGCCCCCAATGATACGGTACGTATGGGCAATCCCAACGACACGCTGGTGCGTCAGGTGATACCGAAGTACAAAGCAGACGGGGTGACCCCCTGGGATTCGGTGCAGATACGCTTGAAGGTGAACACAAGCCAGACGCAGGCGTGCGACTGCCTGGACACGATCATCTGGGTGAAACTCGACACGGCGAACGTGTATTGCCCGGTGACGCGAGACACGATCCAGATCTGCGAAAGCTCGATGGTGAACGGGAAATACCAGAGGAGGATTGCGGATTCGACCTACACGTGGGAGAACGACCATCAGATAGTGCCCGTGGTGTTCCGCGATTCT
>JAEEQE010000028.1 GCA_016285145.1 Bacteroidales bacterium | reverse complement strand
TGCCGACCTACAGATAAAGACGGAAACGGAAACGGAGAAGACGCTTCGTTGGGAGGAAGCGTATGGATGGCGTTTTCACTAATATTTCCGTGCGAATCCACACGATACGCGGAGGATAATTATTTCCTTGTCAGTTTCAATATCATTCATATTTTTGCATCATGATTATTACGAAAAAGTTCGTAACGAAAAAATTCAGAACCTGGCTGCTGGCGTTTGCCACCGTCCTCATCTCCGCCGCCACGCCGCTCCTCTTTGGCGGGGCGGTCATCCTGACCTCCTGCACCACCGAGGAGTACTCGGTCGCGCGTCCGACCATCGAGCGGATCCAGCAACGGGGCAAGCTACTCGTCGGCACCACCGGCGACTACCGTCCGCTGACCTTCTGCGAGCCTGAAACCGGCGAATACTGGGGCTTCGGCATCGAGATGGCACAGACGATCGCCGACAGCATCGGAGTTCCCGTGGAGTTTGTCCAGACTTCGTGGCCGACCTTGACTGCTGACGTTATGGCCAATCCCCAAACCTTCGACCTCGCCATCGGGGGCATCACCATCACGGATGCCCGGCGCGCCATTATGCTGATGAGCGAGGGGTACTTGGCCAACGGCAAGACCATCCTCTGCCGGACCGCGGACACCACCCGCTTCCATTCGCTGGCCGACATCGACCGTCCCGACGTGCGGGTGATGGTGAACCCCGGCGGTCTGAACGAACAGTTCGCCCACGAAAACCTCACCCACGCCACCATCATTGTGTACCCGAACAATGAGGAGATCCCGTCGCTCATCGCCGAGGGCGAGGCCGACGTGATGATCTCGGAAATCACGGAGGCACCCTACTACGTGCAGACCGACCCACGCTTGGCGGCGCCGCTTCTGAACGCCCCTTTCACCCACGGAGAGATCGGCGTGCTGATGCGCAAAGGGCAGGACGACCTGCTGGAGCTGGTGAACAGTGTCATCCGCCGGATGAAGGCCGACGGCTCGCTCCAACGGCTGTGCGAAAAATACGGGCTTGTGCAAAACGTTGACAAATAACCTCCTATGACCGACATCATGACACCCCAGCAGCGGCACTATTGTATGTCGCGCATCCGCAGCAAGGACACCACGCCCGAGAAGCGCGTGCGGCAGTGGCTGTGGAGACACGGCTACCGCTACCGCCTCAACGTGAAGGGCGTGCCGGGCAAACCCGACATCGTGATGCGCAAGTACCGGACGGCGATTTTCGTGAACGGGTGTTTTTGGCACGGACACAATGTAGAGACGCGCCATGGCACGTCTCTACAAATCGAAAATTCCGAATGTTGCAAAATCCCTAAGACCAACCGTGATTTTTGGGTGAACAAAATCTGGCGTAACCAGGAACGTGACCAAAAGAACTATCGGATTCTGCAGGAGAACGGCTGGCAAGTGATTGTGCTTTGGGAGTGTCAGCTGAAGCCCAAGAAGTTAGAGCAAACAATGCGTGAGGTGGAGGTCTTGCTCCAAGACTACTATCTCCGTACCTTCAGTCGCAAAGTCAAACCCTATATCCATCTTGAAGAAAATCTGCCGCAGGCGGCGGAGGATTTGGCGGACTATGGGGTGGAATAGTTTATGGGATTACCGCTTGACAACTTTGACCGTCTCTACACCTTCACTGGAGATAAGTCGAAGTAGGTAAATTCCCGAAGAACAGCCAGACAAGTCCACCGAAAAATCATTCCCATTTACGAGCTGGTGGGATAGCATTTTCCCGAACGGGTCGAAAACCTGCACTTCTATGACGGGTTCTCCTTCCGTCTGCATTCGTACAACTCCATGGGTAGGATTGGGGAATGCCATGACGTTTTTCCTGCTGTTTTCCCCGACGGAAGCTGGCAGTTCCGGTCCTCGGATACCGATGATGATGGCATGGTTGTTGTTGAAACCGTATGAACTACAGCTGGTTAGTGCAAAATAGCCGTTTTGCTGTCCGCCCCATCCCCAGTTGAAGTGGAAAAAGTCGTTGTCTTGGTAGCCGTCGCAAGTCCAGACGTGGCCGCCGTAGTTCCCGCTTCCCCCGTACATGAAGGGGGCTCCTTCGTCAAGTTCGCTTTTTAAATAATTGAGCCATATGGCCGGCGATAGATTCCCTCGCTCAATATACTGTATGGTAGCTGGATAGCGAAAGTATGTGGAAAGGGCCGACACAATGCGGTTGGAATTGGCCACACTTGCGGATGGACCGTAATTCATATTGACGGCAACTCCGCAATGGTACAGCAAAGTGGCGACTGCTTCCACACAACTGTCTGGGTGATTGGATGTTGTCAGTTGGTCGGGCATGCTTTCGTAGTGATAGGTCGTTGCCCCGAAATTGGCGGAAAGGGTTCCGTAGTTGCTGGTGTAGGAGTGGCTTCCGGTACCCGTGGTAGGGAATCGCCAATAGCGCATTACCTGCCCCATAACCAGGGCCCCGCAACCCGCTGCGGCGTGACCGCCGTAAGCAGGATGGCCTGTCGCATCCGCAGGGCAAAGATCGTTGTAATACCTGGTTTGGTTCCATTCGTTGTTGCCCAGCAGCGGACCGACGACCACCGTCTCATCTTTTTGCGCGAGAGAATTCCCGGAAAGCAGTGCCTTCCACTGTTGTTGTGTAGATTTTTTATTATATTGCTGATTATTAATGATATATCGAATGCCTTCCGTGTATCCATCCAGAAAAAAGCGTATATGGTCGGGCATATTGTCGGCAACGAAGGCACTCTCATCGGAATAAGCCAATATCGGTTGCGCACGATCATCGCCTGCTACGATGACAAAGCCTTCAGGTTCGAAATTAAAGACATAGAAACCGGGAGCTGAGCCATTTTCTCCGCGCAGTGTTGGAGCAGTGTAAGCTACAGTAGGAGTGAGCGATTCGGGTGCGTGGCTGAACTTCATGGCAAAGAAGTGGGTGGCCACTGTGCAAGCTGTGGTTATATCCACCGATTTCGCGGATATGGTGCCGCACTGCATCAGCAGCAAGAAGGATAAAAGGGGGTATTTCAATTTCATAATGCTATGAATTTCATCGAAAGAATATTGAGAACAAACACGTTAGATCGATAACATCAGTTCTTGATTCTCACGGCAAAAATAAAAAAAACATGGAAACACACACGTATAATTGGTTTGTTGTGTCATTTTGATGAGTAAAACAGGCTTTTTATAGTCCTGAAGAAATTTCTTCCTCGATTAAACGCAAAAAATCAGCGGAAACTGTCCGTAATCCGCTGATTTTTATTGTTTTGTAAGACTTTCGGGCGGCAGGTCGGATTCGAACCGACGACCCACGGAACCACAATCCGGTACTCTAACCAACTGAGCTACAACCGCCATTTGGGTGTCTCAAAAAGACGGTGCAAAAATACACTTTTTTTGAATATGCGCCATCGGTTTTGTTATTTTTTGTTATTCGGTTGGAACAAAGTACGATGGGAGAAATTATATGCCATAGTTTTTAATGAAAACAAGATGTTGTATGGATTTGTTTGCGTTTTTTTGTGTACATTTGCCGTCTGATATATTTATATGGTATGACCCGTAAAGAACGCTATTCTTATATCTTGGACTATTTTTCCCGTTGTCAGCCCGATGTGGAATCCGAACTACATTACACCAATGCCTACCAGCTCCTGGTAGCCACTATGCTGGCCGCGCAATGTACCGACAAGAGGGTGAACATGGTGACGCCAGCGCTTTTTGAGCGTTATCCAGATGCACGGGCTTTGTCAGAGGCTTCGGAGGATGATATTCTCGCGTTTGTGAAGTCGGTTTCATATCCCAACAGCAAGGCCCATCATTTGTCGGAGATGTCCAAGATGCTGGTCCGTGATTTTCAAGGCGAGGTTCCAGCTACGATGGAGGAACTTGTAAAGTTGCCCGGGGTGGGGCGCAAGACGGCCAATGTGGTGCTTGCCTTCGCTTTCGGGCAGGCGGCGATGCCTGTGGACACGCATGTTTTTCGGGTGGCGCACCGGCTTGGGCTGGTGTCCGATGCCCCCACACCAGAGGCAGTGGAGCGCCAGTTGGTGCGGAATATCCCCCAAAAGTTTGTGTCCCGTGCACATCATTGGTTGCTGCTGCACGGGCGCTATGTGTGCGTGGCCCGCAAGCCTAAGTGTCAGGAGTGCCCTTTGAACACCATCTGCCCATCTGTACAGTAATCGTTTTCCCTCCACTTTTTTCGAAATTTTTTTTTAAATTTCCAATTTCTGATATGCGCACGTTTTTGCGTCTGCTGACTTTTTGTTTTTTTGCGGATTTTTGTAAAATACCGCATTAGTGTTATTTGTATGGAAGAAAATAGTTTATAAATCGATAGTGTCTATTGATTTTGCAAAATTAACAAATGTTTCTTAAAATAAAAAATTAACACAAATTATATTGAATTATATTGAATAATTTTTATTTTTGCTGCAAAAAAATGAACGGTTATGTTAGTGAGAACTTACAGTTGTGCCCTGATGGGCGTTGCGGCCATTCAGATTGCGGTGGAGGTCAGCGTGGATGTCGGAATCGGTTTCCATTTGGTGGGATTGCCCGACAGTGCGGTCAAGGAGAGTCAGCAGCGGATTGAGACGGCCTTGAAATTGTACAAATATAATATTCCAGGACGGAAGATAGTGGTTAATATGGCTCCGGCCGACATCCGGAAGGAGGGTTCGGCCTTTGACCTGACGCTGGCAATCGCCATCTTGGCAGCCTCCGAGCAGATTAAAGGGGCGGACCGCTTGGAGGATTATTATATCATGGGCGAGTTGTCGTTGGATGGCAGCATGCAGCCGATACGGGGTGCACTGCCCATCGCCATTGAGGCGCGTAAAAGGGGCAAGAAGGCGTTGATCCTGCCGGCGCAGAACGCGCGGGAAGCCGCTATTGTGGACGGTCTGGAGATCCTCGGGGTGGAGAATATCAAGCAGGTGATTGATTACTTTGACAAGGATGTGCCCATCGAGCCTACGAAAATCGATATAGAGCAGGAATTCCGCAAAAGTTTGAACGACTACGAATATGATTTCTCGGATGTGAAGGGGCAGGAGAACATCAAGCGTGCGTTGGAGATTGCGGCGGCAGGCGGTCATAATGTCATCCTCATCGGGCCGCCCGGTTCGGGCAAGACGATGCTGGCCAAGCGACTGCCATCCATCCTGCCACCGCTGACATTGCATGAGGCGTTGGAAACCACCAAGATACACTCCGTGGCGGGCAAGATGAGCCGATATGCCTCGCTGATATGCGTGCGGCCCTTCCGTGCGCCGCATCATACCATCAGCGATGTGGCGTTAGTGGGCGGCGGCACCCATCCTCAGCCCGGCGAGATCTCGCTGGCCCACAACGGCGTGCTCTTTCTGGACGAACTGCCCGAATTCAAGCGCCAGGTGTTAGAGGTGATGCGCCAACCGTTGGAGGACCGTTTTGTGACTATCTCACGGTCGCAGTATTCGGTAGAGTTTCCGGCTTCCTTCATGTTCGTGGCTGCCATGAATCCTTGTCCTTGTGGTAATTACAATCATCCGACCATCGCTTGTACCTGCAAGCCCGGAGAGGTGCAGAACTATTTAGGACGAGTGTCGGGCCCGTTGATGGACCGCATCGACCTCCACGTGGAGGTGGTGCCGGTGAGTCATGAGGAACTGGCTAGCAACAAGCCGTCGGAGAAGAGTGCGGCCATCCGCAAACGCGTGGTGGCGGCCCGAAACATCCAGAAAGAGCGCTTTACCAACCAATTCAATGTTTTCTGTAACGCGCAGATGACCAGCCGGATGGTGCGGCAGTATTGTACGATTGACGAGGCAGGGCAGTCGATTCTGAAGCAGGCGATGGACCGCCTGGGTCTCTCCGCCCGCGCCTACGACCGCATTCTGAAGGTGGCCCGCACCATCGCCGATCTGGACGGCAGTCCGGGAATCGAGACGGGACACCTCAGCGAGGCTATCAATTTCCGGAGCCTGGACCGAGACAATTGGGGGAAACGGTGATTTTGTGTATTTTTGCACGTTTTTCCTAAGAGGGAATTTTATTGTTTGCGATTGGAAATGACAGACTGTCCTGTGAAATGGAAATTGTTTGACGACATGTCACGCTGCACGGATGCCGAGGTGGAGCGTATGTTGTTGTTGGCCAGCGACCAGCGACGCGAGCAGGCGTTGGCGTATCACCATACGTTCGGACAATTCGCATGTTTGAAGACATACGAGCTTTTGCGGCAGTGTGTGGAGGAGGTCTTGTCGGGATGCGAGAGCGAATGGGCCATGATGCGGTCGCAACTGGCCCAATGGGATGGCGGCTTTGTGTATGCGGAACATGGGAAACCTTTCCTGCGTGCGGAGAGTGGGGGAGAACGGATCGAAGGGGTGGAAATCAGCATCAGCCACTGCAAACAGGCCGTGGGGGTGGCTCTGCATGACCGGCCCGTAGGACTGGACGTGGAGTCGTTCAGGAAAGCCTCCGATTCGTTGCTGCACCGCACGATGAATGCCGACGAGCGCGAACGCATCCTCCACGCCGACAATCCCGACCGGATGTTCGCTTGCCTTTGGACCCAAAAAGAGGCAATCTTGAAAATGGATGGTTCCGGCTTGGTGGATCCTCTCGAAAATGTGCTGTCCGAAAGGGACTTGATGCGAAACTTCCGAATGGAGACGGGCGTCAACGAGGAGAAACAATACTGTTGGAGCCTGGTGTGTAGGGTGGGTGAGAGGCGTTAAGAAATTAAGAAATTAAAGCCAACTGCTAACGGCCTATCTAAAATGCCAGGAACCCGACTCCGACTTTGAGGCCGAACCAGTAGGCATTCAATATCCGGTTGCGCACAAAACTGTTGACGGATGTGGTACTCGCCTCATGGCTGGAATAGTCGTCAAGGAAGCCTTTCATCGCCTTGTATCCTCCAAAGGTACTGCCGAAGGAAAAACCGAATGAAAGGCGCAAGCGGTTGAAAAAGAGGTAGTCGTAACCTATTTCCGCTTTGGCTCCGAACAGCATGCTCTTGCCTTCTTTGAAATCGGGATGATAGTATCCTATCCATTGTGGCGGCTCTTCATTGTTTGTATAATGGTAGAAAAAACCGTCGAAGATGAATTTAGCATAAAAACCCAGCGGCGCTTTTGTGTACCCCAAATATTGTTTGTAAAACACGTTGAACCCGTGTGCCACCACTTGGCCAGTGAAGGAATAGTCCTCATTAAAGTAGTAACCCTGGGATGGACTTGTGAATTCCTGATACAAGGATCCTTTATAGGGCGAGTTATAGTAATTGTACCCGGCACCCACGCTCCCTTTTTCCCAGACAATGCACTCCACGTTTGGGGAGAGGATGTAGTTCAAGCCGAGGTAGCGGCGGAGGTGTGCGCTGTTGATGTGTTCGTCCAGGGTTCGTGACAGAGGATTTGGATTTTTCCAGGATGGCGATAGGTAGCCCTCCGCGTTGAAGATGACGTGCTTTCCCATATAGCCTGTGTTCTGCCCTAGACAGAATCCCGACAGAAGGATTGCGATGGTGAAAAGATATATTTTTTTCATAGTTATTTTCCTTTAACAAAATTATATAACTCGTCGTAAATGAATGCGTTGGTGTATGCCTTGTTGATGCTGCTGGTATGGCTGTCGCGGATGGCTACATCGTTCTTGCCAGTCCCGAAATCGGTAATGACGAAGTACATTTCGGTCGAGGGACGTGGTAAGGCGAAGGTGGTCAGGGTGACAGGAAGGACGTAGGGACAGAGAAAGGTCAGGAAGAGGCTTTTGCTCTTTTCAAGTCCGAAGAAATGGCCCGAGGTTGTTCTGTTGCCTACAAAGCATATTTTGCTGGTGCCGGTCAGCTCATAGGCTGAGGACATGTTCTGGGCGGTGTGGCGTACCATTTCGATGCCGCCGCTCTTCCTGAAATCGCGGATCCATTGTTGCAGTTGCACATAACCGTTGTATTCATCCGTGGAGAAAGCACCCACTTGTTTGGGCGTGTAATGTTGCGTCTGGAGCTTGAGGTGTCTGGCGCTGGTTAGGGTGGCGCGAAGCATCTGCTTGCTGCCACGCTCGGCTTTTTTTGATGAGGAACTATGATTGTAATACGAGCATTCCGGTTTGGAAACAAATAACGTTTTGATGTCAGCCGGTTTGTTTTGGCTTACGAAGTCCAGGATTTGTTCATCTTCCGCCATGCGGATGATGTTGTTCATCGCGCTCACAAAATCGGAATCCTGATGGATGTCCACCAGCATGTAGTTGACAGTCTTGAATTTGGCGGTGGGTATCACCTTGTTGGACTGGTTCTGGCGGCGTATGCGGGCGTATTTGCCGATGACGGTGTCAGTGGCATGTGTTGTCTCTTTCACAACAATGGAGTCCGGATTGGTTCCCATGGGATAGTCGGAGAAATCGGTGTATTTCATTTTGTTTTCAATGAAGACATCCCGAAGAAGGTCGCTGGTTATCTCAGCGATATGGGTGTCATCCGGGAATCGTTTTTTTGCAGTCCACGCATGACGTAAGGCCAGTACGGAGGCTTCCATACGATTTATCTTCGACAGTATGTAGCTCACCTGCTGCATTTCACCCTCCACTTTCTTGTGCGGGAGGATCACATCCGAGACTTGTCCGTTGTTGCGGTGTTTCGAAAATCCGTACCATGCTTCCGCCATGGCTTTTTGCAGGAATGCGTTGTCGGGAAGACTCTGTTGCAGCACGTGGATGTTGTAGATGGCCTGGTCGTATTGGTGGTCGGTGAGCAGGATGTTAATGCACTCAAACCGGGCCAGATTGCGTGCCAGTTGGAATTTCTCCTCCGGCTGCAGATAGACAGAGCGTCCAGATTTTGCCAATCCGGCAATGATGCTCTGCGCTGCCGTACGGCGTTTCTCGATGTTGGGATGGGTGAACAGTGTGTCGATCATGTCGGCACGGCTCTGGATGGGTGCAATATTTGTAAGATAATAGTTTTCAGGAAAATGATAAAAATCTGTTTCCGTGTTTTTTTTGGTGAAGGGGACCTCGTCAAAGGGCAGGTCCGCATATTGCAGTACGTCGAATATACCGTCAATGATGTCGTAGCTGTATCTGGACGACTGGAAATACCGCTCCAAGGCGATGCGGTCGGCGGCCAGCTCCTGCTCGCGGGAACGGTTCTGCGACTTGACGTAGTAGCTGATCATGTCCCGTTCTTTGAGCTTGTCCTTGTACTCGTTGATTTCCGTGATGTGATTCTCCGCCACATGCGCGATCTCGTGGGCGAGGATAAAGGCCAACTCGCTTTCGTTGGATACTTGGGCAATCAAGCCCATATTCACGAAGATGAGCCCGTTGGTGGTGGAACTGGCGTTTACGATGGGTGTCTTGAGGATGTAGATATGGATTTTGGAGCGCAGAACTGGATTGTCCTTCAACAGGTTGTCAGCTATTGCGTCCATATAATCGTTTAAAGGAGTGCCATAAAGCAGGCGGCCTTCCATGATGAGATTCTTGAGGAAAACGGAATAATCGGAGGGTGACTTGTCATTCTGGAGCGCCTTTTTGAAATCGGCGGGCATCGGGCCTGCTGATTTCAGGGGGGCGGAATAGTCTTGGATGGTCTGCGCCTGTCCGGCGAGTACGGCCAGCTGGATGAGGATCAGCAGGAACGTCAATATTTTTTTTAGTCTCATACGGCTTCAAGTTGTAATAAAAAACTTTTAGGCCGCAAAGATAGTATAAAATTCATTTCAAAACATTTTCACATCCGTTCCGGCACTTGGATGCCGAGCAGCTCCATGCCGTTGCGGATGGTGATGGCGACGAAACAGCACATTTTCAGGCGCAAAAGCCTGAGGGCGGCATCCTGCTCCCGCATGACGGGGGTGTCCTGATAGAAGTGGTTGAACTCCTTCGCCAATGCATATATGTAGTTGGCAATCAAGGCGGGACTGTAACTCTCGCCGGCGGCCAGCACTGTCTGTGGGTACTGGTAAAGGGTCTTGATAAGGTTCCGCTCCAAATCTGTCATGACGGTCTGTTCGGGGAGGGGAGTGTTCACGTCCACGCCCTGTTCGGCGGCCTTGCGCAGTAGCGAGCGGATGCGTGCGTGCGTGTATTGGATGAAGGGTGCCGTGTTGCCGTTGAAATCGATGGATTCGGCGGGGTTGAAAAGCATGTTCTTGGTCGGGTCCACCTTCAGGATGAAATACTTCAGCGCACCCAATCCGATCATTTCATAGAGATTGTCGGCCTCTTCGGGAGAGAAGTCGAACTTGCCGAGGGCTTCGGTGCTTTGGCGGGCCTCCTCGTGCATGGAGTCCATCAGGTCGTCAGCGTCCACCACGGTGCCCTCGCGGGATTTCATCTTGCCACTGGGCAACTCCACCATGCCATAGGAGAGGTGGTGGATGCTGTTGCCGAACTCCTTGCCCAATTTTTTGCCCAAAACCAATTTCAGCACGTCGAAGTGGTAGTTCTGCTCGTTGCCCACCACGTAGATCATCTTTTGCGGATGAAACTCTTCATAACGGAGTTGGGCGGTACCCAGATCCTGCGTCATATAGACGGAGGTGCCGTCTTTGCGGAGCAGCACTTTCTCGTCTAAACCTTCGTCCGTCAGATTGACGCGGACGGAACCGTCCTCGTGTTTGTAGAATACGCCTTTGTCCAGACCTTCCTGCACAAGGGCTTTGCCAAGCAGATATGTTTCGGATTCGTAGTATGTTTTGTCAAAATGGATGCCGAGACGGTCGTAAGTGGTGTCGAAGCCGGCATACACCCATTGGTTCATCTGTTGCCACAACTTGCGAACATCAGGGTCGTTGGCTTCCCATTTGCGAAGCATTTCTCTGGCTTCCAGTAGGATGGGTGCTTGTTCTGTGGCTTCTGCCTCACTGAGACCTTGCTCAATCAGGATTTTCTGCTCTGCTTTATAGTGTTGGTCGAAGACCACATAGTATTTGCCCACGAGGTGGTCGCCCTTCATGCCGGACGATTCAGGGGTCTCGCCGTTGCCGTAGCGCAGCCATGCCACCATCGATTTGCAGATATGGATGCCGCGGTCGTTCACCAGGTTCACCTGCTTCACGGGACAACCGCAAGCCATGAGGATTTGGGAGACGGAATGGCCCAGCAGGTTATTGCGCACATGGCCCAGATGCAGCGGCTTGTTGGTGTTGGGCGATGAGTATTCGATCAAAACGGGGTGCTCTTCCCGCACGGGGAAATGGCCGTATGCATCTTCTTTATAATGCTCATCCAGGTATTGCGACCAGAAACCGTTGGAAATGGAGAGGTTGAGGTAGCCTTTCACTACATTGTATCCCGTGATGAAATCCACTTCGGCGCATAGATTGTCCCCGATTTCGCGTGCCACCATGTCGGGGGCTTTGCGGGCGGCTTTCACATACGGGAATACCACGATGGTGAAATCGCCGTCAAACTCTTTCCGGGTAGGTTGGATCAGGTTGCGAGTCGCTGGAATCTCCAGCTGGTAAAGGTCTTGTAAGGCGCGTTGCAGGGCTTCTGCTATTGTCTGTTCTAATATCATGGGCTCGTGATTTTTTCGACGGCAAAAATACGATATTTTCGGGTAGGTAGTGAATGTCATGGTATAAAAACGGTGCCCGACATTTACTGTCAGGCACCGAATGGATATATCGACATTATGTGTGAATGCGTATAGTGACTATTTCAGCAGTCTGAAAAATTCCACCAGAAGATCCCAGCACATCTGTACCGTCTTGATTTCGAGTTTCTCATCCGGGGAGTGAACGCCGCGCAGGGTGGGTCCGATGGAGACCATGTCCAGTTCGGGATATTTTTCAGAGAAGAGACCACATTCGAGACCGGCGTGGATGGCCAGCACCTGCGGTTCCTTGTGGAACAGGTTCTGGTAGGCATCCACCAGCACGCGCAGCACCTCCGAATCGGGGTTGGGGTTCCATCCGGGATAGCCATCGCCCGACACCACATCGGCACCGATCATCCAGAAGGTGGTGGACACCTTGTCCACGATGGCCTGCTTGCGCGTTTCCACCGAGCTTCGCTGGCTGGTGGTGATGATGATTTCGTCACCATTCTTCTTCACGGATGCCAGATTGGTGGATGTCTCCACGAAGCCCGGAATGTCCTGTGACATGGCTTGTACGCCGTGCGGGCACACTAACAGTGCGTTGAGCAAATCGATTTGGAACGTCTCTTCCAGCACGTTGGCTACGGCTTCGGCGGGCTCGATGGTGACAGTCACGCCGGCATCGGTGGTGTGGAACTCGCTCTTGTAGGTGTTGTCCATCTCTTGTGCGTAGGCCTCAAAGGATTCCGCATTCACGGACGGGACGGCCACCACGGCAAACCCTTCGCGGGCGATGGCGTTGCGGAGGTTGCCCGCCTGGATGTCGGCCACACGTGCGTCATAGTCACAGTAGCTGTTCCACAGCACTCGGGTGAGTAACTTGACGGCGTTGCCGCGGCCCTTGTTGATGTCGTCGCCGGAATGGCCGCCCTGCAACCCTTTCACCGTGATTTTGTAGAACTTGTAGAAATCCTGGGCTTCTTTTTCCAGTTCCTCAACTTTCTCGTAATCGCATTTCAGCGTGGCCACCGTGTCTTTGCCACCAGCGCACCCGATGAAGAATTGTCCTTCATCTTCCGAGTCGAGGTTGATGAGCATCTTGCCGTTCATGAAGCCGGCTTCCAAGGCCTTGGCTCCGCTTAATCCGGTTTCTTCGTCAATGGTGAACAGGCATTCGATGGGGCCGTGCTGCAGATCGGGGTCGTCAAGGAGGGCTAATGCCAGTGCCATGCCGATGCCGTCGTCCGCGCCCAAGGTCGTGCCTTTGGCCTTCAGCCATTCGCCATCAACGTAGGTCTGGATGCCGTCCTTTTCAAAGTCGAATTTGGTGTCGTTGTTCTTTTCGCACACCATGTCCATGTGGGCTTGGAAGATGACGGGGGTCACGTTCTCTTTGCCGGGGGTGGCAGGCTTGGATATCAGCACGTTGCCAACCTTGTCGCGCTTGGTGGGCAGCCCTAAGGCGTTGCCGGTCTTGACCAGCCATTCCGATATCAGGGTCTCCTTTTTGGACGGACGCGGTATCTTGGTGATTTCATTGAAATAATAGAAAACTTTCGTGGGTTTGAGGTTTAGCATTTCTTCATTCATAAGGATGGAATTTTATGTTATGTACAATATTTAAATTTGTATTGTGAAAGCAGCTGCAAAGATACTTAAAAAAACGATGGGGGCCGTATGTTTTTTCAGAATGTTTTCAGAATTGCACGAATCGTCCCTGCCAGCTGTTGCGTACGTTCAATTCCTTTTCAATGGCCTGTATCACTTGGTCGTAACGGATGCCGCCCCATCCGGTCGTGGACAGAAATCGTGGCGGCACTTCGGCGGCGAAACGTTCGATGATGATGTCCGGCGAAAGCCGCTCCACGTAATCAGCGATGAATGAAACGTATGTGTCAAACGGTAGGGCGAAAAAGTCGTTCGGATGTAGGCGGTATTCCGCCTCCATGACGGTGTCCCGGATGATCTGCAACTGATGTAACTTGATGCTGTGCAGAGGAAGGTGGTTGATGAGGGACAAGTCTTCTAACCAGTGCTCGGGTCGCTCACCGGGCAGTCCGAATATAAGGTGCGTGCCCACGGGGATGTGGTGTGACGCCGCCTGTTCGATGGCGCGCACCGCGCACGCTACATCGTGTCCTCGGTTGATGCGCCGCAAGGTTTCATTCCGGCAACTTTCCATGCCGATTTCCAATGTCACAAAGATGTGTTCTTGAAGTTCCTGTAGATAATCCAAAAGCGGATTGTCAATGCAATCAGGTCGTGTGGCGATAATGAGCCCGAGCACGCTGGGATGGGCTGTGGCCTCTTCGTACATGTCCCGCAGGCGGGTGAGTGGGGCGTAGGTGTTGGAAAAGGCTTGGAAATAGGCGAAATAGCCCGCTGGCTTAACGCCGGGCCGATGATGGAAGCGGATGCCTTCATCGATTTGCTGCCGTATGCTTTTGCCAGGATCGCAGTAGGCGGGGTTGAAAGCATCGTTGCAACAATAGGTACACCCGCCAATGCCAACAGTGCCATCGCGGTTGGGACACGTGAAGCCCGCGTCTAAGGTGAGTTTTTGGACGCGTCCGCCGAACCGCTGCTTCAGAAAACGGTTGTAGCTGTTGAACCGCCGATCGTCACCCCAAGGAAACATCAGGAATCCTCCCGGTACAGAAGGTTGTCGCCGAACGGATCCAGCGTGTACAACGTCTTCTTGTCAGGCTGTACCAAGAACATGAGCTCTTCTGCTTGGCCATCATGGTAGTAAGCCCCTGTCACCATGAACAGAAGGATGCCGTCAGACTTGAGGTCTCCGGACTCCATGAGGTCGTCAAAGTCGGCTTTTGTACGATTCGTCTCGTTGAGATACCGGGAGATGGCATCCACTTTGGCTATGTCGTCATCGTTGACGGCCTCCTCGTACATGGCTAAGTATGCCTCCGCCATCTGTGCCAGCAGCTCGGAATTGAGCTTGGCGTAGCCCATCTCGGTGACGGTATCCACGCAATCCACCCGTAGCGAATCGTATGCTGTGATGCCGTCGTTTTTGAGATATTCGGCGGCGCATAGCTTCATGGCGTCTTTGAGTTTTTCCTCGTCGCTCTTTTTATGGCAGCTAGCCAATAGTAAAATGCTTGTGGCAAGTATGATAGCAAGAATCTTTCGCATGATGTTCTATGTTAGAAGATGAAGCCGAATTGCTGGACGGACACCTTGTTTTGTCCTGTCGGGAGCGTTTGGATGCGTCCGAACTGGCGCAGGTTGAAGATGCCGAAGTCGTGAAGGTTTTTCTGCCCATGATGCAGGGAGATGGCCACCGGCATGGCTTTGCGGAAACGATAGCCGCTCGTTTTCGCTTTCTTTACCGGTTTGCTGTCTGTCAATGCTTGTTCGATTCCGTTAGAGGAAAAAGTGGGCTTCAGATTGAGCGTGTATGCGTTGGGATTCCCGGCGAGATTTTCGGTTGAAAATCCTTCCGTTTGGCTGCAGGCGAACAACGGCACGTTGACGGCTCCCTCCTCTGGGACGACATAGAACGTGTAGGTGATAATGTCTTCCAACACCAGACCTGTGAACAGGGAGAGATAGTTGGCTTCCCATTGGCGAAGCTCCTGCAGCATGGCTTCGATGGTCTCGGCGGAGTAGGGTGTCTCCTGCTCGCCGGAGGCCAGGCTGTACTGGTCTTTCCTGCTTTTGCTGATAGCATCGGCGGCCTCCTGGGCCTTCTGGCTGTTGGTCTTGGACACGATTTTGGTCCGGTTGGCCGGCACCTGCGTCACGATGCCGTCAATGATCTTGGTCTCCACAAAGGAGTCTTCCATTTCGGAGTATGAGAGGTCAGAGTAGTTCTTGAAGAAGTTCGGAATGGGTTCGGAGTAGGTGAGGTAAGGATGCACCTCTTTCGACAGGGCGCACGTCATCGCATTGCTCTTGGCGGTTTTGGTGAGCACGGCATCCTTCAGCTGCTGGCCGGAGAGCTGCACGATGTAGGCGTGGTTGAAATCCGGAACCTCCACGGGTTCGATGTGCACGTCGTTGACCTTGAAGAAGGTTTTGTTTTCGGAAATCACGTTGGTGAGACCCAGCAGGCTTTGGGCGTATTCGGCGTAGTAGCCTTTGAGTTCGCGCACCTTGGTGATGTCCACGGTCACCTTGAGGGCGGTGGTGGGCAGCATGTAGCATAGTGTGTTGCCTTTGATGGTGGTGCCGCTGTCAAGGGGAAGGGGCATCACGTTCTTCTGGCTGTGGCCGGTCATGCAGACCCATACGGTCAGCAATATCATAAATGCGATTTGTCGGATATTGGTCATGAACAAAATAGTGTTTATAGGGTTTTTAATGTGTTAAAAATGAGAAAGTAAGAAAATATGAATGTAAATTTATCTATTATAAATTGTTAATGTATTTCAGTCTCTTCTCCCCATAAAAATGGCGAGATAGTAGAACAGGGTTGCGAGGGAGGAGAGGGCAGCGATGAGGTAGGTGCGTGCGGCCCATTTGAGGGCATCTTTGGCGTTCTCGGTCTCCTTGCCGTTGGTGATGCTCGTTTCGTCTAACCATGCGACGGCCCGTTCGGAGGCGTTGTATTCCACGGGGAGGGTGATGAGGGTGAATAGGGTGGTGAGGGCAAACAGGACGATGCCGATGAAAAGTATCGGCCTGCCGATGAAAGGCACTAAGCTGATCAGCACGATGCCAGCCAGCAGGATCCACTGAGACCATTGGGAGCCGAACTGCACCATGGGCACCATCTTGGAACGCATGGAGAGCCACCGGTAGGCGGTGGCGTGCTGGACGGCATGGCCGCATTCGTGGGCGGCCACGGCCGCCGAGGCGATGCTGTTGCCGCGATAGACGTCCTCGCTTAGGTTGACAGTCTTGTCCGCCGGGTTGTAATGGTCGGTGAGGCGGCCTGGTGTGCTGATGACGTGCACGTCGTAAATGCCGTGGTCGTGCAGCATCTTTTCTGCCACCTCGCGGCCCGTGAGACCGCTGGTGAGGGGTATCTTGGAATAGGTCTCAATTCGTTTGTTGAGCGTCCTGCTTACAATGAAACTGAAAATCATCAGAACGATGAAGATAATCCAATATAGTTGCATGGTACTTGTGTTTTTGGGGTGCAAAGATACAAAAAATCAACGAACAGCGGACAGATGCCTGTAAACAGAAATTTTGTACTTTTGCACGCTTTTATTGTAGTATTGTCTTCCGACATGAATATAGACGTGAATTCCATAAAACAGCGCTATGGCATCATCGGCTTTGATGCGGCGTTGGACCATGCCATCAACATCGCCGTCCAGGTGGCGGCAACGGACCTCTCGGTGCTGATTACCGGCGAGAGTGGGGTGGGAAAGGAGAACTTCCCGCGCATCATCCACGATAACAGCACCCATAAGCATGGCAAGTACATCGCTGTGAACTGCGGGGCCATCCCCGAAGGCACCATTGATTCCGAACTGTTTGGTCATGAGAAAGGTGCTTTCACCGGTGCCGATCGGATGCGCAAGGGCTATTTCGAGGAAGCCGACGGCGGTACCATCTTCCTTGATGAGGTTGCCGACTTGCCCCTTGGCACGCAGATCCGTCTGTTGCGTGTGCTTGAGAACGGCGAGTTCATCCGCGTAGGCGCCTCCGAGGTGCTGCGCACCAACGTGCGCGTGGTGGCCGCCACCAACGTCGATATCGCCGACCGCATCGCCAAAGGCAAGTTCCGCGAAGACTTATACTACCGTCTCAACTCGGTGCCCATCCATGTGCCTGCCCTTCGCGAACGCAAGGGCGACATTTACCCGCTGTTCATGAAGTTTGCCGCCGATTTTTCCTTCAAATATCATTTCCCACCGGTGGAACTTACTCCCGATGCGGTGGAGAAACTGGCAAACTATACATGGCCCGGCAATGTGCGCCAGCTGAAACATGTGACCGAGCAAATCTCCCTGATGGAGAGCTCACGCACCGTCAATGGTGAGACAATCGCCCAATATCTTGTCTCTCCCACGGGATCCAGTTTGCCTGTTTTGCGCCAGAGCGATGTGGAAAAGAATGAACAATTCCAGCGGGAAACCATTATGAAATTCTATGGCATCCAGCAGGAAATCAAGAACCTGAAGGCCATGGTCAACCATTTGGCAGGAGGCTCTTTCACACACGAAATGGCCGCCCATGCGGAGCACTCCTTTCCGGACCTGACCATCGAGACGAACGACCATGCCTACCAGATCACCAGGCCTGTGCATTCTCCGGATGAGACAGAGCCGGAGTTTGTTGATTCGGTGGAGGTTGACGATGCTGGCTTGCCTGTGTCTGCTTCTGAAAGCTCTGTCAATCAGGATGATAATGAAGAACTGACCTTGGCGGGCATTGAGAAAAAGGCGATCATTCGGTCATTGCGTCGTCATCATGGCAACCGGAAACAGGCAGCTGAAGAGTTGGGTATCTCCGACCGCACGCTGTATCGCAAAATTGAGGAATATGGATTGAAAGATTTGGGATTATAGTTATGATGAAAAGGACTCGGATATGGATTTTGGGATGGATGATGGCCGTCTGTATGGCCGTCGGCTGCCGCTTGTCGGTGTCGCTGACCGGCGGCACAATTGACCCGCGGGCGAAAACCGTCGCCATCGCCACCTTTCCCAACAATGCCTCTCTCGTGAACCCGACGCTGAGCCAGTACTTTACAACGGCTTTGAAAGATAAAATCCAAAGTCAGACCCCGCTGACCATCGTGAACAACCATGGCGATTATGAGATTGAGGGCGAGATTATTAACTATTCGGTGGCACCAGTGGCCATTCAGGGCAACGAGACTGCCGCCATGAACAGGCTCACCATCTCAGTGAGGGTGCGTTTTGTGAACAAATTCGATGAGAACCTGAATTTCGACCAGACGTTTTCGCGATATTCGGACTATTCCAGCACGCAGAATCTGAGCAGTGTGGAATCAGGCCTCATCTCGGATATTTGCGACGCCTTGACGGACGATATTTTCAACAAGGCCTTTGTCAATTGGTAGTTTTTGTTAATAGTGTTACGATACATAGTATGGAGAAGATTTATTTTAGTGATTTTGTAGAAGTTAAGGATGCCGATCAGGCGGTGGAGCGCTTGGTGGATCTTCAAAAGAGGTTCCCCGCGTCGTCGTTTCTTAACATGTTTCAGCTGAAGTTGCAGCCGGGGCGGGGACGCTCCCGCTCGAGGCTTCTGCTCACCATCTTCGACAGGGTCCGTTTCCACCAGTGCGTGCTGCTCGCC
This sequence comes from Bacteroidales bacterium, assembly GCA_016285145.1. Taxonomy (GTDB): domain Bacteria; phylum Bacteroidota; class Bacteroidia; order Bacteroidales; family WCHB1-69; genus F23-D06. Next base: position 22,599 of record JAEEQE010000028.1, on the reverse strand, counting down.
ACGCCGGTCATCCCAATCAAAAAGGACAAGCCCGTGTTGACGGTGACACCCGATGTTGCCGGCCCGGACGACGGCCTCCAGCCCGTATTCGTGAAACACCATGCCGAACATCATGAGGACCGTCAGGAACTTATTGACCAACTGATTGCAAAATTTTCAAAGGATGCTCCGAAAATCATCTATTCGCCGGAAACCCATGATGCGGAAGCGAACTATGGCGAAGCCAGCTTAGAAGAGGATCCGAATATTGTAAGTGAAACATTAGCAAATATATACGCTGAACAAGGGTGCGTGGAAAAAGCAGTCCAGATGTTTGAAATTTTAAAGTTGCATTTTCCAGAAAAAAGTTGTTATTTTGCAGCCCGAATAAAAAGTCTGCAAGAACAGGCTTCTAACGAGGTATAAAATATTTATAGTATAAACGTAAAAAATAGAAACAGATGTTCTCACTTTGTGTTGTATTAATCATTTTGGCTTGTGTCGTTTTGGCATTTGTAATATTGATTCAAAACTCTAAGGGCGGTGGATTGGCCTCCAACTTCGCTTCCTCCAACCAGATTATGGGTGTCCGCAAAACCGCGGATGTGCTGGAGAAGACAACTTGGGGCGTGGCTGCCTTCATCATAGTGCTCTGCTTCGTCTGCGCTTTCCTTTCCAAAAGCGAGGTGAATTCCACCCGTATGGACAATCAGGTTCAGACCGAACAGACCGCCGGCGACAACCAAGCGGAAGAATAATTTTCCATTCACGGGAAAAGAACAGACATGCAACACCGTAAAGGCGCTGTATGTCTTTTGTTTTATGAATAATTAAAAAATTACCAATAGATGACTACGAAGAACGACGATTCCAAAACAGTCCAAAGAATTGTAACAAAGCACGAAAACGTGCCCGGCCAGATCCAGAAGGTCGTATTTGAAATCAAAAAGGAAGATTATGAGGCTTCGGTGGAGACCGCCTTGAAGAAGCAGCGCCGGACCGCTCAGGTGCCCGGCTTCCGTGCTGGCAACGCGCCGATGGGCATGATCCGCAAGATGTATGGCAAAGCCATTTTGGCCCAGGAGATTGACAACCTCGTCAACACCAATATGGATCTCTTCATGAAGGAAAACGAGGTGAAATATATTTTCGAACCCCTGCCGGTTGAGGGTGAATCCTCTGTGGACTTCGACAACGACGAAAATTTTGTGTTCGCATACGAGTATGCGTTGGCTCCTGATGTGAAGATCGACTATGCCAAGCTGCCTAAGGTGGTGGACTTCAAGATTCTGGCTACCGATGAGGACCGTAAGGGTTATATCGACCAACTTCGTGAACGTCATGGCAACTACATCACGCCGGAAACCATTGAGGAAAACGACAGCGTGTCTGTGAACTACGGCGAAGACAAGGACGGATTCTTCTTCATTCACGATCTGAAGGAGGATGCCCGCAAGAAGTTTATCGGCAAAAAGAACGGTGAAGCTATCATGCTCTCGCTGCGTAAGGCGTTTGTTAACGATGCCGTTCTCGCACGTTTCCTCAAACTCAACGATCCGAAGGAGTTAGAGGCTGACAACGACTACAAGTTCAAGGTGACCATCAAGCATATCGGTCGCATTGTGCCCGCTGAACTCAATGAGGAATTTTTCAAGAAAGCATTCCCCGACGGCTCTGTCAACAGCGAGGCTGAACTCAACGCGGTTGCCGACAAGGTGGTCCTCGACCAATATCAGCCTGAGCTCAACCGCCAGTTCATGAACGACGCGATTGAGATGTTGATTGACAATGTGAAGGTGGATCTGCCAGACGATTTCATCAAACGTTACATCCTTCTGACTCAGAAGGATATGACTGCTGAACAGTTGGATGAGAAATACAACGACTATAAGCGTGCGTTCCAATGGCAGATTTTAGAAAGCCGGATTGTGGAGGGAGAGAATGTGAACGTGACCATCGACGATATCAAGGAATATTTCCGCAACTATTATATTAAGAACTACTTCGGTAACTTCAATGCCGAAGATGTCAAGGACCGTGTGGAGGAATTGGTGAAGCAGACGATGGAGAACAAGGAGTATGTCAAGAGTGTATATGACCTGCTTTATGACGAGAAACTGACAGAGCTGCTCCGTTCCAAGCTCAATATCGACCACAAGGAAGGCGACATCAAGGCGTATGTGGCCATGCTGACGGAGCGTCAGAAAGGCAAGACGGAAGAGGAGAAGGAAACACCGAAGAAGAAATCTACCAAGAAAGCTGCTCCGGCCGATGCTGACAAGGCAGAAGAGGCACCCAAAGCGAAGAAAACGACCCGCAAAACCACCAAAAAAGACAACGAATAATCTTGAACGATGCAAAACGAGTTCCGTAATTACGCATTAAAACAGCATGGCATCAGCAGTCTGAAGATGGACCGCTATGTTTCGATTGCCCGCAATTACATCACCCCGTATATCATTGAGGAACGTCCGATGAACATTACCCAATTGGATGTGTTCTCCCGCTTGATGAAGGATCGTATTATATTCCTCGGTGTGCCGATTGATGACGATGTGGCCAATATCATTCAAGCCCAGTTGCTCTTTTTGGAGTCGCAGGATTCCACCCGTGATATCCAGATTTATCTGAACAGCCCTGGCGGTCAGGTGTATGCTGGTTTGGGCATCTATGACACCATGCAGTATCTGAAGCCGGATGTGTCCACCATCTGTACGGGCATGGCCGCTTCCATGGCTGCCGTGCTGTTGTGCGCCGGTGCCAAGGGCAAGCGCTTTGCCCTGCCGCACTCCCGCGTCATGATCCACCAGCCGATGGGCGGTGCCCAAGGCCAGGCCTCCGATATCGAAATCGAAGCCCAGGAGATCATGAAGATCAAAAAGGAACTCTACGAAATCATCGCCCAGCACTCCGGCAAGGACTTTGACCAGGTGTGGAACGATTGCGACCGCGACCACTGGATGATCGCCTCCGAGGCCAAAGAATATGGTCTGATTGACCAGGTGCTCTCCCACGACCGCAAATAATCATGGCGAAAGCGAAGAAAACCGAAAGGATTTGCAGCTTTTGCGGCCTTCCAATCCCCGAGGATGAGTTTCTCATTGCGGGGCTGAATGGTATGATTTGCGGCGACTGCGTGCGCGCCGTTACAAAAATTATGCACGATGTGGAGTTGGAAAAAGACAGTCGGAAAAACTCTCCCGTAAAAATCAAGCTGATGAAGCCGCACGAGATCAAGGAGCGGCTGGATGATTATGTCATCGGGCAGGAAGAGGCCAAGAAGGTGTTGTCGGTGGCCGTGTACAACCATTACAAGCGACTGATGCAGCCCTCCACCGGTGAGGATGCGGAGGTGGAGATTGAGAAGTCCAACATTCTGCTTATTGGTGATACCGGTACGGGCAAGACCTTGTTAGCTAGAACGATTGCCCGTATGTTGGAGGTCCCGTTCTGTATTGCTGATGCAACGGTCTTCACGCAAGCGGGCTATGTGGGAGAGGATGTGGAAAGCATCCTGTCGCGCCTCTTGCAGGCCGCTGATTATGATGTGGCCAAGGCTGAGCGTGGCATCGTTTTCATTGATGAAATTGACAAAATAGCCCGCAAAGGTTCTGAAAACCCCTCCATCACCCGCGATGTGAGCGGCGAGGGGGTGCAGCAGTCTTTGCTGAAACTGTTGGAAGGCTCCATCGTGAACGTGCCGCCGCAAGGGGGACGCAAGCATCCCGAGCAGCAGTTCATACAGGTAAACACCCAGAACATCCTTTTCGTGGGTAGTGGTGCCTTCAATAACTTGGAACAAATCATCGGGGAGCGTCTTAACACGAAGGTGATCGGCTACAATACGCAGAGCCGTCGATTTGACTCTTCCGATATGTTGCAATATGTGTCGGCGCAGGATATCCGCCAGTTCGGCCTCATTCCGGAGCTTTGCGGTCGTTTCCCGGTTATCACATCCTTGCATCCGCTTGACAGCAAAGCCCTTAAGCAGATCCTGACGCAACCCAAGAACGCGTTAGTGAAGCAGTATGTGAAGCTTTTCAAAATGGATGGTATAGAGTTGCATTTTGAGGACGAGGCTTTGGACTACATTGTGGAGAAGGCCGTTGAGCTCAAGCTGGGTGCCCGCGGGCTCCGCGCCATCGTGGAGAAGATCATGACGGACGCCATGTATGATTTCCCCAGCATCCACAAGACGAAGATGTTGCTCACCCGCGACTATGCGCAGCAGCAGTTCGAGAATTCCATCTTCGCCACGCTTCCGGAATAGGAATCACCGCGAGACAAGGGCGCGGATTTCTGAATCCGTCATTCCTGAAACTTTAGCAATAATCTTTGGATCAAGACCTTCGGCAAGCATGTTGATGGCGAGTTGGCGCTTGGTGTTGGCCTCACCTTGCTGTATCCCTTTTTGTATCCCTTGCTGGATTCCCTGTTGGATTCCTTCCTCTCGTCCCATCTCAAATCCTACTTTCTTTTCGCGCTTGCCGATCTCCTTCCAGGTGGCCTCCACGCTGACCGCGTCCCAGTAGCGGTCGTAGAGTTCTCGTTCTACATCGTCGTAGTTGATGACCTCCAAACACTCGATGGCCTTGGCGATGTCGGGGTCGGCAAGAAGCTCGGGTGCGGGCTTTCGCGTCTTTTCGGTCATTTCCGTGAAGTAGCGCATCCACAGATCCATTTTCGTGTTGCCCTTTTCGGCGAACTTCTCGTATTTTTCCAGCTCCGCGAACACAATTTTGAGTCCGTCGAAGACGCGGTTGGTGTGGTAGATGTGGACGAGTTGGTAGGGGTGGTACCATTCGTTGAGCCCCTTATGCAGGTCGCCCTGCACGAAGTTGAGGGAATAGACCGGCTGCAGCAGCTGGAAGGGCTTGCCCTTGTTGAGCTGCTTGACATATGCCTTGGAAGTGTTGAAGACCACGCGCTGCATGAAGTCGGTGTCCCAGTTGAGTTGCATCTCCACTAGAAAGGTGGTGCCGTCCGAATCCTCGCAACATACATCCACAAGGCTGTTCTTGCGTGCGGGTGTCTCGGGCATCAGTTCGGGGGAGACATAATGGATATTGGTTATCTTGCGCCCTTCGGGCAGGGGCAGGAAGGCATTGAGCAGGCTGGCGGCCAGGTCGAGATTCTCTCCGAAGACTTTCCGGAAGGTGACGTCTGTCACAGGGCTGTAGTACTTGTACGGTGTCATCATACTGGTTCGATTTTCACACCGCAAATATACAATGAAAGATGTCTTTTGTCAAGGATTTTTGAAAAATTTTGTTTTTTACTATAATTCAATGCGTTATTGAAATAATGTAGAAAATAATTTAACAACTAATAGTTAAAAATATAATTTTAATTGATTGTAAAACGGAGAAAAACGCCCAATGTCGTTGATTCTTGTTCACCGGCAAATCTTGTAGAGACGCGATTCATCGCGTCTCTTTGATAATCGCGTCTGTTATGGGTTGCTGAATTGTGACCAATTTTGTATCTTTGCCCTCCGCAATCCGTAGGGTTGTGTTTGTTTGCAATAGACTGTATAACAGATGAATAAACCATTACCTATTCATATAAAAAAAGGTCTGGATGTGAAATTGGATGGTCTGGCGGAGCTTCAAACGTTAGAGTTCCCCGCCGCACCGTTCTACTACATCCGTCCGTCGGATTTCCGCTGGCTGACACCCCGCTTGTTGGTCGCGGAAAATGATCCGGTGGAGGTGGGCACCCCGCTGTTTGCGGACAAGCAGGACGATCGGGTGGTTGTCGTGTCGCCCGTTCGGGGCTGCGTACGTCAGATTGTGCGCGGCGCAAAACGGGCCATCCTTGCGCTTGTCATTGAATCCGAAACGAGTGCCGCCCCATTTCGTATTGTGGATGTGCCGATGCCATCCAACAGTCAGGATGCGAGGACGTTGATGATGCAATACGGTTTATGGCCGATGCTTCGCCAGCGCCCGTTTTCCGTGATTCCCAACCCCGACGCCCAACCGAAGGCTGTTTTTATTCCCTGTTTCGACTCTGCTCCGCTTGCCCCTGATTACAATCAGTTGATGGAGGGTAAGGAGGTTTTCTTTCAAAATGGTCTGAAAATCATTCGGATGGCAGCCGGCAATGCGCCGTTACACCTGTGTGTGCGGGAGGGCGCAGACAATTCCCTGTTTGAGCGGTGTGAGGACGTACAGCTGCATTATTTCCAGGGACCTCACCCGGCGGGCAATGTGGGTACCCAGATCCATTATATCGATCCAATTGCAAAAGGGGAGACGGTCTGGTTCGCCGATCCGCAGGATGTGGCCCTCATCGGACGCTTCTTTGCAGTGCATGAGCTTTCGTTTGAGAAAATGATTGCCCTGACAGGTCCTGCTGCTACGACAACAGGCTATTTTACAGCAAGCTACGGTGCTGATCTTACCAAACTCTTTAAACAAGAATGGGGTAGGGAGGAACTGCGTGTCATCAGTGGCAATGTGCTGACGGGTGCGAAGATGGAGGATTTTCCCACTGTGCGCTTCTATGACCGTCAGGTGACGATTCTCAGGGAAGGGGGACAGCGCGAGTGGCTTGGTTGGCTGTTGCCCGGTTTCCGGAAATGGAGCTTTTCGCACACGTTTCTCGCTTGGCTCTTCCCACGTAAGTCTTTCGCGCACAATACATCCCTGCACGGTGGCCGCCGCACCTTCATGATGACGGATGTCTATGATAAGGTTTTCCCCTTCGATATTATACCATTGTCTCTATTAAAAGCTTGCTATATAAAGGATTTGGAACAGATGGAGGCATTGGGGATTTATGAGGTGGATGATGAGGATTTTGCTCTCTGCGAGGTGGTGTGCCCATCGAAAATGGAATGCCAGCAGATTGTCAGGGATGCTTTGTATGAATTGAAAATGAACAGTTAGAACAGAGATGCCATACGGCCTCTCATCTTTTTGATAATGAGAAAATTTAATGCTCTTTTTGATGCTATAGACTCCTTCCTGCGCACACCGGCCACGGTGACGGCCACGGGCAGCCATATCCGCGATTGCGTGGACATGAAGCGCATTATGATCACTGTGATGATTGCGTTGTGCCCGGCTCTGTTTTTTGGCTGGTGGAATGTTGGCTACCAGCATTTTACCGTTGTGGACGGAATGGGTTGTGCGATTTCGTTCTGGCCCTGTTTCTGGTATGGTTTCCTGAAATGGCTGCCGTTGGTTATCGTCACGTATGTCAGCGGACTGGCGGTAGAGGTCCTCTTCGCCCAGTGGCGCGGTCATGAGGTGGCGGAAGGCTTCTTCGTCACGGGCTTCATCATCCCGATGATCATGCCGCCTGATGTGCCGCTCTGGATTGTGGCCGTTGCCACCGCCTTTGCGGTGCTGTTCGGCAAGGAGGTGTTCGGCGGTACGGGCTATAACTTCCTGAACCCCGCACTGTTGGCGCGTGCGTTTGTGTTCTTTGCCTACCCGTCGGTCATCTCCGGCGATAAAGTCTGGATCTCGGGTGGGAATGATGCTGTCACTGCGGCCACGCCGTTAGGAATGGTCATGAACGGCCACACGGAGGCTTTGCCTTCCACGTGGGAACTGTTCGTTGGCACTATCCCCGGCTGTATTGGTGAGACCTGCAAAATTGCCATTCTGATAGGTGCTTTTATCCTCGTCTTCACGCAGGTGGCCGACTGGCGCATCATGCTTTCCGTGCTTGTAGGCGGCTACGCTACAGCACTCTTGTGCCATGTTTCAGGCCTTTGCCCGGTGCCGGGCTACCAGCAGATTCTCATGGGCGGCTTCCTCTTCGGCGCAGTCTTTATGGCTACCGATCCCGTGACGGCGGCGCACACACGCGTGGGAAAATATATTTTCGGACTGTTGGTCGGCATATTGGCGATCATCATCCGAGTGCTTAACAAGGGCTATCCCGAGGGCATGATGCTCGCTATCCTGCTGATGAACATCTTCGCCCCGCTCATTGACTACTGTGTGGTGCAGGCCAATATCCGCCGTCGTGAGAAACGTTATTCACAATTAAAAACCACCCGCCGATGAAATCCTATAGCAATACCTATATGTTTTTGTACGTCAGTGCTTTGGTGGTGATAATTGCCGTAGTGCTTTCATTGGTTTCATTAGGATTGAGGCCGAGGCGTGAGGCCAATGTTCAGGCTGAGAAGGCACTACAAATCCTCAAGGCTTCGGGATACGCCCACGTGGAACGCGCTCAGGCTATTGTTGCTTTCGACTCGCTGGCAGAAAAAGAGTCCTCCCGCTCCGACGGCGAAATGTACCGCATTCGCTGTGCGGACGGCTCCACCGGCCATGTGATTCCGTTGCAGGGCAAGGGATTGTGGGGAGCCATCTGGGGATATGCTGTTCTTTCCGATGATTTAACGACCATCAAGGGGGTGTCGTTTGCACATAAGTCGGAAACGCCCGGATTGGGGGCGAAAATTACAGAGGAGGCGTTTGAGTGTTCCTTTGAGGGGAAGAAACTGTACGATGCTGACGGACATTTCGTTTCGGTCAAGGTGGTCCCCAAGGGCAAAGGGGAGGCCATTGCGGAGAAGAATCGTGTGGATGCCATTTCCGGTGCCACCATCACCTCCCGGGGGGTGGACAAGATGCTTGCCGATGGTTTTCAACGTATTAAAGAATAAGGCATTATGAAAAAATATCTTGGACCGTTAAGTAAGGATAATCCCATTCTGGTGCAGACATTGGGCGTTTGCTCCGCGCTGGCGGTTACGGCGCAAATGAAGCCCGCCGTGGTGATGGCCCTCTCCGTGACGGTGGTGTGCGCCTTTTCCAATCTGATTATCTCGCTGTTACGCAACACAATACCGCCTCGCATCCGCATCATTGTACAATTGCTTGTTGTCTCGTTTTTCGTGATTTTAGTGGACCAGCTGTTGCAGGCTATGCTGTACGATGTCAGCAAGATTCTTTCGGTGTTTGTGGGGCTGATTATCACCAACTGCATCATTATGGGCCGGTTGGAGGCCTTTGCCCTGTCGCACAAGCCAATCCCCTCCCTGATGGATGGGATGATGAACGGCCTCGGTTACGGGTTGGTGCTGGTGGTGGTGGCCTTCTTCCGCGAACTGCTCGGCTCCGGCACCCTGTGGAACCACCCCGTCGTGCCGGCCTCGTGGTATGCCGCCGGTTACATGAACAATGGTCTCATGATTCTTCCCCCGATGGCGCTCATCCTTGTGGGAGTGCTGATTTGGGCAAAAAACTCCTTAACTTCTTAACTTCTTAACTTTTTAACTCCGTATTATCATGTCCGATATTTTCAACATATTCGTCCGTTCAGTCTTCATTGACAATATGGTTTTCGCCTATTTCTTGGGCATGTGCTCCTATTTGGCGGTGTCGAAGGATGTGAAGACCGCCTTCGGGCTTGGATTGGCGGTCAGCTTTGTGTTGGCGGTCACGGTGCCGGTCAACTATCTGATGGACAAATACCTGCTGCAGGCGGGGGCGTTGTCGTGGTTGGGTGAGCGTTTTGCTGCGGTGGACCTCTCGTTTCTCAGCCTGATTCTCTTCATCGCGGTCATTGCCGGCATTGTGCAGTTGTTGGAGATGGTGATGGAGCGTTATCTGCCGGCCTTATACATGGCGTTGGGCATTTTCCTGCCTCTCATTGCGGTGAATTGCGCCATACTTGGCGGGTCGCTGTTCATGCAGGAAAAGAACTTCCCCACGGTGATCCACAGTTTCTCGTACGCATTGGGTTCTGGTCTTGGCTGGCTGCTGGCCATCGTGGCCTTCGCCGCCATTCGTGAGAGGTTGAAATTCTCCAATATCCCCGTGCCCTTGCGCGGGAACGGCATCGCCTACATCATCACAGGACTGTTGGGTATTGGTTTTATGGCATTTTTAGGAATATGATCTGCCCTATTCCCATCCTATGGAGGGGTGCCCGTAGGGCGGGGTGGTGTTAAACAATGAATTAATACAATGAAAATAGTGACCATTCTTGCGGCTCTTTTGGTTTTCCTGCTCATCATCTGGGGGTTGGTGGCGGTGCTGCTGTTTGCCCGTCGGAAGATGGTGCCGGAAGGGAAGGTGAAGATCACCATCAACGGGGAGAAGGAGGTCTGTCACGAGCGCGGGTGTACGCTGTTGCAGGCGCTCTCGGACGAGAAGGTGTTTGTGCCGTCGGCGTGCGGCGGTGGCGGCTCGTGCGGCACCTGCCGGGGCAAGGTGCTTTCCGGCGGGGGTGAAATACTGCCCACCGAGCGCGCGCACATCACCCGCAAGCAGGCCGAGGAGCATTACCGTCTCTTCTGCCAGGTGAAGGTGCGCGAGGATATGGAGATTGAAATCCCCAAGGAGTTTTTCGGGATAAAGAAATGGAAATGCACGGTCGTCTCCAACCGGAATGTGGCCACCTTCATCAAGGAGCTTGTGCTGCAACTTCCTGAGGGCGAGACGATGGATTTCAAGTCCGGCGGTTATGTGCAGATTGACATTCCCGCCTGCACGGTGGCGTTTTCCGATATGGATATTGAGGAACCCTTCCGCGCGGATTGGCAGAAGATGGGCCTTTTTGATTTGAAGATGAAAAACAGCAACGCCACGGTGCGCGCCTATTCCATGGCCAGCTATCCGGCTGAAAACCAGATTGTGAAGTTGAATGTGCGTATCGCCACCCCTCCGTTTAACCGGAAAAAAGGTCGTATGGAGAAGGTGAACCCCGGCGTGGCATCTTCTTATATCTACAGCCTCAAACCGGGCGACGAGGTGATGGTGTCAGGCCCTTACGGCGAGTTTTTCGTGGAGGATACCGACCGCGAGATGATGTTCATCGGTGGTGGCGCCGGTATGGCCCCGATGCGCTCGCACATCTTCGACCAGTTCAAAACAAAACACACCACCCGCAAGACAACGTTCTGGTATGGGGGACGTTCCCTCAAGGAACTGTTTTATATGGATGAATTTCAGAAGATTGCCGACGAGAATAAGAATTTCTCCTTCCATGTGGCCCTTTCGGATGCGCTTCCGGAGGATAACTGGACTGGCTATACCGGTTTTATCCATAATGTGATTTTGGAAAATTATCTTAAAAACCATCCCAATCCGGAGGATGTGGAGTATTACATCTGCGGTCCTCCCTTGATGTTGCAGGCTGTGTTGAAGATGTTGGATGATTTGGGCGTGTCAAAGGAGATGATCCATTACGACGATTTCGGAGGGTGAAAAATGGGATTCGAATAAAAACGGCCGTTGCATTTGCAACGGCCGTTTGGTTATCTTTTCTTCACTATTTTCGATAACGATGCTTTGGTCTGTTTCAGCTTGGCGATGGTGGCGGCGTCCTTGCCCCCATCCAGATTTTCCAGAATCGTCAGCCAGTTGGTGACCACCGCGTTGTAGAGGAGGGCCACCCCCACGGGATCGGAGGCCTTTTCGGCGTAACTGACGGCGGCCTGATAGCACTCTTTGGCCAGCGTGGAGTTGTTCATGTCCTCGGCGATAAGCCCCTTGACATAGTAGTTGCGGATAATCTCAAATTCGGTTTCGGCTGCGTATTTGTCGTTGTATAGTTCTATCAGCAAACTGTTGGATTTGTCTAATTGCCCCAAGGCGATGCTGTTCCATTCCGTCTGGGTGCAGAGGATGGCGTTGCGGTAGTATTGCAGGCCAAGCTGGTAGGTCTGGTCGGCGTCGTCCTCATTGCGCATACGCTCCATGATCCGGATCAGCGTGTCGCTGGCATCCAGGGCTTTGCCGTACCACTCTTGGCTCAGGCCTTCTTCATCCTCGTATTGTTCGGCCATGGCGGAGTTGCATTCGATCAGGGCTTTGTAGATGTCAGTCTCGTTGTCCAGACATTTGTTGAGGGCAGTGTCACGATACATCTCCGCATTGAGTTTCAGGCATTTGTTGTAGATGTCAATGGCTTGTTGGGTGGAATCCACGGCTTGGTAGGCTTTGGCTAACTGGAAGTTCCGTTGCAGATAGGGCAGAGTTAGGCCGGTTATGGGCAGGATGCGTTCGTAGTCGGTCACGATGTTCCGGTTGTACAGCAGTTCCTCTTCGTCCGGGATGTTGTAATGGAGGTATTTCCCTGTGTATTCAATGCTCTTTTTGACATAGAAGGTGTCGTATTCGGCAAATTTGTGATAGTAGTCGGCGAATCCGCGCAGGTTGTTGACATATTTGACGCTGTCTTTCTTATTCCAATAATAGTCTTCCATGATGGACTTGGCCTGCACATAGCGCTGCAGTGGCTGGTCAATAGGGTAGGATTCGTAGTATCGTACGGATTGTTCTGTCAGCGGGTAGATATTCTTTACGTTACCCTGCTTATATTGGCGGATAGCTTTCGCAAAGTACATTTCGCCTAAAGAGTGGTAGGCACTGGAGTCGCCCATCTGGATGGCCTTGCGGAAGAGTTTCTCCGCCTGCTTGTAGCTTTTTTCGGCGGATTTTACATCGCCATTCTCGTTCCAAAGGTCTCCTTCGTAGTAGCTTACATTCCCTTTTATCCCTGTGTATGATGCGGCTTGGTCTGCGGGAATCTGATTCTCGTAGCTCAGCACTTTGTGGTAGGTGTTCAGCGCTTCCTCGAACTTCCCTTGGTAGAGGTAAGCGTCGCCCATTTGCAGGTAGTTGTGCAGGAAGGGTTTCCATTGTGTGGGGTCTTGAGCGATGGCCTTCTGGAAATATTCGTTGGCTTGCTCGTAGTAGCCGATAGCAGTGGCATATTGCTGCTGATGGTAATACGTTTCAGCCTGGTCGTTTAGGAACAGGGCTTTCTGCACTTCAAAGGATTTTCCCGCCTTTTTGGCCGTCTGGCGCAATAACTCGTCAACGAAAAGATGTGCATCGGCAGCTAACTGGTTATACTGTTGTTGTTTTGCGGCCTCGTCAATGGCTGAGACGAAGGAGAGGTATGTGCTGGTGAAAATGTCCGGATACAGCGAGTTGATGGCAGAATAGGTCTCTTTGAATTTGCGGAAGGAGGTTCGTATGTCGCTTTCGCCGGGATCGTTGCTCATGTCAAAGCCTAGCAGGCGCGACTTGGTCACCATGTTCTCCACGGTGAACATCTCGGGGTATTTGACCGCCAGAATCTCGTTGATGACAGAGAAGTCGCGGAGTGCTGCCTCCAACAGCGAATCATTTTCTTCGCCCATGGAGAGCGCATCAATATAATCATTGGTCCTGGCGGCATATTGCAGTTGCATGAACAGGTTGTCCGGCAGAAGCGTATAGTTCTCCTTTGCAGCTTGGCGTATAGCGGTGGTCATCGCCAGCAGGGTGGAGTCCATTTTGTGTGAAAAACCGAAGCTCATAAATTCCCCGATGAAGGAATAGGTCCAGATTAAATTCTGGTTTTTTGCGATGATGTCGTTTTTTTCGTCGGAAAGATATTGGTTGTATAACAGCAACGTGCTGTCCATCATGAGGTTGGCGTTGGTTGTGTCGGTCAGATACTCGTACATGAGCATCATTGATCGGTATTGCCAGGCCAGGTCGTCCAGCATGTCGGTGCTCGGATATTTGCGGTAGTTGTCCTGAAAGATGCGGGTGTTTTGGGCCATGATGAGTTGGAGCGAGTCGTTGTCTTTGTTATAATATTGGTTGGGGGAAGGATGGTAGGCGTATTCCACCGACGGCAGGTGGAGATTGTCTTTCTCCTTTTGGACGATGGCGTAAGCTTTGTCATATTGTTCGTCTTCAAGCAGGGCGAAGATGTAGTTGGGAGTGGAATTGATGGAATAGTGTTGCTCATGGAGGATTTTGTTGTAGTCCAGTGTCGGCTGCGTATCTTCGGTGGCGAGGTTCAAGTCGCGCAAGGTCAGGTAGTAGGCTATGCGCTGCAGGTTGTTTTTGCTGTTGTCTTCGGATTTGATTTGGGCTTTGGCGGCGGCCACGGCACGGTCCACGTCCCCGCTGCGGAGTATTTCCGGGATTTCCCCTTGGGTGCCTTTATCATAGGAATACAAATGGATGGTGGATTTTGCATCGGTATGGACATCTGACACAAATTTGCTATAGGTTGATGTGCAGAAATTGATGATGCTATGTGCGTAGGCCTCGTCGCGCTCGGGATGGAGCCGCAGCGAGTCATTGTAGGCGAGCAGCTGCCGGGAGTGTGTCGGGAAGGAGAAGTTGAAATACCGCGTGAAGAGGTCCAACTCCTCGGCGCGGAGGTCAGCGGTCTTTATCATGTAAAGCCTCAGCGTGTCGTTGCTCTGGAAATACTGATACTGCGACGAGGGTGTCCGTCCAAGATATTGGTATTGGTCCAGATACCAAGCCTCTCGAGGCAGATAGTCGCCCTTGCGTTCCTTCGGCAAGTTGAGCACGGCCACGCCCTTGGCATTGGTGGTGATGGCCTGCCCGAGAATGGTGGCGGAGGCACCGGCGAGGGGCTTGTTGGAGGGATACTCAAGGATTTTGTAAATCTGCCGCACCTGCTGCGCGGAGGCGACAACGGCGAAAACGGTCAGCAGAAGGGTGAAAAACGTGGAAATCGATTTTTTCATGATGCGGTGTTTTTGGTTGTTGAATAATGTGTTCAATTGAACCCGACAAAGATACAAAAAAAAGATTTACGAATGATGTGTCGCGCCCAGTGCCGGCAAATTATAGAGGAGGTGAGAGGCTACAAAAGGTTTGACGACCTTTGTCTTTCGCCGTGGACATCATGGCCGAAGTTGTGTGTTTCCGCTTGTGTAAAATATTTCCCACCGCATCTTAAACCTTTCAACTCTTTTTGTATCTTTGCCGCCCTGTTTTTAACCCTATTTTATTATTCTAAAAAATTAAAAATTTTATGGAACAACAAGATCTTCTTCCTCAAGAGAATGCTGAAATGCAGAATCAAGAGATGAACTCTGGCGCTTCCCTGGAAGCCCAAACCCCTACGACTCAAGAATCTTCCGCACCTGCAGAGGAAACTGAAACGTTGAACACTGAAACGCCCGCCGAAGAGCCTGTGGCAGAAGAAACTCCCGCTGAAGAACCCGTGGCCAAGGAGCCTGTGGTGGAGGAAACTCCTGCCGAAGAGCCGGTAGCAGCGGAAGCTCCTGCCGCCGAAGAGCCCGCCGCTCAGACTGCCGAGGAGATGGTGGCCGAGATGGACCAGCAGCAAGCCACTGCCGAACCGGAAACGGAAACCGAAGAACCCGAAGTCGAAGAGACTTTGGAACAGGTGGAGGCTGAATACGCAGACTTCGACTTGGTAAAATGCGTGGCCGAATTGGAACGCCTGGTCGCCGAGCCCAACTTCAACCTCATCAAACAGCGTGTAGGTGTGCTGCGCAGCAAGACGCTGGACTTCCTGCGTGAGCGGAGACGCGCCGCCATGGCCGCCTTCAATGCCGCCAAAGCCGCAGCCGAAGCCGCCAAGGCCGAGAATCCCGACGCCCAGGTGGAAGAGGTGGAAGCCCCGAATAATGAACCTGATGAACTGGAAACGCGCTTCAATGCCGCCTTCCAAAAATATAAAGATGCCAAGGCCCGCTTTATTGAGGCTTTGGAAGAACAGAAACAGAAAAACCTGGAAGCCAAAAACCGTATCATCGAAGGCTTGAAAAACCTGATTGAGACGGAATCCAACCTGAAGAACCTTAATGACAAGTTCAAGGAGTTCCAGGAGGAGTGGCGCAACATCGGCCCCGTGCCGCAAGCCGAGTCCACCAACCTGTGGCAGAACTACCATTTCTATGTCGAGAAGTTCTTCGACATCATCCGCCTCAACAAAGAGGCCCGTGAGATGGACTACAAAAAGAATCTGGAAAGCAAGTTGGGTCTTTGTGAGCAGGCAGAATCCCTGCTGCTGGTCGATTCCATCAAGGATTCTTTCAAGGAACTCCAAAACCTCCACGAGCAGTGGAAGGAAATCGGGCCCGTTCCTGAAGACAAGAAAGAAGAGGTCTGGGAACGCTTCAAAGCCGCCTCTGACCAGATCAATGCCCGTCGTAAAGAGTACTACGACAAGCTCTTTGCCGAAGAGCAGAACAACTACAATGCCAAGGTTGTGCTGTGTGAGCAGGCCGAGGAACTGGTGGCCAAGTCGTCTGAAACCGTCAAAGAATACAACGAGATGAGCGACAAGCTCACCGACCTCCTCAACGTGTGGAAGACCTTGGGACCGGCCCCTGTTAAATTGAACGACGAAATCTGGAATCGCTTCAAATCCACGTTGGATAAGTTCTTTACCCAGAAGAAGGATTATTTCCAGCAGATCAAGGATGTGCAGATGCAGAACTACAACCAGAAACTCAACCTCGCCATCCAGGCCGAGGGCATCGCTGACCGCACCGACTGGAAGCAGGCCACGGCCGACATCCTGAGCTTGCAGACCCAGTGGAAGAACATCGGTGCCACTCCGCGCAAGTATTCCGACCAGATATGGAAACGCTTCCGCGCCGCCTGCGACAAGTTCTTTGAGGCCAAGTCCAACTATTTCAACAATATCCAAGATGTGGAAGCCGAGAATCTTCGCAAGAAAGAGGAACTGATTCAGAATATCCTCAACCACGAATTCGGCGATGACCGCAACGCGAACATGGATGTGCTGAAAGCCTACCAGAACGAATGGATCCAGATCGGCTTTGTGCCTCGTAAGGACAAAGACCGCATCTATTCCGAATACCGTGCGGCTTTGGACAAGCGTTTCGCCGAGCTGAAAATCAGCGCCGACGATATGCGCCACAACCGTTTCCAATCCAAGATCGAGAATATCCTGAATGCCCCGAACGCCGACAAGATGATTGACAAGGAGAAAAACTTCTTGAAGAACAAGCTTCAGCAGTTGAAAGAAGACATCACCTTGTGGGAGAATAATTTGGGATTCTTCTCCAATTCCAAGAATGCGGAAATCATCACGGCTGAGTTCCGGAAGAAAATTGAAACGGCCAAGGCTGAGGTGAAGGATTTGGAATACAAGATCCGTATGATGAACAACCCCAAGGCCAAGGATGAACCCGCCGCCGAAACGCCGGCCGCCGAGGAACCCAAGGCCGAATAAACTTTCTATAATGAGATTCTATATCAACATACTGATTATAGCAGTCTTATGCTCCAATTTTTTATCTGCGGCTGCACAAACGGCCGCAGATAAAATTTTAGGCATCTACTATATCTCTGACGACCAGTCGGACGAGGACTGTAAGATCAAAATCACCAAAACCTCCAACGGCCTGTATGAGGGGCAGATCATCTGGGTGAAGAATCCGACCTTCAAGGATGGCTCGCCCAAGCGCGACATCATGAATCCGGACCCCAAGAAGCGGAACACGCCCGGCGACAAGATCAAGTTGTTGTTTCATTTTCGTTACGATGCCAAGGAAAATCGCTGGGTGGACGGGGAGATTTACGACCCGGTACACGGCAAGTTCTACAAGAGTCGCATGTGGTTTGAGAAGGAAAATGTGTTGCGCGTGCGCGGCTACATCGGCATTCCGGCCCTCGGGCGCACGATGACATGGAAGAAGATTGGTTAAATCATGGAAAAACTGGATGTTAGAATTGACAAATGGTTATGGATGGTGCGTCTCTTCAAGACGCGCTCCATGGCCACAGAGGCCTGCAATGCCGGCAAGGTGAAGCTGGACGGCACCAACGTGAAGCCCTCGCGTGACGTGCGCACGGAGGAGGTGTACGAGGTGCACATCGGCTCGCTCAACAAGACGGTGAAGGTGCTCGGCACACCGAAGAGCAGGGTGGGGGCGCCACTTGTGCCTCAATACATGGAGGACCTCACCCCGCAGGAGGAATACGACCGCATGAAGACATTAAAGACCGCGGAATACCGTCCCCATGGTCTTGGCCGCCCCACCAAACGCGACCGCCGCCAGCTGGAATATGTAAAGAGCCGGTATGCGGAGGAGTAGGAGTTCTAGGGGTTAGTGATTAGTCGTTAGTGATTAGGGACCATAGACCGGAGACCGTTTTTCAGTAGTTTCTATATCAAAAATCGCAGCCCGTCGGGGTTGCGGGGTTCTTGCATCATTAGCTGTTATCCACCAGCATCTTATGGTCTTTATAGTTTGCTAGCACCATCATTCGCCGAATCGCAATCAGGTTTATCTTTTCTAAAGTGGTCGAATTCGACCATTTTAAAATCGGGATTTCGCGGAAAAACGGATGATTAGACGCAGCCCGTCAGGGCTGCGGGGTTCGGTGGGGATGTGCGGTGCGGGCGGGCATGTCGCACGCCGTAGGTGCGCGGACGTTTATGGGTGCAACAGGTTGCGAAAGACAAGGTCGTTTCGCAGGGCATCCTCTAAGTTGCGCATATCTGTGTCTATTTGCGCCACCAGACGTTCGATTTCCTCATCAGAATGTTGTTAAAATCCTTGTTGGAGGATATAAAAATCCCTACCTTCAACACATTCAGGGGGGATTTTCAAGTTGAAATCAATCTTGATATTTTTAGGCGTAACCCCACTTAACCTTATCGGTTTCAACTTTATGTAAGGCATGAAATACGATAGACCGTCTGAGAAGTATTTCACACGGTTTTTACCAGTAAATTTATACTTATCAAGGGAACAGAAAGGAACAATGAATAAGAATTGATCTCCGGCAACACTTAATATGGCCCAGCAATATGGAATTTCTTTGTGATTATGTTTACGTATCATAATTGTCAATGTTGGAACATCTCCAGTAGGAATGCTATAATACCATACAGGAGGAAGCCGACGTTTTGTGAGAGGTTCGTTGATCCATTTGATAGTGTCTTTGAAAAAAGACAAATAACGAGAATCTATAAGACTGAGAACATATTTACATAAGCATTTATAGATGTTTTGAGGTGTGTATTTTTCGAGAACAAAAGAATATTTTTTTGAAAGGGACTTGATTGTTTTTTGAAGATCATGACTATCTGGCAATTCCTTGACATTAATAACGATAGTGTCTCTTCCTGTTGAAGAACGAGAAGAAGTATCATTTTTCATGGATATTCCATCTCCTAGTATGGTTGGATTACCTTTTTTACCTTTAACACCTTTTAGCATTAGTTGGAAATGTAGCAGATTACAAATATCTTGCTCAATAGTCTCATTAAAATGCTTATTACACTCATCGCATTCTTCAAGACAAATCAACCCCTTGTTTCCTAAGGACTCTGATATGGCATGAGCTTTCTGACTAAATGAGACATAAGGCAGAGACTTACCACAAAAACGACAAATCCGTTTGTTTTTTTCAAACACTCCAATTTTTTGCCGACTATTTCCATTGAACATTCTCACCTCATAGTGATGGCTAAGGGAAACCATTATGTCATCCCAATCCGAATGTTTGATAGATGTGCCATTAATGCGAGATAATTCCTTCCTATATTGTTCGATGGTTATAATGTCATCAATATGATCTGGAAGAAATAAAAAAAACTGATTGTCAGGAATAAGATTGAAGAATTGTTTGGGTTTATAGGAGAATTCTCCCATAATATCCAAAAGATGTAACCGCCCTTTAAATTCGGTGGATGCTGTTAGTTTACTTGGTATTGTTGTAGAGTCGGGATTTCCTGTGAATAGTTCTGAAATTAGACGAATACCTGATTCGTTATGTGTATTCAGATAGAGAATTGTATTTGAGTTGCTAGAAATTAAAGTGAATTCGGGCATGGTGTATTAGTTAACAGCTGAACAATAAATCATTGCAAATATCGTACCATATTGTTATTATGTCAAGATGACTGCGTTTACGGTTCTCGAAAAGACCTCGCTGTGAGTTTTTTATTCCTACCATCTTTTTTGTCAATGCATACAACCCATAAATCAACAGGTCAAGTTTTTGAATAAAATCGAAAATGTTGATGAGGGTGTGGGTTTTCTTTGTCGCGAGGATTAGGTTGACTACAAGGACCGTTTTCACACAAACTTTCTTTAACCATATTAGTACTAGTTCGTTTTGTTTGTTGAAATAGATATAATACATTGCTGTTGGCACGTAAACAGATTTGTCGAAATTGCCTCAATAACTAGAGGATCATATTAAATATGAAATTCGATAATGGTCAAAAAACGTTTCACGCTGTTTTTAAATGATTTTTTTGATAACTATATCTTTTTACACCGTATCTTTGAGTTCCGTTTTATTATTTTTTTGTTGTGAGCAAATATATATGTGGTTAAAAAAATGTATATTTGCATTCTGGTTTACGAAGAGTAGTAAACCATATATTTGTTGAAAAAACGAGGCGTTATGCTCGACTGCTGATGAGAATGTAGGAAACTTTCACAGCAATAAAAATGGTCAGTATAGCGGTTCGCGCTTATAGGCGTGGACTGTTTATCTATTCATTTTTATTGGTATTCCTACGACCATCATCAGCGATAGACATACAGCACCACGCTTCTTTCATTTGTTTTAAAGTCTGTTTTGGTGCTGGTGGACAAAAAAGTTGCATCCGACACGTATTAGGGGTATATTATGAAACGGTTATTTTTTTTGTTTTTAATGCTTGCAATTCATATTGGCGTATTTGCCCAATGGGAAGTAGAGATAGAAGATGACGGATTTGAAAGAAGTGTTAAAGCAATAGTAAAAGCTAAAGGTAAAAATGCATACCTCGGATTGACTTTTTATGATCAAAATGTGGTATTAACGATATTAACAGGCGAAATACAACTCAAAAACGACATCACAAACGTAACAGTGTTAATGAAAGTTGGAGATAATGTAAAAGAATATAGTGTTATAGGTCTGCCATGGGATAAACACATGATGACTTTGTCACCGAGATTGTCACCTGAAGATGTTGAATTAGACAATATGCTAAGTTTGATGAACGGTCAGTTTCTTTCTGATTTCAAGATGGCTACGGCAATGAAACTGAAAATAGAATACCAAAAGTATTTCGATGGCGAATATGTACCAGATGTAGAGATTTATGTGTTTAATATGACAGGCTCTACTAACGCATATAATAGGGTGAAAACCCAAAAGTAACATAGAGAAAGGTGTGTCAAAATGTAAACCTTGTATCCTCTAACGTTTAAGAATATATCTATAACTCATCTCCAGCACCCTTTGTGTCGGAACCAGCGCATTTTTTAGGTGGGGGTATTCTTTTTCAGTAAATCTTTCCTGACCAAAGGTCTGCGAAGAATTCCATTACAAGGATGATTTCAATTTTAATGATGTTTATTTCTTCTCGCCTTGCTAAAAAAAATAAAACGCGCTCTGCATCAGTGTCTTGTGATTAAAATGATTGTGATAACTTAAACACACACGTTAATTATCAAAGATATTTTATAGTTTCAGTATTACGAGCGTTTTATGGTTTAATGTTTGCGCATTGTACTGTGTGGGGTGAATAAAAGTGATTCGTCCTCAGGTTCTACTTCATATAGCGGTTACTGTGTTGTGCGGTAGGGTAGATGTTGCTGGTATAGCATCTAAAATCGGGTCCCGATGCCCACATTCAGCAGGCCTTTGTACCCGTAGCCCAATTCCACGGACCCATACAGCCGCTTGCCGAAGCGCACGCCCAAGGCGGTGAGCTGGAACGCAGTCCCCGCCGTTACGGCGATGACGCCATCGTGCTTGGTGGTCTCCATACGCAACTTGGCCCCGATAGAAATGCCAGAATACAGGTCGGTGATCCCTTTGTGGAAATAGTTGAAGCGGACTGCCCCCAGCAGATACAGGTTCGTTGTCAGAAAATACTCGTATCTCTTTCCCTCCCACGTGTTTTCAGTGGTACACATTGACATGGTGGAAATCTCCGCCCCGACTTGCAGCCAGCGCAGCACTTGGTTGTAATAGGCTACCGTCACAGGCAACGAGAGCCATTCGTCTTCGTATCCTCTGTTTGGACCGCCCAAATAGGGCCTGTAGGTGCTTGCCCAGCTGTGGAAACGCTCTTCCGCCGCCGGACTGTGGTCCACAAACATCAGGTTGAGCCCCCACGCGCTGGAGAACGGCTCCCCGATGTTCAACTCAAGGTGATGCCGGTAAGGAATTGACTCGTTGTTCTGCGCAGAAGACGACAGACACAACACCATCATCGAAATGAAAGCAAAAAAGCCCGTCATCACTAAGAAATGTATATTCGGAATCCGTTTCATAACGCTCCTTCCCCCAAACACTGTAATCTATTAATTATTAATTGTCCTAACTCATCTCCAGCATCCTCTGTATCGGCACCAACGCCTTCTTCCTCAACTCCTCATCCATAATGAGCTCCGGCTGTTCCTCAAGCAGGGCGGCGTAGATGTTGATGAGGTTGTTCTTCTTCATGTTCACGCAGTCGTGCTTGACCGCGCCGTTGTAGAGGGTGTAGAGCTTCTTGTCGGGGTTGCGCTTCTGCATTTCGTAAATGATGCCGCTCTCGGTGACGACGATGAACTCCTTGGCGTCGCTCTCACCGATGAAGTTGAGCATCGCGGCGGTGGAGCCGATGAAATCCACCTTCTCCAACAGCTCGCGGCGGCACTCGGGATGCGCCACCACTAAAGCGTTAGGATGTTCGGCTTTGGCCTTTTCCAAATCCTCCACCTCATAATGGTCGTGTACGCAGCAGGCACCGTCCCAGAGAAGCATCTGGCGGCCCGTCATCCGGTTGATGTAGTCGCCGAGGTTGCCGTCGGGCACAAAGATGATCTTCTCGTCCTTGGGCAGCTGGTTGACGAGCTTCAGGGCGTTGCCGGAGGTGACGATC
>JAEEQE010000027.1 GCA_016285145.1 Bacteroidales bacterium | reverse complement strand
GAGGGAGCGCAAAACGAAAGCACCGATTCTGCAAAGAGTTGGTGCTTTTTTTATATCCCCGCCCCATCGTTCCGCCATTGCCGATTTCAACGGGTTTTGTGCAGAAGTTCACTAATATCACCACCTCCGAAAACATAATCCATCACTTGATTATTAGCATCCTCCAACCATTTCCAGTTTTGTCTAATGTAGGTCTCGGTTATTTTCAACTTGCTGGTTGTGTGGTTCAGTGCCTTATGTATTGTATAAATGTCCATTCTGCAATCGTTTGCTGCAATGGTCGCCCAACTGTGTCTTGCACAATACATCTGAAGGTTTTCTATACCCACTTTCTTGCCAATAACTTTTAGTCCCTTGTTGATATTAGAGTTCAGGTTACCACTTTCGGCATACCGAATATGTAGGTTAAACACCTTCTTTTGAGTCAAGTCTCGATACTTGTCCGCAATGTCTTTTGCTATGGGAGGTATGGCAACTACCATTTTGGCATTGTCGTCGCGCCGCCCACGGGTCTTGCTGCGGTAGTATGTTATCTTGTCACCGTCTATCGTATCGCAATCATATAAGTCAATGGCGTTCATCCCTACCAAGCAAAATGAGAGCAAGAACATATCCTTGGCAAACTGTTCCCGTCTGCCTTTACACTTATGGTTCGCAATAGCACGTATCTGCTCAACCGTAAGTCCCCGCTTTTCTGGAGTCGCTCCTTTGGGCATTTCAATTTTCTTGAATGGATTCTTGATTACGATTGTGTCATCATTGTATTCCTTGATTGCTGTGTTGAACACGGATTTCATTAGGGTAATGTATAGTGAGGCTCGCCGCCTTGACGGGTTAAGGTGCTCTATGTACGAACGGAGCAATGTGGGGGTTATGTCGTTAAAGTTGATAGTCTTCTTTCTTATGAACGAGCGAAAAGAAGATAGCATTGTACGATAACTACCAATGGTTTTCTTACATTGCTTCTTGTTAATATATCTTTCTGCATACTCAAAGAAATCTATCTCGGCTTGTTTGGGCTTGTCGTCTCGGGTAATTATTCGATACACCTCATTTACGGTGGAACACCTGCTGATTTCTTCAGCATAGGCTGATATTCTATTAGTGTATTTCGTAACCAGTTCACTAATTAGTGAACCAATCACCTTGTTTTTTATGTTTCCGCTCCTTGACAAATCTTCTTTGGTGACGAAAATACCGCTGCTGAAATACTTGTTGTGTTTGTTGTGTGTGAGACGAAGACGAACATTTATGCTGCCGTTGCTCTTGGCATAATCGCTGATTTGAAAACCTATGGTTGCCATTTTTACTATACTGATTTCTAAAAAGTTGCGCTCACGGAAAATTAGTGAACTATTAGTGAACTTCTGCACAAAACCCGTTGAAATCGGCAATGGCGGAACGATGGGGCGGGGATATAAAAAAAGCACCAACTCTTTGCAGAATCGGTGCTTTCGTTTTGCGCTCCCTCAAGGACTTGAACCTTGGACCCTCTGATTAACAGTCAGATGCTCTAACCAACTGAGCTAAGGAAGCGGGTTGCTAACGACTTTCGTTAACGGCGGCAAAAATACATTTTTTTTCGATATATACACCACCCCGGAAAAAATTTTTACCTTTGCCGCTGATTTGAGAGGGTTGTTTATAATATATAATTGATAATCAATAATATAAATTTAAGATAAAATGAGGTTGACATTTAAAGACGTGCTAAAAGAAGCCAAAAACTATTTCTTCATCACCATCGGTTTGGCAATTTTTGTGCTGGGATGGTCCGCATTCATGACTCCTTACGAGGTCACGGGCGGCGGCGTGGCCGGTATAGCGTCCATCCTGTTCTTCGCCACCGGAATCCCGATTGGCTTCACAACTTTTGCCCTCAACGCTGTCCTCATCGCCATCGCCTGGAAGGTGCTTGGCCCCAAATTCTGCATCAACTCCCTGATTTGTACCATTATTATTTCCGTGTTCTTCTATATCGGTCAGCGGATTTTCACGCAGCCTATTGTGGATGACATGTTCATGAGCGTCATTATCGGGGCCTCGTTAGGCGCGCTGGGTGCCGGCATTTCCATCAACTGGGGCGGCAATACCGGCGGCCTCGATATCATTGCCCTGATGGTGGGTAAGTACCGCAATATCTCTTACGGCAAGGTGAATATGATGTGTAACCTTATCATTGTGGGTTCCTCGTTTTTCATCCTGCACGATGTGCAGAGATTGGTTTATAGTTTTGTGGTGCTCTTTGTGAGTATGCTGGTGGCTGACACCGTGATCGACGGTTTCCATCAGACCTATCAGTTCATGGTCTTTTCAAAAAAGAACGATGAAATCTCTCACCGGATTAACCAGGAGTTGCATCGTGGCGCCACCTTCCTCAAAGGTTACGGTTCCTACAACCGACAGGAGAGTGATGTGCTGCTCATCATCGCCCACCGCAGCGACAAGGTGCGCGTGACCCGCATCATCAAGGAGATTGACGGTACCGCATTCGTCACCATTACCAAAACCTCAAGCGTGTTCGGGAAGAACTTCGATACACTGAAATTGTGAAAATTGGCTTTACCTGTCAACCACCAATATCGTACAGCCTATTATCCAATTGTTTCCGATTGTTTTTTATGGTAAAACAACAACTCCGGCGTTTGCTCCGTGAACATCACATAGCTGAAATTATCTTGCCAGTCGCCGGTGTTGATGTATGTGGACGTGTCGGTCAGTTTGTACGTGACCGGTATATGCCGGTGCGCAAAGATGAAATAGTCCACCGGTTCCAACTCCAAGACGGAACGCGCATAGCGTACCTGCGGTTCGTCCTCACGGGCGAAGACGAGGTTTTCAGGCTTATGGGAACGGCGACTCTTCTGCGAACAAGAGCGGGCAATGGAAAAAGCATGATGCGGATGCAATGCACTGTATAACACTTGATTGGGCTTGAATCCGAATACTGCCTTGATAAAACGGTAGCCAAATTGCCGTCCACCAAGGCCATCGCCATGCCCCACTAAGCAACGTTTCCCGTTCAAGACGAAAGCTTCTGGATGTTTGAACACCTTGCATCCGAACGCTTGCTGGAAATAGTCGCGCACCCACATGTCGTGGTTGCCTGTGAAATAGTAAATCTCCATCCCCGACTGGTGCAGGTCATGGAGTGTGTTAAAAAGTCTGAAATAGCCTTTGGGCACCACATCACGATACTCGAACCAGAAGTCGAACATGTCGCCTAAGAGAAACAGATGCTGTATTTGCTCCCTATGTTTCTCCAAAAAACGGATAAGCAGCTCCTCCCGTTCCCGGCTCTCCTCGTTTTCAGGCACATGGAAATGTGCATCCGACAGAAAGCAGGCGGATCCATGCAGCGTGACAGGCCGGGTGAAAAGGCGTTTTTCTGACATACAACTATCTTAAAATCTGTTAACCCAATCGGCCACCTCTTCGGCGGGGATGTTATTCATACACTTGAAATGCTTGCGCGGGCAGTGCTGGAATCCCAGTTTGGAGCAGGGACGGCAGTGCAGCGGGCACACTTCGAAATTGCGGAACAGTTCGCGCTGTCCAGGCATATAGGGATACATCCCGAATTCGGGGATGGTATTGCCCCACAGGACGGCAATCGGCTTGCGCAGTGCCGCCGCAATGTGCATGAGGCCAGTGTCGCCAGTAATGACGCAATCGGCCTGGTCCAGAATAGAACACGACTGATACAGAGAGTATTTCCCGCATCCGTTGTGGGCACGACCGCCCAACGCGGCCACCACTTCCTCACCTTCGTTGACAACATCCTTGCCGCCAAGTAACATGATGGGCTTGTGCAGAATACTGCTTATCTCCACCACTTTGGAGACCGGTATGCGCTTGGTCTCATGCTGTCCGCCCAGCACCACCGCTACAAACCCGTCCTCGAAGACCATCGGAAGGTCGTCTTCGTCAAAGGCGGCGTTTTCCGGCACATGAAACTCCAACCCTTTATGGTCGTTCAGCACCCCCAAATCCAGGACAGCGTCAAAATAACGGTCCACGATATGCACATCCGGAAGGAAATTCAGTTTCAGGCAGACACAAAGCCACTTGCGGAAATTGTACTTCAGGAACGAAGTGTGGGGCACCTTCAAGCGGCGCACCACTTGTCTGGAACGATGGCTCTTCTGCAAATCCACCACCACCTGGAATTGTTCCGCCTTCAGCTCTTTCATGAGAGCGGAAAGATTGTCCGGGGTGTAAAAATGGATCTTGTCAATGTGAGGATTCGAGGCGACGACAAGCTCGTTCGCCTTCTTGGTCAGAAAATGCAATTCCACATCCTGCAACTGTTCTTTGATTGCCCGGATGACGGGTGTGGTCAACACAATATCGCCGATGGAGCTCAGGCGGATGACCAGTATTTTCATTTTCGACGGGGGTTGTTTTTCATCCATTGCTATGGTTGTTATAAATTATTATTGATTATTTTCGGTATTTTGATAATGATTGTCCACGGGAGTTCCGTAGATGCGCAGCAGATAGTGCATCATCTTCTCGCGCGACACATCCTGCACCACCGCCTTGCGGTTCAGATATTGGACAAACTGCTCTTTCTGCTCCGGCGTGTAGAAACCGGCATACCGCTCAGACTGGTGCATCAAATCGTTGGCTATATAATTGTTAGGGTATAAATGATAATTCTGATAAATTTGTTTGTCAATCAGTTGGCACACATGATAAAGTTTGTCGTTATTGTTCAACTCCGCCGGAATATCGTCCAATTCTTTCTGAATAGGTGTGCCGATAATCATGGTGATATGTCCTTTGGGGGAGAAAATGCCCGTCTTGATGCTCTCAAAATCCTCGCCGGGCTGTTTGTGGTACGGGCCGTTTTCGCTCAAAGCCATCTCGCGTGCCTTGAGCCGGTCGCACGGCTCGTATTCGTAAGAGATTGCCAACGGGGTGATATTCAGCTTCTTTATGGTAGGTATCAGTTCCTTCTCATAACCCATCGTCACCATCTTGAGCAATCCCTGCTTTGTAAAGTCATGACCGTCTTTGGTGCGTCCGTCGCGCTGGGCGATCCATACGGACTCGTGTTCTTCGAAGAGGCTTTTTTGGATGTAGGCGGCCAGCTGGTGCGAGTTGGCTAACTTCTCGCGGAGCGTGCCCGACCGTTTCACTAAAATCATCTTGTTGAGGCGTGCCACCTCCCCTAACACCGGGGTGTTAATCAGGTTGTCGCCCACGGCTATTTTGGATGTTTTCCGTTTTTCAATGAAAAAATAGAACTCCAACATGGCCGGGTCAAACGTGATGTCGCGGTGATTGCCGATGTAGAGGCATGCTTTGTCGGGCGGGGTGTTCTCCAAGCCCGAGAAGGAGTATCCGGTCGTGCTTTGGGAAACGAAGACATCAAGCCAGCGGCGGATGAAAGCGGCCTGGATTTCATCGATACTATGATAATGGACAAAATCCCTCCGGAAATCCTCTATGGTGTAATCCGGCAGGCACTTCCGCATGGCGTCTTGGAAGCGCGGGTCATCCATCAGCCGCCGATACGCTTCGGGGGCCTCCTCATCATAATAGGGTCTGATATCGTCAAACGAATCCATTATACAATATATATTAGAGTTGCAAAGATACAATTTTATTGACTAACTGCTCCACATCCAAATTGTCAGCCTTCACCGTCATTTTCGCTTGTCGGTAATAGGGTTCGCGCTCTTGCAGGGTTTGATGGATGTATTCGCGAAGAGCGTCATCGTCCAAGGATTGCAGGAGCGGACGCACTTTGTTGCTGTTTTGCAGCCGTTGGAAAAGAATCTCTTCCGGCTGTTCCAGATAAATGGAGGCGGCGGCCGCATTGATTTGTTGCATGGCATCCCCGAAGCAGGGTGCACCTCCGCCGGTGGCAATCAGCACATCCGGCATCGACAATGTTTCCGTCAGCGTTTCATACTCGCATTTCCGAAAAACAGGTTCCCCATACTTTTGGAAAAGATGGGGAACCGATATATGGTAACGCTCTTCCACTCTTGCGTCCAGGTCCACGAAAGCGAGGTGCAACCTGTCGGCCAGATTCCTTCCCAGCGTGGTCTTGCCCGCTCCGGGAAAACCCACAATCACCACAGAGGCCATCGCTACTGAATGTTGTCTAAGATGGCTTCGATGAGGTTCTCGGCGCAGTCGGCGATGTCGGAGATGCGGGCCGGCAACATGTAGCACGGCGTAGTGAACACCATGTTCTGCTTGTCGGAGATGACCTCCGTCTGTTGGGTGTTGATGTGTTTAGCTCCAAAAGAAAGCACATTGTCAATGGTTCCTTCGTCACTGCCCACGGTGATGGTGATGTCGCCCAGCACTTTTGCCAGCATGACGGGTGCGATGCAGAGGGCGCCGATGGGCTTTTTCTGCTCGTGGAAGGAGCGGATCAGTTGGGCCACATCTTCCCGTACGGTGCATTTCTTCCCGTCAATGGCGTATGTAAAGAGGTTCTTGGCGGAACCGTTGCCGCCGGGGAACACGAGGGCGTCGAAGTCCTCCACGCGACACTCGGCTAACGGGCGGATTTTGCCGCGCGCGATGCGCGCGGCCTCCACCATCATGTTGCGCTTTTCCTCCATCGCCTGACCCGTGACGTGGTTCACCACATGGTACTGGTCGGCATCCGGAGCAAATATACTGTACTCACAATCGTTACGGTCAATGGCTAAAAGCGTCATCACGGATTCGTGAATCTCACTTCCGTCCAATGTGCCGCAACCGCATAATATCACTGCAAATTTTTTCATAATCTAAAACTTTATTCTGCTGCTTGTTGATCTTCATCCTGAGTGCCATAGAAGAAACGCTGGAATGCTCCGCCCAGGCCAGGTGAAATCGCATCCAAAGCGTTGAATTGGGCATCCACCGCCTGACGGATTTTCTGGGCCGTACCCGTATCGCCGCATATATCGGCCACCTGCATAATCTGACGTAACTCCTGGAAGTCGCCGGCCGCCGCCTGTTGGTCGAAGTCCGGTTTCCGGATCTGTTTCGCGATATTGCCTGTCAAGCTTTTGATATATACATCCGCCACGTGGTCAAACTTCATCTCCTTATAATGGGCCACCAGCTCATTGCTCGGGAATTTCACATTATTCAGGAAATAATGCAGGAAGATGAAATCGTAACGCAAGTCTTCGGCATGGAATGCCAAGGTCTTCTCATCCTGCTTGTTGTACCATGCGAACAGTTCCACCATCTCATTCCAGATGGTCTTTGCCATCTCCATACCCTTCTTGTCGGCGGAAGGCGTGTGCAGGTTGAAGTAGTCCTGCATGTAGAAGGTGCTGTTCTGTGTGTATCCGTACATGTTGGACATGACGGAGACATACGGGAAGACCTCATCCGGCACGATGGCGTTGCCCTTATCCAACACTTGTTCGGCTTTTTCCAGATCGCCTTCGGCAGCTAACTGCAAGCTCAAACGGTCGTAGATCTTACGAATCATCGAAACCAAACGAGTGTTGTCTTCGCTGTGATATACACGCGGGTCGTTGAAGCCGCCCCAATCGTACGGATAGGCCTCTTTCGCCGGTGCGTTGGGATTGTTCACGCGGTCAACACGGCTATGGTCGTTGAATACATTCATCAGATTCTCATACAAAACATCGGAATTGATGCGACCGATGTCGGAATAGCTCTGTCGCGGGGTGCGAATCGGCACCAGACGGTAGGCGAAGCCCTCCAGCTGGAAGTAATCCTCCAAGCCAAGATAGGCCTCCGATCCGGTGGTCGAGGCATAATAGATGGGACGCTCCCAGTTGTTGTTGGCGAGGATGTCCATCATGATGATGTAAGCCTTGGCTAACGGGTTCACGGCATTGGTCTTCATATTCCATTCCAGACGGTCCACGATCTGGGCGGAATCCTTGGGGCTGACCGTTCCGTTGGCGAGCACTTTGGCTTTGTCCACCTTGAGGGAGAAACTGGCCGGCACGGCACGACCGTTGCTTCTGTATCCTTTATCCTGGGAAAGCAGGAGGATATGGCGTGTATGGTCAAATTGCGGATCTTTGATGTAATCCACCAGGGCCTTCAAGTCCACAAACTGGCTGCCGGCGGGTTCCAGATAGAGCACATCGCGGGTGCCATCCTTGTACTGGCTCCAGGTCATGGAGATAGGCAGCGGATCCGAGTTGTAGGCTTTGCGCTTCATCTGATCCACATACCAGCTGGTACTCAACAGGGAGAGGTTGCAGACGCGCACGTCCGTACGATAGCCTTCCACCTCTTGGACGTACCAAAGCGGGAAGGTGTCGTTATCTCCCAACGTGAACAGGATGGCGTTCGGAGCGCAGGAATCCAGATAGTTCTTGGCAATCGCCAATGCCGTGTAGCGGTTGGAGCGGTCGTGATCGTTCCAGTTCTCATTGGCCATCACACAGGGCACTAAGCCGAAGCAAGCCACCGTGGTAAGGGCGGCACCTGCCACCTGCACCGTGTTGCTCTTCAATTTTTCAAAAAGATTATAGATGCCTAACACGCCGAAGCCAATCCAGATGGCAAAGGCGTAGAACGAGGCGGCGAAGGCGTAGTCACGCTCACGAGGCTGGAAGGCATACATGTTGAGGTAGAAGGCAATGGCTAAACCCGTCATGACGAACAGCATGAATACCACAAAGGAGTTCTGCGTGTCTTTTCTCGTCTGGAACACTATGCCGATGATACCCAACAGCAAGGGCAACAGGTAATACTTGTTGTGTCCGGGACGTTGCATGGCCTTGGGCTGGTCGTTCTGGTTGCCCAACATGGGCTTGTCCACAAACGGGATACCGGAGATCCAGTTGCCGTTCATGTAGTCGCCACGGCCTTGAAGGTCGTTCTGCCGACCGGCAAAGTTCCACATGAAATAGCGCCAGTACATGAATCCGAACTGGTATGTCTGCATGAACTTGATATTCTGCTGCCATGTGGGCGGCACATCCCGGGCCAGCAGCCGTCGGTTCTCCTTGTCGGAAGGACTGTCGCTGTTGTAACGGTTGTTCAGCCAGTTGATATATTCACCCTTCTTTTCCGAAGACCACATTCTTGGGAAAAGCATACAACCCGCCGGATCATACATAGGTTGATCTTCTTTGCGGTCGTTGGAAACCACATAGCGTTTGTTTATCAGATCTTTCACATAAACAGGATTGCCGTCCTTGGCACCGATCACGCGGGTGTTGTAGCTCTGTCCGTGGAACAAGGGGTTGGAGCCGTATTGTTCACGGTTGAGGTAAGCTAACAACGCCACGGCGTCTTCCGGATTGTTTTCATCAATGGTCGGATTGGCGTTGGAACGGATTACCAAGGTGAAGAAAGTGGAGTATCCGACCAAGAGCATCGTAAAGCAGAATGTGCCGAGCAACAACGTGGGTTTGCTCTTGCGGTAGCCGTACCAGATGCCCCATGCAATCAGCGCGGCAATCAGCAGGAAGAAGAAGATGGTGCCGGAGTTGAAGGGCAGGTGCAAGCCGTTGACGAAGGCCAGGTCGAATTTGCCGGCCAGGTTGACCACTTGCGGGATGATACCCCAGAGAATCAGGCCCAGCAGCACCACCGAACCGCAGAGAGACAGGAACACGCCCCACTCGGCCTTCGACTTCAGTGTTCCTCTCTTGGCGCACAACACGAACAAAGGCACGGTGATCAGTGCCCAGATGGCCAACATCCAGATCGGCGGGCAGAAGAAAGCGAAGAAGAAGGAGATGATGGCGAAGGAGAGCACGGCACCCATGCCGGTGGCTTCTTTGGAGAGCTTGTAATAGACAATCAGCACGATGGCCGGCAGGGTCAGCAAGTTCAGCAAGTGCACACCGATGGAGAGACCCACCAGATAGGCAATCAGCACAATCCAACGGTTGGGGTTGGTATCGGCCTTGGGATGGTCATACTCCTCGTCCCATTTCAGGATGCACCAGAAGACTAATGCCGTAAAGAATGACGACATGGCATAAACCTCGCCTTCCACAGCCGAGAACCAGAAGGTGTCGCTGAAAGCGTAAGCCATGGCACCCACGAGGGCGGAACCCAATACGGCGATAAAGCGCGGGGTGTTCAGTTCCCCGTACTTGGCCACAAGCTTGCGGGCCAGACGTACAATGGTGAAATAAAGCAACATGATGGTCAGGCCGCTGCACACCGCCGACATGCAGTTGATGCAGAAGGCCACTTTGGTGACATCACCGCCAGCAAACAGCGAACATATACGTCCGATGAGCTGGAAGGTGGGTGCCCCAGGAGGGTGTCCCACTAAAAGTTTGGATGTGGTGGCGATGTACTCACCGCAGTCCCACCAGGATACAGTCGGCTCAGCCGTCATGATGTAAACAGCTGAAGCCACAACACCTATGATCAGACCCAGGATCGTGTTAATCAGTTTTTGTGTTTTATTCATTGATATTTAAGTTTTGATATTTTCTTTTGGATAATAGCGAACAACTAAATTACCGGGATGCGGCTTTGAACTGCTGCAGGAAACGCACATCGTTTTCGAAATAAAGACGGATGTCGTTGGTTCTGTATTTGAGCATGGTCATGCGTTCGATGCCGAGACCGAAGGCGAAGCCGCTGTATTTCTTGCTGTCAATGCCACAGTTTTCCAACACGTTGGGGTCAACCATGCCGCAGCCGAGGATTTCCACCCAGCCGGTGTGCTTGCAGAGGTTGCAGCCCTCGCCGCCGCAGATGTAGCACGAGATGTCCATCTCGGCTGACGGCTCGGTGAAGGGGAAATAGGAGGGGCGGAGACGGATGCGCACATCGGGACCGAACATGCGCTGGGCGAAATAGAGGAGGGTCTGCTTCATGTCGGCAAAGGAGACATTCTCGGCCACATACAGTCCTTCCACCTGATGGAAGATGCAGTGGGCGCGGGACGTGATGGCCTCATTGCGGAACACGCGCCCCGGGCAGATCACGCGGATGGGCGGCTGCTGGTTCTCCATCGTGCGCACCTGCAACGAAGAGGTGTGCGTGCGGAGCAGCACGTCGGGATGAAGTTCCACGAAGAAGGTGTCCTGCATGTCGCGGGCAGGGTGCTCTTCCGGGAAGTTCAGGGCGGTGAACACATGCCAGTCGTCCTCGATGTCCGGGCCGGTGACCGCCGTGAAGCCGATATCTTCGAAGATGCGGCGCACCTGGTTCATCATAATGGAGATGGGATGCATGGACCCTACGGGGATGCTGTCAGACGGGCGTGTCACATCGGCGATTGAGTGCTGCACACCCTGCGAGGCTTCCATCGATTCCTTGCACTCCTCAAAACGCTGCTGGGCCTTGTCCTTCAGCTCGTTCACCAACTGTCCGAACGACTTGCGCTCTTCGGGGGCGATGTTCTTGATTTCGGCGAACAATGCCTGAATCTCGCTCTTCTTGCTTAAAAACTGAAGACGGAACTGTTCCAGCGTCTCTGCATTTTCAATCTTGAATTTTTCTATTTCTGCTTTTAATTCGTCAATGGACTTCATTCTTTTATTTTTCTTTAAAATTTTTGTTCTTTCCGATTTTTTGAGACGACACAATATGACGTCTCTATTTTGTCCACTTTTCTCTTTAACTTCACGAATCCTTTTACTCCACGATGGTCGCGCGAATAATCTTGATGTCCGTATTGGGTCTGTCGGCACCATCCTTGGGCTGGGAGGCGATTTTATCCACCACCTCCATGCCGGAGACCACCTCACCAAAGACGGTATAGTCGCCATCCAGGAAGGGTGCTCCGCCGATGGTGGAATAGATGTGACGCTGTTCAGCGTTGAATTTCTTGCCCATCCGTTGCTCGTACATGTCCAGTTTGGCGTTGTCGTAAACGGAGCCGTCCACGATGTAGAACTGCGAGCCGGAAGAGGCCTTGGCCGGATTGTTGTCACGGGCGGCGGCCACGGCACCGCGCTTGTGGTAGAGCGTCGGCACGAACTCGGCGGGAATGCGGTAGTCGGGACCACCCATGCCTAAGCGCTGGCCCGGCTTGGCCGTCTTGGAGTCCGGGTCGCCCGTCTGTACCATAAAACCTTTTATGATACGATGGAAAAGCACACCATCGTAATAGCTCTCTTTCACCAGCTTGATGAAGTTGTCGCGATGCTGGGGAGTCTCATTGTACAGGGCAATGGTGATGTTGCCCATGGAAGTTTCAATCTTTATCTGTGTCATCTTGTCGGTTTTTGTTTCAACTTTTTTCGTTTCCGTTTGAACCGCATCAGCCTGTTTTTTCTGCTCCGGCTCATTTTTCTTCTGTGAAGAACATGCCACTAATGTGGTAATAGTCAATAAAATAAAAAGTAAATTCAGTTTCTTCATAAATCCGAACATTAAAACGGCAAAGATACAAAAAATATGCATTTGCCTGTTAAAACTTTTGGGTGATTATTTTGGGGCTGTCAGGGGGCAAAGACAATCAATTTTTGTATTTTTGCCCCGCCTTTGCCCCATAGGGTCCCGGCATCCGACACAATGACTGCAATGAAGAGTAAACATACCGCCATCCTGCTGCTTCTGCTCGTCCTGACCCTTCAGGGGGTTGCACAAACGGGCGGGCGTATGATTTACAACTTCTTGAATTTCAGCTATTCATCGCGGCAGATGGCGCTTGGCGGGAATCTGATTTCCGTATATGACGACGATGCCTCCCTGATTGGGATGAATCCTTCCTACATCGGTGAGCGGCACAGCAACACTTTGTCGATGAACATCACCGACTATTTTGCCAACACCTGCTACACCTCCGGCCTCTACTCCTACACATTCCCCAAGGCGGGCAGCTTCACCGCCTCCATGATGCATGTGGGATACGGGAAGTTCCAGGGCGCCACGGAAGCGGGCGTGGAAACCGGACCCTTCTATGCCGGCGACTTCGCACTCGCATTAGGCTGGGGCCGCGAACTCTCCCCTAACTTCACCATTGGGGCCAACTGGAAGCTGGTTTACTGCACCTACGAGCGATACAGCTCTTTCGGCATGGCCGTGGATGTGGCCGGCAGTTACCACAACCCGGACAAGCAACTCTCTATGACATTGTTGGTTAAGAATGTCGGATCGGAGATGAAGACCTTTGCGCCCGGAAAAGTGGGCCTGCCTCCTTTCGACATCCAGTTCGCCCTTTCCCAGCGGCTCAAGCACGTGCCTATACGCTATCATATCTCCCTGCACGACCTCTATCGCTGGAACATGAACTACTACGGCAAGGAAAATCCGTTTTTGGAAACCGATGCGTTTACCAATGAGCTGGTTTATCCCTCCAAGGCGGCACAATTCTTTGACAATTTCTTCCGGCATTTTGTTTTCGGTATTGAAATCGAACCCTCCAAATACTTCTCATTACAATTTGCTTACAACCACAATATCCATCAGGAAATGAAGGTTATAGCCCGGCGTTCTTTGGCTGGATTCTCCTACGGCTTCAACATCCGGGTGAAAGGCATATACCTCGGCTTCGCACGGTTGCATTATGCGCCCGGAGCCACCCCCAACTGCTTCAACCTCGGTTTCAATTTCGGAGAGCTCTCACAACTGCATCAGAACCGCAAGATAAAAAAACTCCAACGGGATTCTTAACCTTTTTTAACAACAAAAACATCACACATGATTCCTTTTTCCCCTCCGCATATTGATGATAAGATTATAGAAGAGGTGGTGGCCGCCTTGAAGTCAGGATGGATCACCACCGGGCCGCGCACCAAGGCTTTCGAGCAAAAGCTCGTTGCCTATTGCGGGGTGCCGCGCGTGCTGTGCGTCAGTTCGGCCTCCGCCGGTCTGGAGCTCATCCTCCGCTGGTTCGGCATCGGCCCTGGCGACGAGGTCATCGTGCCCGCATACACCTACACCGCCACCGCGGAAGTGGTGCTGCACTGCGGAGCCAAACCCGTGATGGTGGATGTGGGCGACGACTTCCTCATCACCCCCGACAATATCCGCAAAGCCATCACCCCGAATACCAAAGTCATTATCCCAGTGGATATTGCAGGATTTCCCTGCGACTATGACGACATCAATCGTATTGTGAACGAACCATCCATTCGGGACCAGTTCCACCCAACCAACGATGTGCAGCGTCAGCTGGGGCGCATCCTGGTGATGTCCGATGCTGCCCATTCGTTAGGGGCGCGCTACAAGAATCGCCGCACCGGTGCCTTGACTGACATCACTGTGTTCTCCTTCCACGCCGTCAAAAACCTGACCACCGCGGAGGGCGGGGCCATCTGCCTCAACCTGCCGGAACATTTTGACGCGGATGCTCTGTACCGCGAACTCTGCACCTTCTCGCTGCACGGCCAGTCGAAGGATGCGCTGGCGAAAACCAAACCCGGCAACTGGCGGTACGATGTCACCTGCGCGGGCTACAAATGCAACATGACCGACGTGGCCGCCGCCATCGGGCTGATTGAAATCGACCGTTACGACGACCTCATCCTCCAACGGCGGCGCAAGATTTTCGAGGCCTACACCCAGGCGTTCAAAGACGACAATCGTTTTCAAATCCCTGAATTTGAAACCCTTGACAAAACATCATCGTTCCATGTGTATGCCCTGCGCTTGCGTCAGGCTGACGAGGCCCGCCGCGATGCTGTCATCCAACGCATCTTCGACCAGGAGGTGAGCGTCAACGTGCATTTTATCCCCCTGCCACTGCTGATCTGCTATAAAAAGCTCGGTTACGATATTCGAAACTATCCTGTCACCTACGACAACTATTCCCGCGAAATAAGCCTGCCTGTCTATTATGACCTCACCGATGAACAGGTGCAAACTGTCATCGCTGCTGTGAATAGGGCGGTGGATTTGGAGTGTTAGCCGCCAAACGACGGCTTTGTCCAAATAGTTCAAGGATAAGCAAGCAGGTATTGCCAATTAGTAAAATACAAGGCAATGATATAGCAATTGACCCGTAAAAGCAAAAGAGATTGTTTCCTTCATCGCTTTTTACCCGTGGCACGGCAGTGCCGCGAGGCGCTAACTCCCCTTCTGACTTTCAGAAGGGGTGCCCGAAGGGCGGGGTAGTCAATATGAATTATAATTCCTTGCTTGTGGAAAGGTTGCGGATAGAATATCCTTGTTTCAAGAAATGTGGTTGATTGTCATATTATTCTTGCCAAAGGTATTTGTATTCTTCAATATTACTACCTTGGCCTACGGCCACCCCTTCTACAATAGAAGGGGAGTTTTAGAGCGTCCGCACTGCTGTGCGGACAGCTGAATTTAAGCGTGTTGGAAATATCGAAAAAAATGGGCAATTAAGGGATGACAATGTTAAATTCTTGACTTTTAATCCAATAGATGTAATACAAGACTTTAGGTCAACTCCCATGTCATTGCCAAATTTTATAAGTGATTAACGGCTGGATTTTGACGTTTGTTCGAAAGAAAATAAAAAAAAACGCCTACAAAAATGCAGGCGCTGATCGAACAATAGGATGATTAGCTGATAGCTATGCCGTTGTTACATCGCGATGGAACACCAGCGGGAAGCTTATGGTTGTATTTTCGTCATCGGCGTTGGCAAACAGCATGTTAATAGTAATGGTGTCGGCGCTGTCGTCATAGGTAAAGACAATCTGATAATTAATAGGTGCGCCGTTCTCATCGGTGCCAACAGCCGTCAAAGTGCCCGTGTGCGAAGTACCGTCATAGACGTATGCGAGATCCATGTGTTCGATTTCCTCGTTGGTATAACCTCCAGCCACTTGAGCCACATTAATAATGCTCATGTTGTCGCCAAAAGTGATGTGTGCAAAATCCGAGTCGAAGCTGAGGTGGAACACCATCGTGGTGTCGAAACCTTCGGGGAGCTGGCAACCGTAGTCGCTGAGACTCGAACCGGTCATAGCGTAGAGAAGATCTCCGAGGGAGAAGTTGGCTGTCCAATCCGTGCCGATGAGGTCAGAAGTGACCGTTACTTTGGGATTATTTCCACTGTTTTCGTTGTTTCCGTTAGGAGTGATGTCTTCTTTCTGACAAGAGGTCATGCAGAGTGCGATAGCAGCCACCAAGATAACAAAGATGTTTTTTTTCATACTTTAATTTTTTAGATTATTGAATTAGGTTTTAAATGTGTTTTTCAGCAATAAGAACGTAACGCAAAGACGAAAAACTACAAAGTCGGAAATTTTTTTATTCTCTTTCGAATTGCAGTTGATAGAGAAGGTCACCCTCCTCGGTACCAAGGTCGGCACGGGAAATAATCATGGTATTATCAGTGATCCAATTCACATTCCAGCAGTCGATGTTTGGCAGGAGTTCACAACAGAGTTCGCCTGTGTCGCTGAGGGTCCATGTTGAATTTTCCGTAACTGTAGTGCCATCCTGTCCGTTGAAAACCAATGTTATAGAACCATCGTTATAGAAGGTGTAAAACATGGAGCCACCGCCTTCTTCCGGAATATAAAGGTCACTTCCCGTCAGGGTGCCGTTTTGATCCAAGTGATTCACCACCGAGCAGATGAAATGCCATGTTCCGATAATATTCACCGAAGTATTCGTGGGTGGAGCGGAAGCGTATGCCATACCGTGCCACATGCCGTTGCTGTAGGTCACCTCCACGGTGAGTCCTTCTTTCTCTCGTTCTTTCATCCAAGCCTTCATTTCGTCAAGATTGGCAGTGTTGAAGGTTCTCGCCGTCTTGGTGCCACTCGCCCCTTTTTTCTGGTTACAAGTGGTGATCTGTTTCATGTTGTAGAAGGTCACTTTTTGGCCGGTCTGTGCTTGAATACAGAGCATTTCCAGCAGGGCATCCCATTCGCCCTCGGTTTCCAAGGTCAGGCGGCTTTCGGTTTGCCCCACCTTGTAAACGACAACTCTTTCCTTGGGTTCGTTGTTTTCCTCGCCGCTTGGTTTGTCACATGCTGTTAAGGCAAGCATAACCACAGACGCTAAAACAGTAATTCTCAGTATCTTTTTCATATATACGAGTGTTATTTTGATTGTTTCATATTATTCAGTTGGTAATCGAGCAAAGCATCATATTGAGCCTCCGTATTGACCCGGTAGAACGCTATGGTTCGGCGTATTGGAGAGGCCACCACGCGCACCACGGGACCATTTGTCCA
Source organism: Bacteroidales bacterium (assembly GCA_016285145.1). Lineage (GTDB taxonomy): Bacteria > Bacteroidota > Bacteroidia > Bacteroidales > WCHB1-69 > F23-D06. The sequence continues at coordinate 24,988 of JAEEQE010000027.1, read as the reverse complement.
TTTCACGCGCCGTGCCGGTTTGTCTATTTCGCCAAGCCAGCTTACGGTGCCGTTTTCCCCTTTGATATTCATTTCCCTGACCAACTGTTGCCATGCCGCATCGTTTTCGGCCACTATTATTACAACATCAACTCTTTGGCTTTCGTTGAGTTTGAAACCGCTCACTTGTGCCACAGTGAGATTCTGCCGAGAAGCGTAGATCTTATATAGATCGCTTTGCGACATAGCCACTATCGGGAGCAGCATCATCAATAAGATAATCAGCCGTTTCATTATTCCAGAAGCATTTCAGCGGCCAAAGAGGCCCATTGTGCATCGGTGGTGCCGACGCGGTTACAATACACTTTCTCATAATTCCGGGACTGGCGCAGCTGCGTGGTGAACAGCGACATGGTCACTGTCACCACAATCAAAAAAGCCGTCACCATGCTGACTGCACGGCGTCTTTTCTGCCTCCAGAGGGGATATTCTGCAGCCAGCCGTTTGCCATAGCTTTCAGCCTCAGCCCGTTGCCATAACACATCAAATTCGTTTTCTGTCATAGTTCCATTGATTTTCTTAATTTTTCCTTGATTCTCACCAGCCTCACGCTCACATTTTTCTCTGTGATCCCTATTTGTTCACCGATCTCTTTGTAGTTGTAACCCTCCAGTTGCAACCGTACAATCGAGCGGTCGGGTTCGTCAAGCTGGGCAATCCTTTCGTGCAATTCCCGCAGCAAACTGCGATCCTCATCCACCTCTTCATAGTCCTCCGGCAGCGCTTCGGTCTCTTTCACGCGCCGCAGGCAGTCAATCACTGCGTTGCGACCTATCTTCCAGGTCAACGCCGTCTGTTGCAAGGCAGGCAGGGAAAGCAACCGTTCTCTGTCGCGCCACAACGCCACGGTGGCCTCCTGCAACAAGTCGTCAACCTCCAGTCCCCGCCGGCTATAATGTCGGCAGAGAGAAAAAAGCAACCCCCTGTGGCGATGGAGCATAGCTTCGAAAGGATCCTGTGGTTTCACATAAACAATAACGTAAGAAACCCCCAAAAAACTACATGGGAACAAGAAAAAATAAAAAATTTTTTCTCCCACCTGATAATTCTTTTTTATTATCTTTGCACCTATTGAAAAACAACAACATAAATTTTATAACAACATGGATATTACCAAATTAGATCAAATGGTGGACTTGGTGAAGTCCAAACCGAGAAAGAGATTGGTGGCAGCCAATGCCAATGATGAACACACCATCCAGGCCGTCAACGCCGCCGTGGATATGGGCGTGATTGACGCGACCCTGGTGGGCGACACCGCTGCCATTGAACAGGTTTGCAAAACGCTGAACATCGACATCAACAAATTCAAAATCATTCATGAGACGGTTGACACGAAGGCCGCCGCCATGAGCTGCGACCTCATCAACAATGGCGAGGGCGACATTTTGATGAAAGGACTGCTCCCCACCGACAAATACATGCGCGCCATCCTCAACAAAGAACGCGGCCTCTGTCCGCCCAACGCCACCCTGTCGCACGTGGCCGTGATTGAGAACCCCGCCTACCACAAACTGCTCATCGTGGGCGATGTGGCCATCATCCCGCTTCCCGACCTGAAGCAAAAGCAAGTCATCCTCCGCAACTTAGTGGGCACTGCCAAGGCCATCGGCATCGCGAAACCCAAGGTGGCCCTGATTTGCGCCACCGAGCAGATGCTGGCCGGCATGCAAGCCTGCGTGGATGCCGCCCTCATTGCCAAGATGGCTGAACGCGGCCAAATCGGCGGAGCCTACGTGGACGGTCCGCTCTCCCTTGACATCGCCATCGACAAGGAGACCGCTGAAATCAAGAAACTGAAGAGCGATGTGGCCGGTGATGCCGACTGTCTGCTCTTCCCCAATATCGAAAGCGGCAACGTGTTCTACAAATGCTGCACCAAGTTCAACCACGCTGAGATCGGTGCCATTCTGATGGGTGCCAAGGTCCCCTGCGTGCTCTCCTCCCGCGGTGACAGCGCCAAAACGAAACTCTATTCAATCTCATTAGCCGCTCTGCTGGCTAAATAAATGTGACCCCACGCTATGCCTGATGCCCTGAGTTTCCTCAACTTCCGGATCATCGATGTCCTTGACATCTTGATTGTGGCCATCCTATTGTACGAGTTGTACAAGCTCACCAAAGGGACCGCCGCTGTCAAGCTGTTTTGGATTATCGCCCTGTTCTATGTGGTATGGAAGGCCGTGGCCTATCTCCACTTCACCCTCTTGTCGGAATTGTTGGGCGAGGTCATCAACGTGGGCATCTTGGCCATCATCATCCTGTTCGCGCCAGAGATCCGCAAATTTCTATTGTACATTGGCGATGGACGTCTTCTGCGTTTTTTCAACGAAAAATTGGGACGTAAAGAGGACACTAACGCCTACCAAGAGGAAATTGAAGCTGTGCGCGATGCCTGCCATAATATGTCGGCCACCAAGACCGGCGCCCTGATCATCTTCGCAAGGAAAACCCCTTTGGACGAATTCCTCCAGACGGGAAAGATGCTGGATGCCCGCCCCAATTCGGAACTTTTGGAGAATATCTTCTTCAAGAACAGCCCGTTGCACGATGGCGCCGTCATTATCAAGGATCACCGTATCGCGGCGGCACGTTGTATCTTGCCTGTCTCCAAGAATCCGAACCTTCCCCAGGAGGTGGGTCTTCGTCACCGGTCCGCCTTGGGCTCCACCGAGATGACCGATGCCATCGCTGTCATCGTGTCTGAACAAACCGGCAAGATCTCCATCTGCAAGGAAGGTCAAATGATTCGTGACTTGACATCTTCCTCCCTGCGTCAGATGCTATATGAAAATCTCACCAAAGAGTAATAATATTATTGTAAAAAACAACAACTAAAAAAAGAAACATGAAAAAATTCGTATGCAAAGTGTGCGGATTCGTCTATGAAGGCGACACACCCCCAGAAAGATGCCCGCAATGTAAACAACCCGCCGACAAATTTGAAGAAGTCAAGGAAGACGGCGAACTGACTTTCGCCACCGAGCACGTCATCGGCGTGGCCAAGAGCTCCGACGAGGAGATGATCAAGGACCTCAACGCTCATTTCATGGGTGAGGCCACTGAGGTGGGCATGTACTTGGCCATGAGCCGCCAAGCCGACCGCGAGGGCTATCCCGAAGTGGCCGAGGCTTTCAAGCGCTACGCTTTCGAAGAGGCCGAGCACTGCGCCAAATTTGCCGAACTCTTAGGCGATGTGGTTTGGGACACCAAGACCAACCTGGAAAAACGCATGATGGCGGAAAGCGGTGCCTGCGCCGACAAGATGCGCATCGCCAAACGCGCCAAGGAGATGAACTGGGACGCCATCCACGACACCGTTCACGAGATGGCCAAGGACGAAGCCCGTCACGGTCAGGGATTCCAAGGTTTGTTCAACCGCTACTTCAAGAAATAATCAAGAACCGTTACAATGGGGCGCGCCATGGCGCGCCCCATTTTTTAACGAAAAATGCTTTCCTATGCGTTGCCTTTGGCTCAACACACAATCCCCATCTTTCAATTTAGCCACCGAAGAGTATCTGCTGAAACAGACATCAGATGATGTCTTCATGCTGTGGCAGAACCGCGATTCTGTCATCGTCGGGCGGCACCAGAACACTCTGGCGGAAATCGACACCGACTTTGTGGGACGGGAGAAGATCACCGTCGTGCGGCGGTTGACCGGTGGTGGAGCCGTCTTCCACGATTTGGGGAATCTAAACTTCACTTTCATCCAAAACATTCAGCCCCAAGAGAAAGAGATCAACTTCCTCCGCTACTTGCAGCCCATTGTGGATGCCCTGCAAGCCTTGGGGGTTCCGGCTGCCTTCTCGGGCCGTAACGATTTGGTCATTGACGGCAAGAAAATCTCCGGGAATGCGATGACCTTCCACGGTAACCGGGCGCTGGAACACGGCACTTTGCTCTTTTCCACCATACAATCAAAACTGATGGGCGCCTTGAAAGCGGATCCTTTGAAATTCCAGGACAAAGCCGTGAAGTCCGTGCGCAGCCGCGTGACCAACATCTCCGAACACCTGCCCCGCCCGATGGATGTGCTCGCCTTCAAAGATTACCTGATGCAGTTTGTGATGCAATCGTTCGGGGCTGTCGAGCCCGACACGCTAACGCCGGAGGAAGAGGTCGCCATCCGGGAACTGGAGCGCACCCGATACGGCACTTGGGAATGGAACTTCGGCATCTCGCCCCAATACACCCTCACTAAAAAAATCAAAACAAGCGGCGGCATACTGGAAGCCATGACAGATGTGCAAAACGGGCGCATACGTGATGTCCGTTTCTTCGGCGACTTTTTCTCCACCAAAGAGCCGGAAGAGTTGGCCAATCTGCTTATCGGACAGCCCCACAACCGCGGCCTTCTGGCTGATGTGCTGGGTACGGTTTCCGTATCCGACTATTTCAACGGCGTTTCCGCTGCAGAATTGCTGTCACTGCTAATCTGATTTCTTTCCTAAAAAGCATAAAAAAAGCGGAACACTTTCGCATTCCGCCTGGAGGTCTCTTCCAGATTCGAACTGGAGTCAACGGTTTTGCAGACCGGTACCTAACCACTCGGCCAAGAGACCATTCGTTTGAGGCGGCAAAGATACACTTTTTTTTGATATGCGCAGTTTATACGGGAAAATTTTATTACTTTTACAAACTTATTATTTAACCAAGCAATGAGAAAAGGTATATTTTTTTTAATCTTGACTTTGTCAATGTCGTTGACGATGATGATTACATCATGCGACAGGGAAAATACGAATAATAACAATAATATAGATAATCCTGGAGGAACAGATAATCCTGGAGGAGCCAATCATAACTATCCCTCTACCGCTCATGTGCTTCCAAATGCAGTGACGGATATTGACGGGAATAGCTACGATGCAGTACAAATCGGCAATCAGGTTTGGATGGCTGAGAATCTACGTACTACAAAATATGCCGACGGAACAACAATCCCTGTTGGAATCCTCCAGAGTTTCACGCAACCATCCCGTTACAATCCGAACAACAATGCAAATAACGTGAACTCTTACGGTTATCTTTATAACTGGAGTGCGGTGATGAATGGTTCAAGTTCCAGTGACGCTAATCCGAGTGGTGTTCAAGGCGTTTGTCCAAACGGCTGGCATGTCCCAAGTGAAGAAGAATGGGTTGAAATGATCAACTTTATGCGAGGCCAATCGATCTATAGCAGCAGTAACGTTTCTTGGCACATTGCAAAGGCGTTGGCGGCAACACAAGGATGGATGAGTACTGATGAAGGGGACGCTCCTGGTAATGATCCTAGTATAAACAATGCCTCTGGTTTTTCCGCTCTTCCTGCTGGCGTCTATATTCCCGAAGAGAACGTTGATTATCTTGGCGAATATCATGGAGTTTATTGGAATTATGGTATGACTGCCTTCTTTTGGACGTCATCCGACAGTCAGGACCCAGATACGCATGCTTATTACCGCAGCATTGATTTCGAGCAATCCGGCATTGAAGGTTATGGTGGGGGGAGAACATTCGACATGAGAAATGGCTTGTCTGTCCGTTGTGTACGCAATTAAAGCGAAGGGGAAACCCTTTCCTCAGAAATTATCTGATTGAAAAAATAACAGGATTTAGAAGAGAAAAGCCGAAAGGTTTTACCGCAACTCCATTCTCACCACATTCTCCACATGCTGGGTATGCGGGAACATGTCCACTGGTTGCACCGCCGTCACCTTGTAGGTACTGTTCAGCAGGGTAAGGTCGCGGGCCTGCGTGGCGGGGTTGCAGCTCACATACACGATGCGCGGTACCCGCAGCTTGACTAACATCTGCAGCACATTGGGGTGCATGCCGGCGCGCGGCGGGTCGGTGATGATAACATCCGGACGACCGTGTTTGTCGATGAAGTCGTCGGTGAAGATCTTGGCCATGTCACCCACCACAAATTCCGCATTGTGGATCCGGTTGCGCTCGCAGTTGATGCGGGCATCGTCCACGGCGGCGTCCACATACTCCACGCCGACCACCTTTTTCGCTTGATGGGCGACGAAATTGGCAATGGTGCCCGTGCCGGTGAAGAGGTCATACACCACTTCGTCGGGCTGGATGGCGGCGAAATCGCGCACCACACTGTAGAGGACATACGCTTGCTCGCTGTTGGTCTGGTAGAAGGATTTGGGCCCTACTTTGAAGTAAAGGTCCTCCATCTTTTCCATAATGTGATCTTTGCCTTTGAACAAATGGAAGGGCAGGTCGAAGACGGCATCATTCACCTTTGTGTTGACCATATAAATCAGAGAGGTGATTTCGGGGAACCGGTCGGCGAGGGCATTCAGCATATTCTCCACATCCTCATTGAAAACGGAGACGATCATCACCACCATAAGGTCGCCGGTGGAGGCGGTGCGGATGATGAGATTGCGCAGTATGCCCTCTCGGGCACGCGGGTCGTAGAAGGTGATGCCGTGTTCCATGGCGTAGGCTTTGAGGAACAGACGGATGTCGTTGCTTGGGGCCGTCTGCAGCCAGCAGTGGTCGATGTCGAGAATCTTGTCGAACATGCCCGGGATGTGGAATCCGGCGCAGCGCATCTCAAAGGGTTCTCCCGCTTTCAAGCGGGCCATGTCCTCGTACGAAAGCCATCGCATGTTGGAGAAGGTGTATTCCAACTTGTTACGATAATAGTATTGTTTCTCCGAGCCTAAAATCGGACGAAGCTCCGGGTATTCGAATTTGCCAAGGTGGCGGAAATTGTCATCCACCTGTTTTTGTTTGTATTCTAACTGCTTGGCGTAGTCGAGCATCTGCCATTTGCAGCCGCCGCACACGCCGAAGTGCGGGCAGGGTGGCACCACACGGTCGGGGGATGGTTGCCGCACTGCTATCAGGTTGGCTTCGGCATAATGGTGCTTTTTCTTGAATATCTCCACGTCCACTCTGTCGCCGGGAACGGCGTAGGGGACAAATATGGTCAGACCGTCTAATTTGGCCACGGCCTTGCCCTCCGCACCGGCGGAGAGGATTTCCAGATCTTCGATGGTATAGCGTTTGAATGACATGAGCGTACGAAAGTATTAAGGTTTGTAAGGTTGGAATTTCTTAGTTTCTTAACTTCTTAGTTTAATTTTGGTTATCGTTGGTAAAATCCGGTTTCGTCCAGATATTGCCAAACTTTGGGAGGAAGCATGTAGCGGACGGATTTTCGCTGGCGGATGTTTTCCCGGATCAGGGTGGAGGATAACTCGATTAGCGGGGCCTGCACAAAATGGACGCGGGCACCCGCCTTGTATTCTCCGGCGTCATATCCCGGTCGGGGATAGACGTAAAGGTCGTAATTTTCCAGAATCCATTCATAGTTGAGCCACTTATAGATGGTTTCCAGGTTGTCTTCCCCCATGATGAGTGCAAATTCCCGCTGGGGGTGTTTCTCCGCCAGATGCACTAACGTGTGGCACGTGTAGGAGGGCTGGGGTAGGGCGAACTCCACGTCGCTGGCCCGGAAGCGGTCGTCATCCTCAATGGCTAAGGTCACCATGTGGAGGCGTTGCCGGTCGTTGAGCAGGGAGGTCTTCTCTTTCAGGGGATTGCGAGGCGAAACGACGAACCAGATCTCCTGGAGGTCGGAATGTTCCAGCATGTATTCGGCAATGATGAGGTGCCCCACATGGATGGGATTGAAGGATCCGAAGTAAAGGCCTGTTTTGCGCATAAGGGGTGTCGTTTATCAGAGGGGGCAAAAGTACGAAAAAATGAAATAATTTCTTATCTTTGCCTGTTGAAAGTTATGAAAAGATTCACCATTGTATTCCTGATCAGCGTGTTATTCCTTGGAATAGGCATCCAGTCCGCAAATGCGCAGTCACCATACGCACGTGCGCGGCTGCTCGTGTGGCAGGACACCCTCTTCGGGCTTATCGATGGCACCGGGAAAACGGTGCTGCCTTGCGAGTTTGAGGACATCACCATCTACAGCGGGAAAGTCTATCAGCACGACTACATCATTGCGAAACGCGATAGGCGGTGGAATGTGATGACTTGGGAAGGGTACATGATGAAGATTTTTTTCTACGATGTTGAGCCGCTGCCCATCCCCAACTGCCGGGAGGATCTTTTCCTCATCCCCTACAAGGACAAACTCCGAGGCGTGGTGGACCTCAGAGGTTTCACCGTGATTCCGTTCCGCCATCGCGATCTTGCCCTCAACGATTACTATCATCCCTGTTACAATCGGACCGATATACATCCCAGACTCACATATACATCGTATTCTGGCTTGAAAGGCTGCCTCAATGAATATGGTCGCGAGGTGATTCCGCCCATCTATAAGCGTATTAATTTCGCCGACAGGATGATTACGGTTGAGGATACCAACGGGTGCTGGGGACTGATGGACTATGACGGCCGCTGGCTCCGCGAGCCCGACACCTTGTATTCCTTGGATAACTATAGAGTTTACTACGACCATTCATGTAGAGAATCTTATATGCCTATCATCGAACGGAAGACAAATCTGCAGGGGTTGGTGAATCATAGTGGGGAAATTGTGTTACCTATACGCTATAGAGAAATCCATCCGATGTATCCCAATCTGATGAGCATGAAAGACACATCGGGCCTTTATTGTCTGGCCGACGCGCAGTTCCGCACACTCACCCCGCATCGCTACAAGGAACTTTTCAATCTCGGAGAAGTGTACAGCAATGGATGGATTGTGGGCATTTTGCCGGATGGTTCAGCGGAGATTCTCGACACTTTGGGGTGTGTGGTGCAGACGGACCCTCCGCTTCACTTTGACGAAGATAACATCCGCTACGAGTTTCCATTGGTGGAGGTGGCCGACAAGTGGCAGATTGTCAGTCCGAAAGGAAAACTGCTGCCGCAACGCTACTACGATGCATCTCAATACTGGTCGGAGACGCTGTTCAGCGTGGCTGTTGACTCCCTGCATTGGGGTATTGTGAACCGCAAGGGTCGCGTAATTGTCCCCTTGCGCTATGTTGCGGCCGATGCCAGTGGCGACGATATCATCTTCGCCCGTCGCGCATCTGGGAAGGTCGATGTCTTCAACGGCAAGGGCCGGAAGCTGCTCACCTGCTGGGGTGCACAGGAGGACGGCGATATGCTGGTGGTGGCCAACAGCGAGGGAAAATGGGCACTCGCTGACAAAAAGAATGGCCGCGTGCTGAGTCTCTATTACAAAGAAATAGAGCCGATTTATTTCTCCGATACTACAGGGTTCTCGTACTTTTGGGAGGTTTTCGACGATAACAAACGAATGGGCTATCTTGACGGTCGTGGTCGCGAGATTTTCCCCTGCTCGCTCGACGCATCATACATTTGGGAACTTTCCGGCGCACCCATATACAAATTCCTTTCCCACGACTGTAGATGCGGTAAACTCATCTATTATTATAACATGAAGAAAGATGCGAACTAGTGAAGAGGAAAATTTATTTAGGCAACGATACAGAAGTTGACCTGTAGAGACAAACTTATTCCATCTTAAACTTCAACCAAAAACCACAATATTCCTCGCATTCCCTGCGTTATCCTGTGTAAACAAAAATCGCCATTATGTCCAAAACTAGTTGCACCCTATTTGTCATCCTGCTCTGCACGATGGCTATCTGTCCCGCCGCCGCGCAAACTCCCCACACCATCAGCGGCGTGTTCGACTATGACAAAGCCAGCCAGGTGGTGGCGAACATCAACGAGGAACGGCAGGAAAAAAAGCTCGCACCCCTGAAAATGGATGCTGCCCTCACCGAGGCCGCGATGCTTCGTGCCGCCGAATTCGCCTACCGCGTTGAAATAGAGCAAGTTCAGAAATTCTTATCCTATTATGATAAACGGCCCAACGGGGACGACAACCTCACACTGATCGGCGAGCAACGGCATGCCACACAACCGAACGTCGAATATGTCTTCTTGTATCTGGAACATAACCTCTACATCCCCCAAGCCTATGCCGGTGCCGATGCGGTGGTCAGCTTCCTAAAAGAAAAACGCAGAAGGGGAAGTGCCGCCTTATACACTGCCGCCATGCATTCCATCGGCTGCGGAGCGTTCCTATCCCCACAAGGTTTCTACTATTGGGTGTTCTTCCTGATGCCTGACAATGGCACGGATAAGGAAATTCCGAATGGCCAGTGGACCACGGAAATCAGCATCGGTACAAGCAAGGGCGAGCAGACCACTCCGCTGACTCGGGTGAAATCGGACACCGATTTGACACCCACCAGTGTTAAAATATCCGGACACTTCGACTACTTCAAGGCGATAGAAGTGGTGGATCTTACGAACAAGGAGCGGGTGGCCAATGGGCTCAAGCCTCACATTATGGATGCCACACTGACGGAATTGGCCATGATTCGGGCCGCAGAAGTGAAGGCACTCGGAAAAATATCGCACGTACGCCCCAACGGAGATCGCGGCGACGAGATTATTTATGAAGTATGGGGGGCTGGCTGGTGGACTCGTGAGAACCTCGGATGGGGTTATGATGGTCTTCCGAGCACATTTGTGAAGCGATGGATGGAATCGCCCGGCCACCGCGATGCCATTTTGGATCCCAAATGCACCCGAATGGGGGTTGGTGTGTGCGACGATTACTGGGTGCAGCTGTTTGCAGATTACAAAGGAAAGTCCACCGTTTTGTCGAAATCAGCCGGCCACATCGAGGAGGTCACCGTGGAAGTGACTGTTGTGGAAGGTGGAAAAAGCAAGGTGTTGAAAAGAAAGAGGGTGAATTGAGCCTAATGCCTGGTTATAAAATCTCCAATAATTCTTCGGGTTTTCCAATGATAAATTCGGCGCCGGCATTCGCCAGCTCCGTGCGTGGACGGTAGCCCCACAGCACGCCCACGGCCCGCACGCCAGCCCGGTGCGCTGTTTCCATATCCACGGCGGAGTCGCCCAAATACAACGCATCTTCCACACCACATCCTGTAGCGGTTAGGATGTCGGCAACCACGGCCGGGTCGGGCTTGACCGGAACGCCCGGACGTTGCCCGAAAAGGGCATCCCATCGGACAGTGGGAAAAAGATTCGCCATAAGCGGTGCCACCGCCTCATGCACCTTGTTTGTTGCCACCGCCAACATCACGCCCTGCTGCTGCAACTGTTCCAAAAGTTCCGTTATTCCAGGATATACCGTTGTTTTATCATGCATGTGTTCTTTGTAATAGGCTAAAAACTCAGCAAAACAGGTATCATAAACCGGACCTTGGCGATATTCTTCGGGTAAAATGCGCTCAATGAGCTTGGGCATCCCGTTGCCCACAAAATAGCAGTAGGCATCCACTGGATGCGTGGGGAATTGGTGGGCAGCCAGTACATGGTTGGCAGCATCTGCCAGGTCTTCAAGGGTGTTGAGCAGTGTGCCGTCTAAATCGAAGATGATGAGCTTGGGCATGACTAATACAAAAACGGGGAATCAAAATCTTTCAAAAAATCGCCCGTAAGATCCTTGGGCGAGGTCAGGGGATGCTCCACCTGCCAGTCAATGTGCAGGTCGGGGTCATCATAGCGGATGCTGCCTTCGGATTCCTTATTATAGAAATTGGAACACTTGTAGAAGAACAGGGTGTTGTCTTCCAAGGCCGCGAACCCGTGTGCGAAGCCCGCTGGGATGTAGAACTGCCGAAAGTTGTCGGCGGTCAGCAGCACGGAAAAATATTGCCCGTAGGTGGGGCTTCCCTTCCGGATGTCCACGGCAAAATCCAGGGCGGCACCGTCAAGGATGCGCACCAGCTTGGCTTGTGCGTATGGTGGACGTTGGAAATGAAGGCCACGTACCACCCCTTTCTGCGAACACGATTGGTTGTCCTGCACCCAGTTCTCCCGGATGCCAGCCTCCGCCAAGGTCTTCTCATTATAACTTTCAAAAAAATAACCCCGGTTGTCGTGAAACACTTTCGGTTCCAGCACGAGCAACCCCGGAATAGGCGTTGTGATTATCTGCATAGTTTACTGTTTATTCTAAAAAACAATTCCAACTAAAATCAGTCTTCGGAATCGTCGGCGATGAACTGCTGGTACTCGGCTAAGAAACGCGCCTTCGACAGGAATCCGAGATACTGCCGGTCGCGGGTGATGACCGGCATGTTGAAATTGCCTGTCTTGTTGAACTTTGCCAGCACCTCCTCTGCTGTTTCATCCTCATAAATAAATTCTTCAGGCTCTATCATCAGGTCCTCCACCCGTACCAGGTCGTAAAGCTCCGGCTTGAAGATCACCTCCCGATGGTCGTCCATGACAAGAAGACCGGAGAAGATGTTGCCGTCTTTCACCACCACGAAAAGGTTGCGGCGGCAGTGGGCAATCGCATCCGTATAGGTGCGCAGGGTACTGTGCGCGGGGATGGTGCTGATATTTGTGTCCAAAATCTTCTGCCATTGCAGTTTCTTCAAGGCAAACCGGTCTTTGTTATGCGTTTTGAGGTTGCCTTTTTCCGCCAACGGTCGGGTATAGACCGAGTATTTCTCGAACGGATTGGTACAGATGTAAGAGAAGGTGGCTGTGATCATCAGCGGAATCAGCAGGGTGTAGCCGCCGGAGAGTTCTGCAATCAGGAACATGGCGGTCAGCGGGGCCTGCATCACGCCCGTCATCACGCCAGCCATGCCTGCGAGGATGAAGTTGACCACGGGGAAGTTCATGCCCGTGAAGAAGTGGGCCACGGAGGAAACCAGAAAGCCCGTGAAGGCCCCGATAAAGAGCGTGGGGGCAAAAACGCCGCCTACACCGCCCGCCGAGGTGGTGAACGTGGTGGCGAACACCTTCATCAGGATGATGCCGGCAATGCCTACGAAGAAAAGCACGCTTTTGGTGTTGGGCATACCGAAGGGCGCATTGCGGAACAGTGCCGCATAGTCGCCGTGAATCAGCAGGTTGATGCTGTCATACCCCTCCCCGTAGAATACCGGGAACAGGAAAATCAGCGAGCAGAGCAGCAAGGAACCCACCACCGCCTTGAGCCAGGGGTAACGCAGTTTTCGCATCATCTTGTCTATCAGTCGCGAAACCCGCAGAAAATAGACGGAAATCAGTCCGCACAACAACCCCAATACGATATAGAGCGGGATGTTGGTGATGAAGAACTCGTGAGTGGCCCCGATGGTGAACATCACGTCGCGGCCTAAGAAGAACATGGACATGACTGTGCCGGTGGCCGCGGAGATGAGCAGCGGCAGGATGGCACTTCCCGTCAGATCCAGCATCAACACCTCGAAGGTGAAGACGATGGCCGCAATAGGGGCTTTGAAAATGGCCGCCATGGCCGCCGTGGAGCCGCACGCCAGCAACAACGTCGTCTGCTTGGCATTCAGATGGAAGAAACGGCCCATATTGGAGCCGATGGCCGATCCGGTGAGCACCATCGGCGCCTCCAAACCCACAGATCCGCCAAATCCCACCGTCAAGGCACTCGACACCATTGAGGAATAGACATTGTGGAATCTTAATTTGCCGTCGCTCTTGCAAATCGATTTGAGCACGATGCTGACCCCGTGGCTCAGGTCGTCGCGTACCACTTTTTTTACAAACAAGATGGTCAAAAGTATGCCGATCGGGGGGAAAATCAAGTAGATGTAGTTGATGCCATTGCCAGTAAAGGTGTGGCTGAGCAGGGTGGTGGTGAAGTGCAACAGGTTCTTGATAACGATGGCCGCCAATGCACCCAGCACGCCAATCACTCCACTGAGGAACAAAACGACGGCACGGCTGCTGAGGTGCTTCTTGATGAAGCGCCTCGACCGGGAAAGCACATACAAAAGATTCCGATTTTTCATTAAAAAGGTGTCAAAAAGGGCAGTCGCTGCCGACTGCCCCTATTATCTTTTTGTTTCGGATTTATTTCCGAATATCCATTTCGTTCAGCAGATAGCCGGCACCACCGAACTTGTCGATGACGAAGAGCACGTAGCGGGCATCCACGTTGATGCAGCGCTGCAGGGCGGTGTTGAATACGATGTCACTGCTCAAGGCCTCCCAGTTGCCGTCGAAGGCCAGGCCGATGAGCTCGCCATTGCCGTTCATGATCGGGCTGCCGGAGTTGCCGCCGGTGATGTCGTTGTTGGAGAGGAAACACACGTGCAGTTCGCCGTCTTTGTCGGCATATTGGCCGAAGTCGCGGTTCAGGATAAGCTGTTTCAGCTTAGCCGGCACGTCAAATTCGGGATCGCCCGGAATCTCCTTTTGCAGGATGCCCTTTGTGGTGGTGAAATAGTTATAGTGTACGCCATCCGCCGGATAGTAGTCGCACACCGTGCCGAAAGTGGTACGCATGGTGCTGTTGGCATCCGGATACATCGGGGTGGAGGCGTTCATCTCCTTGAGGGCGGCCAGATAGGTGCGGCGAGGAATGTCCAGCTTGCCCATATCTGTGAAAATGTGCTGGTTGGTGAAAATCACACCCGACAACTGTTGCAAATAGAGATAGATAGGATCCTTGTACAACACTTTGTTGGAGGGTTTCGCCAGGTATTTCTCCAGATTATCCTTGGAAATGAAGATGGAGTTGCGTACAGCCGCCTCGAAGTTGGCCTCGCTGCCCTTGAAATTCTTCGCCAAAAGGCCTGGGATGTCGGGACGGTAGGACTCCGGCACATTGTTCCAAATCTTCAGCGTAGCCATGATGATCTTGATTTCCGTTTCCATATCCTTATCGTCAACGGCTTTGTCATACGCAGCCCGCACAGCTTTAATGGTGGCATCCGACAAGGTTTTTTCCTTATCCTTGAGTTCGAGTTTGTTTTGAGTACGCCAACCGGCCATCAGTACAGCTGAGGAACGGAGTGCGAAATTGGCATCCAAATAGACTTTGTAGGCATTGCCGTCAATGGTCTTGCACACTTTTTCGATTTCGTCCAGACAGTTGCCGTAACGTGCTTTCCTTTTCTCGTTCTGGTTGATCCAGTTGGTGAGTTCCTGCTCCTGTTTCTGTTTGGTCTCCACAACCTTGAGGGCTTTCAAGCTGGCCACCATACCTTTTTGGTTTTTCCAACCGTTGGCCAGGCTGGCATGGCCGTCGGCATATTTCAGACGGACAGCCTCGTCCGCATTCATGGCGTCGCTGATGACAGGAAGGATGATGTCTAACGGTTCATAGTAGGCAGGGCCTTCGATGTCGATGGAGTTTTGCACCTCGTAGGAGGTCTTGAAACGCTCCGTTGTACCAGGATAGCCCCAGATCATCGTGTAGTCGCCCGGCTGGTAGCCTTTCAAGCTGATGGGCAGGAAATGCTTGGGATGCAATGGCACATTGTCCTTGGAATATTCTGCCGGCGAGCCATCGGGGGCCGTGTAGATGCGGAATACGGTGAAGTCGCCCGTGTGGCGCGGCCACATCCAGTTGTCAGTGTCACCGCCGAACTTGCCGATGGCGGAAGGCGGAGCGCATACCAGACGAACATCCTTATATTCGGTGTAAATGAACATATAGTATTCGTTGCCTTCGTAGAAGGGTTTTACTACCACTTTGTAGCGTTTTCCTCCCGAATTATCATCCTTGAGTTTTTTGATGGCCGCTGAAATGGCCTTCTCACGATCCGTCTCGGAGGTGTTCTCGTCCACACCTGCAAGGACAATACTCGTCACATCCTCCATTCTTTCCAAAAAATGGACATGGAAGTTGGCGCGAAGCTCCTCTTCCTTGCTCATGGCGAAGAAACCGTTGGTCAGGTAGTCGTGCTCCACTGTGGAGAGCTCTACCACAGAGGAGTAGCCGCAGTGGTGGTTCGTGAACATGAGACCGTCGCGGGAGACCATCTCGCCGGTGCAGAAACCGTCACCCAGTTGGACGATTGCATCCTTGAGTGAGGAGTTGTTGATGTCGTACAATTGCTCGGCAGTCAGATGCAGACCCATCTTCTGCATGGTGGCGTAGTTGTAGTTTTTGATGAACATCGGCAGCCACATGCCCTCATCAGGCGGATTCACGGCGAAAGCGGCCGTGCAGAACACTGTCATCAGGGACAGCAATAATGTTTTTCTAAAGTTCTTCATAATATTGGTTTTAATAATTGTCTTGAAAATATCAGGAATGAATCTCATCCGGTGTTTCGGCGGAATCCGTTGTGGGTTCCTCTTTTGCCGAAGGCTGGAAGAAGCGTTTGTTGAAGATGAGCATCAGGAAGATGCCGACGGTGATGCACGCATCGGCGAAGTTGAAGATGGCCGGGAAGAAATAGGATCCACCCCACAGCGGAAAGCCGTCGGGGATGTGAAACAGGCGCACATAGAACATGTCCACCACCCGGCCGAAGAAGAACGGGGCGTACCCGCCGCCGTCCGGAAACAGCACGGCCAAGGTCTCCGGTGTGCTCTCGCTGAAGATCAATCCGTAGAACAGGGAGTCGATGATGTTGCCCAACGCGCCGGCAATCACCAAACAGAAGACCGTCAGGGTGAGGCCGTCCAGCTTGTCGCGGCTGATCTGCCGATGCAAGTACCAGCACAGGAACACCACCAGCACAATGCGCACTAATGACAACAGCAGCTTGCCGACATTCTGCCCGAAAGAGAGGCCGAAGGCCATGCCCGCGTTCTCAATGAAAAGCAGATTGAACCAGTTGCCTAACACGGGATTCAACTGGCCGATGGTCATGTGCGTCTTGACCCAGAATTTCAGGATCTGGTCAATAACCAACACCACAGCCACGATGGCTATGGCTATCAGCCGGAATTTCTTCTGCCTGCTCAAGCCTTATTTCTTTTTCTCGTTCAACTTGGAGTCCACGTCTAACGTGGCGTGAGGCACGATTTTCAGACGTTCTTTGGAAATGAGCTTGCCGGTGATGCGGTCAATGCCGTAGGTCTTGTTCTCGATACGGATGAGCGCAGCCTCCAAGTTGGCGATATACTTGTCCAAACGACCGGCCAGGCGACTGTTCTCCTCCTTGGAGAGCACCTGGTTGCCGTCTTCCATGTTCTTGAACGTGGGAGCCGTGTCGTTGGTGTCGTTCCCGGCGCCATTATAGGCATCCTGATAGACTTCCATCGCCTTTTTGGCGTCAGCAATCTTATTTTCTATGAGTATTCTGAATTCCTCTAATTCCTCATCTGAATAACGATTCACTATCTTTGCTGTCATAATTAATGGTTTTAATTAAAATGAGGTGCAAAGATATAATAATTTTCGATAGGAACAAGGTTTTATTTCACCAGTTTTTGAATTTGTGACCGATGCTTGCTGTCCGACACCTTCAGTAAATACATACCGTGTGCCAAATCAAAGGGTTCCGACAGCTGGTGCGCACCCGCGTCCAAATGGTGTGTGAATGATTTTATCAATTTTCCGTCCATCGAGAAGACTTCAAAACGAAAGTCATCCTCTTGGTCAGCCTGAATCCGGATGGAAAGACGGTCATCCTGTACAGGATTTGTCACCTGCAGGTAAAAGTCGGAGTCGAGGTCGGCCACCCCGACATGGGCTGCGATGGCAAATTCCGTGATCACCGGCAGGTGGTCCGACTGGTTGTACAAGGCGTTGGCCACATCACTTGGAATGCTACTGTTGTCCGGCGAGTTGATGGAACTGTTGAAACGGTTGCCGTCTTGGCCCAACGCATGATAAGTCTCCGGCTTCACCATCACCCCATTGACACCATAATAAACGTATGGGGAAACCAAGATGATGTCGAAACGGTCGTCCAGACCTCCGGTGGCAAAACATCCGTCCGAGTCGTAATGGGTGGATTGGGTGTGTATGTCCTTGAAAGTGCTGTTGTTATTCCAGTGCCCGTCGCGCCCGATGGGGTCGTACAAACGATAAAGGCTGTTGGAGTACTGCGTCATCTCCTGGTAGGCGGGCTCCTCCGAGCCATAGACGTTGAAGTCGCCGGACACCACATGGTTGCCGGGACCGCCAATGGACGACAGCTTGCTCATTAGCTTCTGGGTTTGCACGTGACGGGCGGCGGCATTTGTCTCTCCGCTCCCGGCTTTGAGATGCATGACCCAAAAGGTGATGAATATCGTGTCCCCATGGGCCAATTCGGTGGAGTTGTAGTACATCTTGTAGCCGTTGATGTCACGGTAGGCTGTTGAAATTGCAATATGGCTGTGGTATTTCAGTTTCCGGGAATCGTAATAGATCATGTTGGCGATCTGGCCGCCCGAGTAGCTGGTCAGCGGCCCGTGCTGGTAGTAGTTCACCCCGTCGGTGTTGATGGCGTTGTTGAGCAGGCGTTCCACGTAGGATATGTTTGTACCCATTTCGCACACACAGAACACGTCCGGCATCACGTAATGGAATATCTTGCGGATATTGGCATCCTTCTGGTCCATGTTGTTGGTGATGGAGTTACAATCACCCACCCCGGAAGTCTGCGTGTAATACATGAGGTTGTATTGCATCATCTTCAGCACCTCCTGTGCCTGGACTTGTAACGCAAAAAGCGTGAAAACACAGAGCAAACGGACACCTGTTGTATGTTTTTTAAAGGACATCATTGCTTATTTCCATTTAAAGGTGTTAGTGAATTGCATGAAATCCTCTCGCAAGTAGTCGATGACCGGCTGCAGGGAATCGTTGTTCGGGGTGAAATTGAAATAGAGGGTGCCGCGCAGAAAATAGTGGGCGCTGTCCGTCATCCAGAAGATGAGGGGGGTGGCTACCTCTTTGCCTTCAATATCATAAAACCGTCCCCAAAGTCGGGCTTCAGGGTCTCGGATGACAGAAAACTCCACATCATCTGCCTTCTGATAGTGGAATTTCACCATTTTTTCCTCCCGAATCATCAGATTGCGCAGACTGTCGGCCTTCGGCACGGGGATGCACGTCAGCTTGAAGGCGGCGTTCAACTCGGGGTACGACACGTCAATCCAGCAGCTTCCGTCTTTTTGGTCGCGGATGGACAGGACAGACTGATCCGATTGGTCGAAAGTGAAGGGTAGGGTGGTATCCGTATGTCGGTACTGTCGTTCGGGGAGGTCAATGCGGAAATAGCCGACCGGTTTCGGGGTCGGCACATCACGGTGACGGCAGGAGGCTGCCGTCACACATAATCCCATCAGAAAAGCCACAACCACAAGAAGATGCCGTTCAGGACCTCTCATGGCGGACTACAGATAGCTTTTCAGGTTCTTGTTCTTGCTGTTCTGGCGCAAGCGTTTCAGGGCACGCTCCTTGATCTGGCGCACGCGCTCGCGGGAGAGCTCCATCCGGTCGCCAATCTCATCCAGCGTGTGCTCGTGTGAGGTGTTGATGCCGTAGAAAAGCATCAGCACTTCGCGCTCCTTCTCGGGCAATGTGTTCAGCACATCGTGGATCTCCGATGCTAATGATTCCTGCATCAGGATGGTGTCCGTGTCCTCGTCATTGTCGTGAACAAAGATATCCACGAAACGGGTCTCCTCATTCGGGGAAATCGGCGAGTCGATGGATTGCGGGTGATTGTTCATCTTCATGATTTCCGACACCTTATATACCGGCATGTCAATGGCTTCCGCAATTTCCTCCGTGGTGGGGATACGTTTCAGCTTCTGTTCCAGACGGGCGGTTTCCTTCTTGATCTTGTTGATCACACCCACCTGGTTGAGCGGCAGACGCACAATGCGCGACTGGTCGGCGATGGCTTGCAGGATGGACTGGCGGATCCACCAGACGGCGTAGGAAATGAACTTGAACCCACGGGTCTCATCGAAGCGCTTGGCCGCCTTGATCAGGCCCACGTTGCCCTCATTGATGAGGTCTTGCAGACTGATACCCTGGTTCTGGTATTGCTTGGCCACCGAGACCACGAAACGCAAATTGGTGGTGGTCAGCTTGTTCAACGCCTCTTCGTCGCCGGCCTTGATCTTGCGGGCCAGTTCGACTTCTTCTTCCGCTGTGATCATCTGCTCCTTGCCAATATCGGCCAGATAACGGTCAAGAGAAGCGGAATCACGGTTGGTGATGGATTTGGAAATTTTAAGTTGTCGCATATAGATATTTTCTTATAATCGTTTGATTTTGTGAATATTATATAATGTAAAAAGCTTTTGGGCTTTCTTTTATCTCGGATTTTTTTCAAACAGCTCCTTTGTACCCTTATTATTTAATAAAGTTACAAGTTTGTTGAATTTTTCTTTATTTCGAACGATACTTACGTTGACCACATCGCCCGGGGATTTGGTTTTGAGCACGCCGCGCACCTCCGCGAGGCTGTTCACGGGTGTGCCGCCGATATGGGTGATCACGTCGCCGGCCTGCAAGCCGCTTTGGGCCGCCGCGCCTTCATCATCCACTTCCGCCACATATACGCCGCGCACATCTTCCAAATCGTACTCTTTTGCCAGTGAGGCGTTCAGCTCGGCAATGGAGACGCCGATGTAGGCTTGCTGCACCTGACCATATTCTTTAATATCGAGGTATATCTTCTTCACGATGTTGGACGGGATGGCGAACGAGTAGCCGGTATAGTATCCGTTGCCGGAGGCGATGGCCGTGTTGATGCCCACTAAACGGCCCGAGGCGTTCACCAATGCGCCGCCGGAGTTACCGGAGTTGACAGCCGCATCCGTCTGCAAATAAGACTCTTCCGTCTGGCTTCGCCCGGAGAGCGCCAGCTGCCGCGCTTTGGCGCTGATGATGCCCGCGGTGACGGTGGAGGTCAGATTCATGGGATTGCCCACGGCCAGCACCCACTCGCCGATGCGCACCTCATCAGAGTTGTCGAACTCCAGGTAGGAGAGCCCCTCCGCATTGATTTTCAGCACGGCGAGGTCCGTTTTCGGGTCCGTACCCACAATGGTGCCCTCGTATTCGCGCTTGTCGTTCAGCGTCACCGTGACCTTCACGGCATCTTCCACCACATGGTTGTTGGTGACGATGTAGCCGTCGGAGGTGACGATGACCCCGGAGCCCGCCGCCTGCACCGGATAGGTGCTCGGCCTTGAACCGAAAAAGTGCTCCCATATAGTGCCCCCGAAAAACTCATCCCAAGCTGAATTTTTCTGCATAAATTCCGTTTTTATATAGACCACAGCATTCACAGAACGCTCGGCGGCGGTGGTCAAATCAACATAGACGGGTCCTTTGGAGGAAGTTTGAGCCTGAATCCCAGTGGGAGTTAGAAATGCGAGTATAGTACTGACAAACAGTATTTTAATAAACTTTTTTAACATCATTTCCATCATATTTTTCTAATAAAAGCCATACAATAACGAATATGTTTAAAAAAAATTGCAAGGACAGGATAAGGATTATGATTTTTTTTTATTTTTGCAGCCCAAAATTTTTAATCAAAAAAACAGTAAAAAAATGTACGCAATTGTAGAAATAGCCGGGCAACAGTTCAAGATTGAAAAAGACCGCCGCGTCTATGTTCAACGCCTCAAGGCTGAAGAAGGTTCACAGGTGAAATTCGACCGTGTGATGTTAGTGGACAATGACGGTTCTGTCAAAGTTGGAACGCCCACCGTGGATGGTGCTGCCGTTACCGCTACCGTTGTCAAACACCTTAAAGGTGACAAAGTTCTTGTTTTCAAGAAGAAAAGAAGAAAAGGATATCAGAAATTGAATGGCCACCGTCAGTATCTGACCGCCATCAAGATTGATGATATTACGTTGTAATTCAGTATTAACGAAACATAATTTAAAAAGATATGGCACATAAAAAAGGTGTCGGTAGTTCACAGAACGGCCGCGAATCACATAGCAAGAGATTAGGTTTGAAAATCTTCGGTGGTCAGTTTGCAAAAGCTGGCAACATTATCGTCCGCCAAAGAGGCACTGTCCACAATCCGGGACAGAATGTTGGTATGGGCAAGGATCACACCCTTTACGCCCTTTGCGACGGTATCGTCTCCTTCCGCAAAACCTACAAGGATAGATCATTTGTATCCGTTATTCCTCAGGAATAATTGATAAGGTGATATTTTGTTCATAATGTTTGATTTTGAGAGCCGTTCTTCCCGAACGGCTTTCTTTTTTTCGTATTTTTGCGGCTCCACATTCGACATCGGATATGATTAAATACGAAGACCTTACAAAACAGCTCAAAGCCGGACAGTTCAAACCCGTGTATCTGCTTCACGGCGAGGAGCCTTTTTATATTGACCGCATCTGCTCCTTCTTTGAGAACAATGTGCTGGACGAGGCCGACCGCGACTTCAACCAGTCCGTCCTGTACGGGAAGGATGTCACTGTGGCCGATGTGCTCGCCAATGCCAAGCAGTTCCCGTTCGGCGCACCCTATCGTGTTGTCATCCTGAAGGAGGCAAAAGATCTGTTCAATCTTAAAGGGTCCAAAAAATCAGCCAAGGAAGAGGAAAACGAGACTTTGGACGAGTTGGATTCTTCCAAGGAAGACAAAGGTTCGGCGGAATTCGCGCAGCTGCAAGCCTATGCGAAAGAGCCCACCCAGTCCACCATCCTGGTGATTTGCTACAAATACAAGAAGCTTACGGTCGCCCAGTGCAAACCCTTTGAACAACATGGCGAGGTTTTTCTGTCGGAGGGCGAAAAGGACTGGAATTTGTCCAAGTGGATTCTGAAGCAGGCCGGCCGTTTCCACTTCACGATGGACGACGCCACCGCCACGCTGTTAGCGGAGCACATTGGCAACGACTTGTCGCGCATATACAGTGAGTTCGAGAAACTGCGCGTGATCCTGCCCAACGGCGGTGCCCTCACCCCCGATGTTGTGGAAAAATATATCGGTATCAGCAAGGAGTACAACATCTTTGAGTTGCAGGATGCCTTGGGCAACCGCAACGAGCCGAAAGCCTACAAGATCACGCTGAACTTTGCGCAGCATCTGAAGGACAATCCCAACGTGAAAACCATCCTGATGCTGTTTCGTTTTTACAACAACATGCTCCGCTACCATCTGTCGCCCGACAAAAACTCCGATACCGGCAAGAAAATATTCGGGAATTTGGCTTTCCGGATGGTGCCCATGGCCCAGAAGCACAGCATCGCACAACTCACCCGCATCATATCCCTGCTGCGCGAATATGACATGAAGAACAAAGGTTTGGACAACAACTGTGAGGAGGGCGAGCTTCTAAAAGAGCTGATTTATAAGATTCTGCATTAGAGTTGGGGCTTTAGCCATTGGCTATTGGCCGTTAGCGTTTGGGAGTTGGGGATTGGGATTTGTGGTTTACGATTTGCGTTTTTCGGTTCCCGGTTCTCTGTTCCCGCCCCTAACGCCGTCAGGCGTTGCAGATCTGTAGGAATAGGGCCGCCGCATGGACAGCAAGTGCGATGTGCACCATTCCGCCAGCGACGACAGGAGCGGCGGAATCTCCCCACGTCCCGATCAGATTTTTTCCAACTTTTTGGGTACAGTTTACAAAACATCCCCGTCAGGGGATGCATATCTGTAGCCCAAGGCGTTCCCGCGAGAGGCATAAATCCCCGTGAGGGGATTCATTTGACAATATGGGCGGCGGCGGTTCATCGGCGGTGGTTTTGGAGTGGCGAAAATACGAAAAATCCGAATATGACGGAGGCCTCCACCTCCTTGCCGTTGATGTAGATGGCTACCTTGCGGGTGTAAATCGTTTCCGGGACCAATATCAACGAAAGACACGGGATGCGGTAAAATAACAATATATATATTCAGTTTTTTCGTCCAGCGATGGTACATAGTTTACCTTTATACGAAACCCATTATCTTTCTGATACTCAGTAAGGTGTATCTCAGTAGTAGGCGCGGAGAGGGACGCACTTTTTAAAATGTTGTTGATATTAAATTGTATTATCTCAGACAATTTGGATTTTAACTTAATCCAACATTCCATTTTAGAAACACTTGGAACTAAAATATCATTATCAACGAGACACCATATAGAATCTTTCTTTATTTCAAGTTCGAGCGAAACAAAATAATCGACTGTATCAGTATTATAAATCATAAACGAAACGTCTCCAGTTTTGTTACAATATAGCTTGTCAACAACAATTTGCCCTGCTAAATAAAAAGGGGATAGCATAATAATTATAAGTATTTTTTTCATTCCGTTATTACCGTCTTTTTGGTACCACCATTAGTATTGTGATCTGGACCAGGGTACTCTATTATAACATCAATTTTTGAATTATCATCCCCATATTCCATCAAATCGTTGAAAAATTCTTTTTCTATCTCTATGCAACCGTGGGTAAATCCCTTTTCTGAATCATGTATGTAGAAACTATTATTGTCTCGATTTGAAGCTCCTGTAACCGAAACGGGCTCTAGTTTTGCACGATGTTTTCCCCATTCTGAATACGTACAATAATGTCCATCTTCTCTTTGATAATAATCAGGGATTTTTTCAATTCCACCCTCGGGTGAACGCAATAATTGCCCTGTTTTGGGATCCGCATTTGCTATTCTATTAGGATCAGGCTTCAAATTAATATAATATTGTCCTTCTGGGGTTGGCCCTCCATTTCTTACATTTTGATATTTAGCATATTGGCAATCAATTATGGCTCCAGTAGTGGTTGTCGCGTTATTTAGTCCCGAAGTGGCTTTGTAGGTGTGAATCAAATTGCTCTTGTCTCCAACTTCGCCTCCATACCAAAGAGCGGCATTCCCAGTGACAAGCACCCAATCTTGTCCATCAAAGTCAATTAGCTTCACCGGGTTGTCCGCGCAATACACATACGGACTCAAAGATGGATATTTGTCACTCATCGGATCCACACTCAACCAGATGCTTAAATCGCTGCTGTAATATCTTGAACCGAAGTAGGATAGACCCGTTTCAGTGTCTTTCTCTTTTGCGGAGAAGGTGAACATGGAATTGAACGAGGTTGTGCGCTGGTCCACAAAGTCCTCGCCCCAAGACAGGTAATGTAGATGCTGGACGGCGGAGCCGTCAGAGTAGGTTATCCAGGAAGACGAACCGAGGTGGTCGGGGTGGTACCAGTAACAGTCGGGCTCTGGATCATTATTGTCGCGCCAATAGTTCCGGAGCTCCAACAAACGATCCTCCTCCACAACGGGGGAGACATTTGTACAACCCATCACCGCTGAGAAATGTTCGATTTCTGTGTTGT
>JAEEQE010000005.1 GCA_016285145.1 Bacteroidales bacterium | reverse complement strand
TGAGCATCAACGACGAAGGCAACCTCTGCGTCGCCATCGAGAACAAGATGGAACACAAGGAAGAGGAGAAAAAGCACCACTATCTGCGCCGCGAGTTCTCCTACACCAACTACGAGCAGAACTACACCCTGCCCGAGGATGTTGACAAGGACCATATCGAGGCCAAAGTGGAGCACGGAATCCTCACCATCACCCTGCCGAGAGTGCAGAAAGAGGAGCCCAAACTCGCCCGCACCATCACCATCGGATAATCTTCAAATCCAGGGTTAATGATTTCACGCCGCATTCGCAAGAGTGCGGCGTTTTTTTTTGCCTAATCGCTTCGTGATTTTATTGATATTTATCATCTGAGGTGAACCTCTCTTTAGCACACTTTTTTCTTATTTTTGCGTCCTAAAACAAACGGATATGAAGTACTTGAAAAATCTTCTTCTAAACGAGAAATTCATCCTCAGCATAATATTGTTGAACGCTGTAGTCATCTATTTGCAAGTGAGTGGAATAACGCATCCGGTCATCACTATTTTGGATTTCTTCAGCACTATTGTATTCCTGCTTGAGATGATAGTCAAGCATAAAGAGTTAGGATGTAAAGGCTACTGGTCATCGGGGTGGAATCGCTTAGATGGTATTTTGGTCATTCTGTCGTTGCCATCGTTAGTGGAAATGTTCATCCCCACAGGTCTGATGGATTTGTCCATCCTGCTCGTTTTCAGAGTCATGCGAGTGCTGCGTTTCTTTCGGGTACTGCATTTCTTCCCCAACTTCGGTCAAATCATCAAAGGGTTCAAGCTGGCGCTGCGCGAATCGTACGCCATCCTGCTCGCTTTTTTCGTCATCATTGTCATTTTCGGGCTGATCAACTGCAGCATGTTCAAGGACATCGCTCCCGCCTATTTCGCCACCCCTTGGGATTCCATCTACTCCGTTTTCCGCATCTGCACCGTAGAGGGCTGGTATGACATTCCCGACACCATCGCAGCGGCCACTGCTCCGGCGATAGGCACCATTGTGCGTTTGTATTTCTGCCTGCTGCTAATCATGGGCGGCATCGTCGGGATGTCTTTTATAAACTCTATCTTCGTGGATGCCATGGTGGCCGACAACAACGACGATGTGAAAGCAAAACTCAATGAGATTGAAAAAAAGATCGACCTATTAATCAATGAAAAAAATGAAAAATAGCGTCGTCATCTTCCACGTCCTCTCCCGCGTGGCATCCGTCAGGAAGTCGCTGTGTATTGGCACCACCGACATCAAGAACCACTACGTGAAAGTCGGGGACGGCACGATGCCGTTCCTGGCGGCACTGGCGCAGTTAGTGCGGAAGGGCATGGAGGAGTGCCAATCCATGCAGCAGTTCGACGAGATGTGGATGGGACTGCATTGCGGAAAGCGTCTAAGACGGAAATTTTGCGGGGATCCGATAGTTTGATTGAAATTAATTCGTATTTTTGCCCGTATGAAAAAAAGAATTGTATTCCTGTTTGCCATCATTACATTCCTCGCGCCGGCGGGCCGGGCGCAAACCGTCTATCAGAAGGACAGATGGGGGGCGAAGCTCTACTATATGGAGGAGAACACCATCCGCCAGAAGGACCGTTGGGGCCTGCAGCTGCTATGGTACGATGCGGCGACGCAACAGGTGCGACAGAAAGACCGTTGG
Source organism: Bacteroidales bacterium (assembly GCA_016285145.1). Classification (GTDB taxonomy): domain Bacteria; phylum Bacteroidota; class Bacteroidia; order Bacteroidales; family WCHB1-69; genus F23-D06. The sequence goes on along the minus strand of JAEEQE010000005.1, from coordinate 120,563 downwards.
GGACAGCCGCTGCTTTACATGGACGGCCCGACGGTGCGGCAGAAGGACCGCTGGGGCGCTCCCCTGCTCTATTTCGACGGGCAGACCATCCGGCAGAAAGACCGCTGGGGCGCCGCACTTTACTACCTCGACGGCACCACACTGCGGCAAAAGGACCGCTGGGGCGCACCTGTCTATTACTTCGACTTCATCCCCGACCGCTGGCAGCTGGCGAGTGTGGTATTGATGTGAAGACAGAAACATCCGTGCCACTGAAATGCATGCAGCATATCGCATTCCCAAAAGACAAACAAGAACGGGGAAAAACCTTGATAAGCTATAAATTCCCGTAAAAATGCTATTTTTGCGCCAAGTTTTGTAAAAAACAATGGCACTTTCTTTTAAATTACTGCATCGAATCACCCCTTACAAGATTGCCTTTATTGACATTGAGGCTGACTCAAATGGCAAAAAGATACATGATTATGGCGCCTTGACAATTTCCGGCAAGGAGTTTCACCAATCCTCCCAACCCGATTTCATTGACTTTGTTAGCGGAGCAGAATACCTTTGTGGTCACAACATCATCCATCATGACCTAAAGATATTGTCAATAAACTCCCTAAACAAAAAGAAAAAAATCGACACCCTATATTTGTCGCCACTTCTTTTCCCAAAACGTCCTTATCACAAACTACTTAAGGACGATAAGTTACAATCAGAGGAGCTTAACAACCCACTGAATGATTGCAAAAAAGCAAGAGATCTTTTCAATGCCGAAATAAACGTCTATAACAACCTCCCTTTTGAACTCCAACAGATTTATATTCATTTACTCTATTCATCCAAGGAATTCAAAGACTTTTTCGATTATATAGAAAAAACTCCTGAAAAGATTGACATCAAAAATCTTATTCTCTCCTTTTTTGATGGAAGAATTTGCAAAAACGCCAGTCTTTCCACTTTCATCCAACGACATCCAATGGAACTGGCATACGCCTTAGCCCTTATCAACACTGATGACAACAAATCAGTAACTCCACCTTGGCTACTGCACAACTTCCCTACCATTGAATATATCATGCGGCAGCTTTGTAACGCTCCATGCCATGACTCAAGCTGTCAGTTTTGCAATGAAAAGCTCAACATTCACAAGGGATTGGAAGAGACTTTTGGTTATACAAAATTCCGGACATTTGACGGCGAACCAATGCAGGAGCGTGCCGTGCAAGCGGCCATTGACGGAGAATCGCTGCTAACGGTTTTCCCAACTGGCGGTGGAAAGTCGCTCACTTTCCAGCTTCCTGCCATTATGTCGGGCAGAGCGGTGCATGGTCTCACCATTGTCATTTCTCCTTTACAATCGTTGATGAAAGATCAGGTGGACAACCTGTCGGAAAAGGGCTTTACAGAAGCCGTCACCATCAACGGGCTTTTGGATCCCATTTCAAGGGCTGATGCTTTTGAGCGCGTGTCCGATGGCAGCGCCACTTTACTATATATCTCACCGGAAATGCTGCGCTCCAAAACCATTGAAAAGCTTCTTTTATCCCGTAACGTAGTTCGGTTTGTCATTGATGAAGCACACTGCTTTTCCTCTTGGGGACAGGATTTCCGTGTGGATTATCTCTTCATTGGGGATTTCATCAAGCAGCTACAAGTCAAAAAACATTTGACTGCCCCTATTCCGGTTTCCTGTTTCACTGCCACAGCCAAACAGAAGGTGATTTCTGACATTTGCGACTATTTCAAGCGGAAGCTGGATATTGACTTGCGATTATTCGCCTCTACTGCCGACCGCCAAAACCTGAAATATGCAGTAATCCATGCGGACACCGAAGACGAGAAATACAATTTTATGCGGAATCTTCTGATTGGCAATCCAAAACCCACTATCATCTATGTCGCGCGCACAAAAAAAACAATCGAATTAGCGCAAAAACTGACACGGGACGGATACTCGGCCCTTCCATTCAATGGTAAAATGGATGCAAACGACAAGGTACACAATCAGAATGCATTCATCAACAACGAAGCACAAATCATGGTGGCCACTTCCGCTTTCGGCATGGGTGTGGACAAGAAAGACGTGGGCATGGTAATCCACTACGACATATCCGATTCATTAGAAAACTATGTTCAAGAGGCAGGGCGTGCAGGACGTGACCCAGAGATGCAGGCCAAATGCTATGTGCTTTACAGCGACCATGATTTAGACAAGCATTTCATCCTTTTGAATCAGACAAAATTGAGCATCAGCGAAATACAGCAGGTTTGGAAAGCGATAAAAGACCTCACAAGACAGTTCAAGACCGTTCAATGCTCGGCTTTGGAGATTGCACGGCAAGCGGGATGGAACGACGATATTTCAGACATTGAAACGCGCGTGCGCACAGCCATTTCAGCCCTTGAACAAGCCGGATACATAACCCGAGGGAACAATGTGCCTCACGTCTTCGCTACCGGCATTACTGTGAAAAACATGGACGAGGCACGACAACGAATTGAAAACTCCAAACTCTTTGACAATAATGACCGCCAAAATGCCATACGGATAATCAAGTCTCTGATTTCCAACAAGAACACATCCAAATCAACCCAAGCTGATGGGGAGGATGCTGAATCTCGCGTGGACTATTTGGCCGATATTCTTGGTATGAGCAAAGCGTCTGTGATCAACGCGGTAAACCTTATGCGCCAAGATGGGATTCTGGCAGACACCCATGACATGTCCGCATACCTTCATACCACAGACAACGAACGTAAATCACAGAACACTGTCAACAAATTTGCGCGATTAGAGCTATATCTGACCAAAACATTCTCGGAAAGCGAAAAAGAAATCACCTATAAGACCTTAAACGAGCAAGCCAACGAGCAGGGCATCCACTCCACCGTAAAAGACATTCGCACGATTCTGAATTTTCTGGCGATGAAAACCCTCATTATCAAAAAGGAACACATCCGCGGGAACAGCGTGCAAGTGACCATAAAGCAAAACATCGAACAACTTCAAAAGAAACAAGGGATTCGCATTGAATTATGCCAATACATTATTAGTGAACTGTTCAAAATCAAACAACAGCAAATCCCATCCGCCTCCGACTGTCCCATTTCATTTTCATTGACGGAAATGCTAAAAAATTATTCGGCACAATCGCAACGGAATCTGCTTGCACAAACGCAAGTCGTACAAATGAAGGACATGGAGGATGCTTTACTCTATTTGTCCAAAATCGGGGCGTTAAAATTGGAAGGAGGTTTTTTGGTTATTTACAACGCCATGCAGATTCGTCGCATATCCGACATGAAATATCGCTACAAAGTTGAGGACTATCGGATGCTGGATGAGTTTTACAAACAGAAGATCAGACAAATTCACATCGTTGGTGAATATGCGAACCTGATGGTGCGGGATTATGATGCGGCATTGAAATACGTACGGGACTATTTCCAGATGGATCACAACAAATTCATCGCCACATATTTCAAAGGAGAGCGGGCTAAAGAGATTGAGAAAAACATCACCCCTGAGAAGTACCACCAACTTTTTGGGAAATTATCTGAAACACAGCGGAAAATCATCACGGATAAGACGTCCAAGTACATTGTAGTGGCTGCTGGTCCTGGAAGCGGAAAGACTCGCGTGTTGGTTCACAAACTAGCATCTCTATTATTATTGGAAGATGTAAAACACGAGCAACTTCTCATGCTGACCTTCTCTCGTGCTGCCGCCACTGAGTTCAAGCAACGTCTAATTGAACTCATCGGCAATACTGCCTATTTAGTGGAGATCAAGACATTTCACTCCTATAGTTTCGACCTGCTCGGTGAAAACGGATCATTGGAAGATTCAGATGATGTGGTGGCACGTGCCACCCAGATGATTGAAACCGGCCAAGTGGAATCCAGTCGAATAAGCAAGACCGTGTTAGTGATTGATGAAGCGCAGGATATGGATGCCCACGAGTATGCCTTTGTCAAGGCTTTAATGAAACAGAATGAAGAAATGCGTGTCATTGCCGTTGGCGACGACGACCAAAACATCTATAGTTTCCGCGGCTCCGATGCCAAATACATGCGGATGTTGATTGATGAATTTGGTGCTGTGAAATATGAACTGACGGAAAATTACCGTAGCAGACAAGCAATTGTCTCTTTTGCAGAAGCGTTCGTGAAAAGACTTCCTAATCGAATGAAAACTCACGATTGTATAGCAGTTAGCCAAGAATCCGGGAATGTGAGAATAACCGAATATCTCTGTGATAATCTACTTTTCCCAGTGTGCCGCGACATTAAAACCACCTATCAGGGAGAAAGAGCCTGTTTGCTCACCACCACTAACGATGAGGCTGCGCAAGCAGCAGGACTTCTGAACAAGATGGGCCTACGCGCACAATTAATCCAATCGGCTGACGGATTCCGTTTCTACAATATGATGGAAATACGCTATTTCCTGAAAAAAATCGGCGACAATACGACATCCCCTCTTATCAGTGATGAGTTATGGAATGATGCTAAACAAAAAACAATCCAAAAATACAAGGAGAGTTCCTGCTTGGAATATGTCCAAAACTTTTTCACCGCTTTTGAAAAGACCAACAAGTCCAAATATTACAGCGACCTCAACGAATTTTTATTTGAATCTAAGCTTGAAGACTTTTGTGGAGAAGGTGACGCTACCATCTTCGTTTCCACTATTCACAAGGCGAAAGGTCGGGAATTTGACACCGTTTATATGCTACTAAATCATCAAGAGATAGAAAAAACGGAGGAAATCCGAAAACTTTATGTAGGCCTAACCCGTGCAAAACAAAACCTTTTCATTCATTGCAATACACAGATTTTCAAATCATTAAAAAGAAATTCCACTAAATATCATTATGACATGGAACAATACCCCGAACCTGATAACATTGTATTGCAACTATCCATGCATGATGTGAACCTGAACTTTTTCAAGGATAAAAAAAATCTTGTTTTCCAACTTAAGGGTAGCACCGCACTCTATTATGATGACGGTTGTCTGCGTACCCCTTCCGGAGATAGAGTCGTATTATTATCCAAAGACAAACGTAAGGAGATCGAAAACTGGAACAAAAAAGGCTACCGTGTATCAGCTGCAAAAATCAGCAGCATACTGGCTTGGAAAGGCAAAGATGACAGTGAAGAGAGTGCTGTTATCCTTCCTGATTTGGTATTGCAGAAATTATCTTCTAACTAATCTGACTCTTTATACTTACAACTGCCAATCTATGGGTATTTTGCCCATCTGCTTCAGCAGTTCGTTGGTTTTGGAAAAATGCTTGCACCCGAAGAAACCACGGAAAGCCGATAGCGGCGACGGATGTGCGGCGGTGAGCACATAATGCTTGCTTGTGTCAATCAGGGCGCGCTTGTTGATGGCATAGTTACCCCATAAAAGGAACACCAAACCCTCCCTCTGCTCCGAAAGGCGCTGGATGGCGCAATCGGTGAAGGTCTCCCAGCCATGCCCCTGATGCGAACCTGCGGCGTGTTCGCGCACCGTGAGCGTGGCATTGAGCAGCAACACGCCCTGCTGCGTCCACTTCTGCAAGTTGCCGCTCCGTGGCGTAACAAAACCCACATCGTCACTCAACTCCTTGAATATGTTAATCAGCGACTTGGGAAAGGGCACCCCATCCTGCACGGAAAAGCACAACCCATGCGCCTGCCCCACCTCATGGTAAGGATCCTGCCCGATAATCACGACCTTCACCTGATCAAACGGTGTGCTGTTGAACGCATTGAAAATGCAACCACCCGGGGGAAACACCCGGTAATGCTGCTTCTCTTCTATTAAAAAGCGCTTCAACTCAGCAAAATAGGGAGCTTGAAACTGGTCCCACAACACTTGTTTCCAAGAATTTTCGATTTGAGGGGTTATCATTGGGATTGGGGTTTTGGGGGGTGAGAATTTAAAATTGCCATTAGCCATTGGCCGTTAGCCGTTGGTCTTTAGTCATTGGTTAATAGTTGTTTATTAAAAAATATATAAATCAAACAATATCATTAATTAACAATCGTTATTTAGAATATAATAAACAAAAGATAGAATGATGGATTTTAGGAAATATGGAGTATGGAATGACGCAATATCATTAGTAACAGACATCTATAATTATTTAAAAGGTTTTCCAACATACGAACGCTATGCTTTGTCAGATCAAATGAGGAGATCCGCAGTATCAATTGCAGCCAACATAGCAGAAGGGGATCGAGAACATCCAGCAGGGAATTTATCCATTTCTTAGAAATAAGCATTGGATCTGCATTTGAATTAGAAACACAAACAATCATAGCTTATAATTTGAAATATTTGGATGATACCCAATTAAAACAAATCTGTGCTAGATTATTGATTATAGAAAAAAGGCTTAACAAGTTAATTTCCACATTAAAAACCTAATAGCTAACGGCTAACAGCCGATCTCAGTGCTTAAAATGTCTCACTCCCGTGAACACCATCGCGATGCCCAACTCATTGCAGGCCTTGATGGAATCCTCATCGCGCACAGAGCCGCCGGGCTGGATGATAGCCGTAACGCCGTATTGGGCGGCCATCTTCACCACATCATCGAAGGGGAAGAACGCATCGGAGGCCAGGCAAAGTCCGGAAGTGATACCCTTGGCTTTGGCTTCCTCGAAGGCAATATGAGCGGCCCCTACCCTGTTCATCTGTCCTGCCCCAATGCCGGCAATCTTGCCATCCTTGGCCACCGTTATCGCATTGGAACGTACGTGCTTGCAGATCTTCATCGCCAAAAACAGGTCTTCGTATTCCTGCTCCGTCGGCTTTTTCTCGGTAACAACGTTCAGCGCATAATCCTCCGTGGACTTGTTGTCAATAGTCTGCTGCAACATGCCGCCGCGCACACTGATGAACATCTTATCATCGCTGTTTTCCGTGCTTGGGTCGAAGGTCATCAGACGGATATTCTTCTTGGTGGCAAGATGGTCAAAGGCCTCTTGGGTGAAGCTCGGGGCGAGGATGATTTCGAGGAAGACCGGCTTCATGGCTTCCGCCGTGGGCAGGTCGATTTCGCGATTGGAGGCCACGATGCCACCGAAGATGGACACCGGGTCCGCCTCGTATGCGCGCTGCCATGCCTCCAAGGCATTGGAGCCCAAGCCCACCCCACAGGGATTCTTGTGCTTCACAGCCACCATGGCCGGCTCTTTGAACTCTTTCAGAATCTGCAAGGTGGCATCTGCATCCTGTATATTATTGTACGACAATTCCTTGCCATGCAGCTGCTCGGCCCAAGCGATGGAATAGCCTTGCTTTTTCCCCGCATAGAAAGTGGCCTCCTGATGGGGATTCTCGCCATATCGCAGGCTCTGCTTGCGCGTAAAGGTCATCGTAAGGCTTTCCGGCTCGCACTCACCCGCCTGTTCTGTCAGGTAAGCGGAGATATAGCTGTCGTACGAAGCCGTGTGCCGGAAGACCTTGGCGGCCAGACGGCGGCGCGTCTCAAACGTGGTGTCGCCGTGCTCCTTGATTTCCGCCAACACCGCGTCGTAATCGCCGGCATCCACCACCACCGTGACGAATTTGTGGTTCTTGGCGGCACTGCGCAGCATGGTGGGACCGCCAATGTCGATATTCTCGATGGCATCTTCATATGTAACATCCGGCTTTTCAATGGTTTGCTTGAACGGATAAAGATTCACCACTATCATATCGATGGGTTCAATGCCGTTCTCGCGCATCTCCTGTTGGTGTTTCTCATTATCACGGATGGCTAACAAGCCGCCATGCACTTTCGGATGCAGGGTTTTCACACGCCCGTCCATAATCTCCGGAAATCCCGTGATCTCACTGATTCCAATGGTTTTAAGACCTGCTGCATCCAGGGCCTTTTTTGTTCCGCCGGTAGAGATGATCTCATAACCTGCTTCTATAAGTCCGGCGGCGAAAGGTACGATGCCGGTTTTGTCGCTTACGCTGATAATGGCTCTTTTCATATTGTTTTGTTGTTTATTGATAATCAAATTTTTACACTCCTCCATCAGCCACATGGGCGTGGAAGTGGCACCACAGATGCCCACCGACTGGTAGCCTGTCAAGTTCAGGGCGCCAATCTGGCCGGCATGGGAAACCATATAGCTGTTTGGATTGTTTTTTTTACAGATGTCGAACAGATAGAGACCGTTGGAGCTCTGTTCACCCGACACGAAGAGGACAGCGTCGTGCTGACGGGCGAAGGCGGCGATTTCATCCGTACGGTTGGCCACTTTCCGGCAAATCGTGTCAGCATAATGGAACATGTCGCCATGGCCGACGGCCTCGTAGCGTTCCTTGATCAGCCCAATTAGCTGATAATACGGCTCAAGGCCTTGTGTCGTCTGAGAATAGAGCATAGCCGGGCGCTGGTAATCGATTCGGTCAATCTCTTCTAACGAAGAAATCACGATTACGCGGTTGTCGGCCTGTCCCATCAGACCCACCACCTCGGCATGGCCTTTCTTCCCGAAAATAAGAATTTGTATATCCGCATTTTCAGGGTTTCGATAGAAGTCGGCGATGCGCTGTTGCAGTTTCAACACCACCGGACAAGTGGCATCTATGAGGGTGATGTTGTTTTCTTTAGCCGTCTGATAGGTTTGCGGCGGCTCGCCGTGGGCGCGTATCAGCACGGTAGTGTCGCGCAACTGGCGGAACTGCTCATAGCGAATGACCCGCAAGCCGAGGTTTGTGAGCCGTTTCACCTCCTCATTGTTATGCACAATATCGCCCAGACAATAGAGGGTGTCGTGCTCCGACAGGTATTTCTCCGCCGTTTGGATGGCGTGAATCACTCCGAAGCAGAATCCCGAATTGTGGTCGATGGTAACTTGCAAAGTATTCGGATGTTAAAGTATTTTCAAATGATGTTTTACCAGTTATCGGGGAACAGGGAATCCACAAACTCGGCACGGTTGAATACCTGCAGCTGGTCGATTTTCTCGCCCACACCGATATATTTGATGGGGATTTTGAACTGGTCGGAGATACCGATGACCACGCCGCCCTTGGCGGTACCGTCCAGTTTAGTGATGGCCAGTGCATTGACTTCCGTGGCGGCGCAAAACTGGCGGGCTTGTTCAAAAGCATTTTGACCTGTAGAGCCGTCGAGGACCAGCAGTACCTCATGCGGCCCTTCAGGCACCAGCTTGCGTATCACGTTCTTGATCTTGATGAGTTCGTTCATCAGGTTGGTCTTGTTGTGCAGACGGCCGGCCGTGTCAATGATGACCACATCGCTCTTTCGGGCGATGGCGGATGCAACGGTGTCGTAAGCCACCGCCGCCGGGTCGGCACCCATCTTCTGGGTGACAATGGGCACGTCAGCGCGTTTGGCCCACGCCTCCAACTGCTCGATGGCAGCGGCACGGAACGTGTCGGCGGCACCCAGCGTGACCGAGTAGCCCTTTTTCTTGAACTGGTAGGCTAACTTGCCAATGGTGGTGGTTTTGCCCACACCGTTCACGCCCACCACGAGAACCACATAAGGGGTTTCCAACTTCGGGATTACAAAATCGTTGGCCTTCTCGATATCGTTTTCCAACAACAGGCCTGCTATTTCCTCTTTCAGAATGGAATTAAGCTGCTCGGTACCAATGTACTTGTCACGCGAAACGCGACTCTCAATACGTTCAATGATGCGGAGTGTGGTCTCCACACCCACATCCGAGGTAACCAACACTTCCTCCAAACGGTCCAGCACATCGTCGTCCACCTTGGACTTCCCCACCACCGTTTTAGCGAGTTTTGCGAAAAAGCTCTCCTTGGATTTCTGGAGGCCTTCATCCAGTTCCTTTTTTTTCTCTTTTGAAAATATAGAAAAGAATCCCATGCGTGAAAAGTTTAGAAATAACGCCCGCCGAAGCGGGGAAAAATGCAGTTGCAAAGATAGCGAAAAAAACAATACGAGGATGTACCCTCCCCAAACGAAAAAAGGCTCCCCCGGGAGGGGGAACCTTTCTTCAACCATGAAAACAAAATATTACTTTTTAGCCAAAAAGTCTTTTACAGTGGAGGAGTCAACTACAGCCTCTTTAAAGGTGTAAGCTCCCGTCTTCGGTGAGCGTTCCATTCTCACGACGCGCGTATAGGTAACGCCACCTTCTCTTTTCAATGTTGCAACAACCTTCTTTGCCATCTCTCTTCGATTTTATTATTTAACTTCTTTGTGTAACGTCATTTTCTTCAGATACGGATTGTATTTCATCAATTCCAATCTGTCAGGCGTGTTCTTTCTGTTTTTCGTCGTGATATATCTTGACATGCCCGGAACCCCACTTGCCTTCTGTTCCGTACATTCCAGGATAACCTGTTGACGAGCTTCTTTTACTTTCTTTGCCATTTTTCTATCTCCTTTTTCTTTCGTTCTTTAACGGCGCAAAAATACACTTTTTTTTCAATATGTCAACTCTGTTTGTGTTTTTTTTTCGTTTTATATTTGATTTAATATTATATTCTTGACAATCAGTATAATAGAAATTAATCCTCTGAGGTTAAAAGCGTCCAAAGGCGGTCCTTAAGCTCTGTGAGATGCAGATTTGTCAAGGATGAAATGTTCATAACGGGAATATTTTTCGGAAGATTTGTCAAAATCCGTTCCACCTCCTCGGGGGTGGTGAGGTCACATTTGGTGAGAGCGACAAGGTACCGTTTGTCAAGCAACTCATCATTATAAGCCTCCAGTTCATGGCGGAGGATGTTCCACTCGCGCACAATCTCATCCGCCGTGCGAAGTCCCTCCTCCGAGACTACGGGGATCATATAAAGCAGCACCGAGTTGCGCTCGATATGGCGCAAAAAACGCAGACCAATGCCCTTGCCTTCAGAGGCACCTTCGATAATGCCAGGAATATCGGCGATGACGAACGACTGGAAGTCACGGTAAGCCACCATACCGAGATTGGGCGTTAGCGTGGTGAAGGGATAGTTGGCGATTTTAGGTTTCGCATTTGACAATTGGCTGATCAGGGTGGACTTGCCGGCATTCGGGAAACCCACGAGGCCCACATCCGCCAACACTTTGAGTTCCAAGCTTATCCAACCTTCCACGCCTTCCTCACCCGGCTGTGCGAAACGTGGTGTCTGCATGGTGGGACTTTTGAAATGCACATTGCCGAGGCCGCCCCGTCCGCCTTTCATCACCACCAGTTCCTCGCCATCTTCCAGCACCTCCCCGACAAACTCGTCAGTGTCAACCATACGCACCACCGTGCCGAGGGGCACCTCAATGTACGCATTCTCACCATTCTTGCCAAAGCATTTGTTCTTCTGCCCATTTCCACCGTTCTCTGCAAAGATGTGCTTGGTGTAGCGCAGATGCAGCAGCGTCCACAGGTTGCGGTTGGCCTTCAGGATGACGCTGCCACCCTTGCCACCATCGCCACCGTCAGGACCGGCCTTCGGGTTACGTGCCGTATGCGCCAGGTGCGCCGATCCCGACCCACCATTGCCCGAACGGCAGAAAATCTTCACATAATCGATAAATTGTTCTTCACCCATTTCCTTATTGTTTTTACCGGCGCAAAAATACGAATAAATTCGATTAATCCTAATGCAAAACAGCAGCCAGCACATCCACCGACTCGATGGTCCTGATCTGCTCGTTATGTATTATATAATATTGTATAAGATACCGGAGCAAACTGTTCCGCAAGGTGCGATCCGCCCGCACCATCCCGTCATCACATATCAGCTGCGACAGGTAGCGACTTTCATCCTCCGGAAGATCATTGCGTTCATCCACATAATAGGACTGGAAACGGCCTTCTGCCAAGGAAAAATGGCATTCCTTTTCCGAATAATTGTTTTCCGGGAAAAAACCCAGCACCACACTCAACCGGATCATAAAGCGCAACGGCCGGTCAGGAAAGAGTTCCCCCGCCCCGGCCACATCCGTTATCTCCTGCTCCAGAAAATGGAACAGCACAACATCCTCCCCTGCTTCAGGCAGTAGTTTATACAACAACTCATTGTAAAACATCAAGATGGAACTGCGCACTGGATCAAAGGACAGGTCCGAGGGCGTTTGCTGAAGAGACATCTCGCGAATGTATTTCAAATTATGGCGCGGATTGTCGTCGAACGTGAGATTCACCAATGCCAAGGAGGAGAAAAACGCAGGACGCAACTTGCCCTTTTTCCCGAAAACCCCTTTCACGATGAACGACTGCGTACCCCGCGCCTCCGTATAGATTTTCACCACCAATGAGGTGTCGGAATATTTCGTCGAATGTAGGATTATGCCCTTGGTGTTAATCAGCATAACACGCTCTTTTCTAATGTACAAACAGGATTTTGGAGACAATCTTCTCCTTGCCGTTCTCGTCGGAGGCCATCACATAATAGACTCCCGTGGCCGGACGTCTGCCAAAATGGTCCAAGCAATTCCATACCAGCTCGCCACCGTTGCTATAGCCCTGCCACACCAATCGTCCAGCAGAGTCTGTTATCTTACACAACGAATTGCTCTTCAAACCTTTCACTGCCACCGGACCAGTATAGCCGTGCCGTACCGGATTGGGGAAAACCATCAAATCGCTGTAATCTTCTGAGCCATGCGTGGCCGCTCCACGGTAGCTGACCAGTCCTTTGGTGCTTCCGAAGAAGACTTCCCCACTCAGGGGATCAATGCCGATAGAGGAAATCTGGTTGGAAAACAGCGGATGGTCTTCTGCGGTGAAATGAAGCAGCTCCTCCGTACCGTCTTCGCTGATCAGGAAAACACCTCCCTTGCTCGTGCCCACCCACTTGCGGTTCGCGCCATCCACCGCAATGGCAGTAACCTCCTCAAACTCGAATAGTACAGACGTGTATCCATCCTGCTCCAAAAGGATGTTTTTGGGATAGACATTGCCATCGAAAACCTTATCAGGATAATAGATCACCTTGATGCCCTTGTCAGTGCCAATCCAAATCTCCCCATCCAAGTCCTCTGCCACACAAAAAACGTTAGTGGAGTTGACTTCGGAGGCGGCATTCATATTGATACGCACGAACTTATCGTCCCCAGGGTTATCGTAGGTTCCGCTTTCCGTGAAAGCCACCAGATGATAACGGTTTACATTGTCGTCGCGGGGGAAGTTCACCCATTTGTACCCACGGGAATCAATCAGCAGGTTTTCAGCCACCACACCAGCGGGGGAAGCCGTCAGCACCCCTTGGGTGATGTTGTACTCGTGCCACGTGCCGTCGGGCTCCATCATCTTCAACATATTGTCACACTGGCTGTTTGTCATCCAGATATTGCCATGATTGTCGTATGCCAGCCCCGACACGAACACCCAACCGTTTGCGGTGGAGTCGAGGATGCTGTTTTGCGGGGTGTAATGCTCCACGACTTCATGATTCACACAACGGAAGAGGCCGTTGCCCCACGATGCCACATAACATTCCGATTCGTTATTGGGATTGATGACCACATTCGTAAGGTCGAAGGTGGTGTGCAACGGATCATAATCGCGGAAATTCACAGCATAGTCCCAATTCTGGTTGACGAACCAGCTAACAGACGGGTACTGGAACCCCTGAGTGTACGCCGGTCCCTTGCGCGAGCCAGGCACCACCGCCACCACACCCTTCTCACAACTGATGCCTTCCACGCTACCCGCATATGGGCCACTCTCCGTGAAGATTTTGTAACTCTCATCTTCCATCTGGATGCGGACAAGCCCATACCGGTTATCAGCCACCCAGATGTATTTGCCTCGCAAAAACGATTCCTGATTGTCGGGATATGCGTAAGACTGATACCAGTGATACGTTTTCTCCAGACTCAAGTTATCATCCAGCATGTCAATATGATCCCAGTTGCCGATCAGCAAATGGCCGTTTGCAGCCGTAAGCGAACGCAGGTCATACGACACATAGTCAGTGGCGGTCCAGCGTGTCCCTTCCTGCACAAAAAGTGTGTCAGGAACAGGATTGTCGGATGTGGGGTTGTTTGTATTCTTATTGGCGAAGAGCTTTCCGCCGAAGAAAACTATGTGGTCGTATTCTGTATCTCCAGCCGCCTCATCCTGAACCCATTCCATGAAATTGGCCGGATTGGGATGATCGGCACGAATGTGGAACAAGCCGCCGGAAGTGCTGATATAGAACTCATTGTCCGTTTTCGCAAAGTCCGTCACGCCATACTGCCGACCGTCCCGTTTGGTGAACCATGTATCCAGCACCAACAAGTCGTTCAAATCAAGCAGCACCACTCCGAAGGGATAACAGATGTAGGCCACATCTCCCGTCACGCGTATGTGAGAAGGCTGCTTGGATCCACTGAGGGTTTTATTCTTGATGTCACTTACATTATACAATACATCCTCCTTGATCAAATCCAGATTTCCATTCCGATAGCAGACGAGCAGGCATTTATGGGGTTCGTCGTAATAGATTTTGATGATGTCAATGTCAGACAGGCCGTCCACCTTGGTCCATGACTGCAGGTCTGGTTTCTTGTCGTCCATCGTGGACAAATCCAGCAGCATCATGCCGTTGGTGGTGGCAGCATACGCATAATCCGGGGCCACCGCAACGGAATGAAAGGCATGCATCGGGATATGGCTGCGGAACCGCCCGACCGAAATCTGGCCGAACGAAGACAGCAGCAAGCCCGAACAAATGAGTATAAAGAGCAGTTTCTTCATGACATATAGGGATTTGAGGTGGCTTGTTTCAATTTTCTGGCTGGCAGGAACGAGGTAAGCAAACTCACAATCAAGATTGTAAGCAGCACAAGAAGGAGATCCGCGACACGGATATGCACAGGATAATAGGGGATGATGTAGCCGGTGCTGCCGTCACCGATTTTCACCACATGGAAAAACTGCTGTATCAGGCAGATCACCACGCCAAGCAGAACCCCAAGCAATCCACCCACGAACGAGACAGCCACGCCCTCATACAGAAACACGCGCCGGATCAACGATTCGCCGGCACCCAGATGACGCAGCACCGCCATATCGTCCTTCTTCTCCAACATCAGCATACCTAACGAGCCGATGATATTGAAGGCGGCCACCAACAGAATGAATGCAAGAATGATATAAATGATGAGCTTTTCCGACTGCATTGTTTTGAAAAGAGACGCCTCCTGCTGGTATTTGTTTTGGACTTTGAAACGACGACCCACCATTTCCTCCACCTTTTTCTGACATTTTGCATAATGGGCTGACGGGCGGAGCTTGACTTCCACGGAGGTAACCTCGCCTTCATAGTGCATCAGGTCGCGCGCAAAGGATATCGGGCAGAAGATGACATCATTGTCATAGTTCGTGTTCGACATAAACACACCCGTGGGGAACAGATAGCGCGTGTTGAAGGCATCCGTCGCCTGCGCCAAGTTCTTTTTCGTCCTTTTGGGATAATAGGTCTTCATCAGCTCGTAGTTGAGCAGGTTGATCTGGAGCTTGCCGGCAGCGACGGCACCCGTAACCACACAGGGCTGTTCACCCTGCCACAAGGCGAATTTGCCGTCTATGAGAATCTCGTCCAACCGGTTTCTGGAAACATAATCATCCCCTACCCCTTTGATGGTAAGGAGTTCTTGTCGGTCGTTATAGGTAATGAGGGCCATATCGCTGACCACCTCATCCACGGCCTCCACTTCCGGCATCCGGCGCAGGGCGTCCATCGGAAACGAGTCCACGGGGAAGGACTTGCCCTCCACCAAGGTGATTTTGAAATCCGGGTTAAACGAGTTGAACCATCCGCCGATCATCTCCTCCATGCCGTTGAACACCGACAGCACCACGACGAGCGCCGCGCTACTGACCATGATACCGAGCATGGAAACAATGGAAATGACGTTGATGATATTATGTTTCTTTTTCGAGAAAACATAACGCAACGCGATGAAGCCGGCCGTTTTCTGTTTTGATAATTCCAACTCTATTTTTTCAAAAGACGGTCAATATGCTCCATATAATCGAGCGTGTCATCAATGAAAAATTCCAGATGGGGGACCACGCGCAGCTGGTTTCTGATCTGCTGGCCAAGGCGGAAGCGGATATCCTTCGTATTCTCACGGATGGCCTTGATCACCACATCTTTGTCCGGAGCCATATAGATACTCAGGTACGCCCTCGCAATGGAGAGGTCGGAGGTGATGGTGGTTTTCGTCACCGTTATCATACAGTTGTACAGGCTCTTGCTGTCTTGCAAGAATATATTGGCCAGTTCCTTTTGGAGCAGGGCTGCTATTTTCTGTTGTCTTGTCGAGTTCATTCTTACGTGTTTAAAGGCTCACTATTTGATCAGGTTGCCGAGAATATCGCGGGTGATTTCCCGGGTGATGGTCCGGGTGGCCGCCGAGGTCGTGTTCTTCACCACCCTGCCGGCTGTGGATGACGTCTTTTTGGTTTTCTTTCCGGTCACCTTATCGCTGACCGCCGTGCCCACGATGGTGCCCAAGGTGGCTGTCAGGGCCGTGATAACGGCTTTCAGGACTTTAGAGAGAATACCCTTTTTCTTGGAATTACCGGCAGTTTCTTTCTCCGATGTCTTGGGCAGATTGCCCTCCGAATCCTGCGCCTGCGGCAAGTTTGATTGTTCCTCCATCATCAGCATCTCGTACGCACTCTCACTGTCCACCATCGTATCGTATTTTCCATAAATCCGGCTCATACGGATGTTCATCTGCCGTTGTTCTGCTGTGATGGCCCCGATCTGGGACAATGGGAAGAGAATCTTGGCTCGTTGCACAATGCCGGGAGCGCCCTTCCCGTCTAAGAAGCTGACCAATGCCTCTCCAGTCTCCAAAGTGGAAATGGCCTCCTCCGTCTTGAACTCCGGATTAGTACGAAACGTGTCAGCGGCCACGCGCACAGCTTTCTGATCCTTGGGCGTGTAGGCCCGCAGGGCATGTTGCACACGATTGCCCAACTGACCGAGGATGTTCTCCGGCACATCATTAGGATACTGACTGATGAAATATACCCCTACCCCCTTGCTACGGATCAGACGGATAACCTGCTCAATCTTGTCTGTGAGAGCTTTGGAGGTGTCCTCGAACAGCGTGTGTGCCTCATCGAAGAAGAAGACCAGCTTGGGAAGATCCTGGTCGCCCACCTCAGGCAACGTCGAATAAAGCTCGGAGAGGAGCCACAGCAGGAAGGTGCTGTAGAGTTTAGGCTGCATCATGAGCTTGTCAGCCGCCAAAACGCTCATCACCCCACGTCCATTCTCGGTCTGGAGCAGGTCGTGGATGTCAAAAGAGGGCTCGCCAAAAAACTTGTCGGCACCCTGGTTCTCCAGTTGCAGCAGGGACCGCTGGATAGCGCCGACCGTGGCTGTGGATATATTCCCGTAGCGGGTGGTGTACTCCTTGGCGTGTTTGGAGACGTAGTCGAGCATGGAGCGCAGATCCTTCAAATCCAGAATCAGCAGACCGCGGTCATCGGCGATGCGGAAGACAATGTTGAGCACGCCGTCCTGCGTCTCGTTGAGGCCGAGGATGCGCGACAACAGCTGAGGGCCCATCTGGGAGACCGTGGCACGTATCGGATGCCCCTGTTCGCCATACACATCATAGAATCGCACGGGACAGGGTTGGAACTGGGGCGACTCGATGCCGAATTCCGGCATCCGCTTCTCGATGAAACTGCTGAGGGCACCGGCCTGGCTGATGCCGGACAGGTCGCCTTTCATATCGGCCATGAAGCAGGGTACGCCCGCCTGGCTGAACGTCTCGGCCATCACCTGCAAGGTGACAGTCTTGCCCGTTCCGGTGGCACCTGCAATGAGTCCATGCCGATTGGCCATTTTACCTTGTATGGAGAGTGCGCCTTCCGCGCAATGGGCGATATAGAGCCCGCGTTCGTTGTCGTACATGTTTTCTCGTTTTTCTCCGGCAGACAAATCACCGATTCCCCGCCTGTCCGGACGACGGGAAATCGTTTTATTATTACCGTGCAAAGATAATCATTTTTCAGACATCCTCGCACTAAAAATCCAACCGCATCCAATGCGGGGCCATGCTCACATCCATTTTTGTCCGATGTCCCAATGATAGGCTGTTTTCACCTCATGACAGGTATCCTTCAAATTGAATTCCTCTTCAACAAGGGCCACCGCCTGCGGATATTGTTCAATCCACTGTCCCACTGCAATGGTATAAACATCCGTTTCCGGATCATAAAAGATTCGGCCTCGGGGGGTCATTTCGTATGCACCACGATAAGGGCCCACCCCATTATGTTTGAATTTCTGACGGTTATATTCCTTTTTCCAGACATCCTCGTGCATTTCCGAACAGGAAACACATCCGAATTCTGATCGGGCGTTGGGTTTCACATAATCAGACACCAGATGAGAACGCACACCAAAAAGTTCATTTTTTTGAGGATCGTACCAGAAAATCCCCACCTTGGGTTCACCATCTTTGCCCCTATTGGATTCCATCAATCGCATGGCCTCCTTCAATTCCTCTTCCGTGAAATTTTTCACATCCACATTATATGCAGCTGGTGGCTCGTTCACCTGAGGTTCCTCTTTCACGCCAGGCAATATTTCCTCCAGTGCCTTTTTCACCGCCAAGGCCACTATCCGTTGGAGTTCCTCTTCTGAAATATACATGATTCGTTTTTCCATTTAGAACATTAGAACAAAAGCATTTCAATCCAACATACTGTAACAAAACTCTCCACCTCAATCTATTATTCTTACACGAGCGTCCGGATCAGCTGTTCCTCATTGCCAGGCAGGAGGTAAATGGGCGGTATTTCTATCATGGTGAAGGCACCGAGACGTTGTTCCTCGCGCATACGCATGGCGGCACGCGCACACGACACGAGCACCTGTCCCGTGAGGGCCGGGTTGTTGATTTCCATGTTGAACTCGAAGCGCTGGTTGTGGGTATCGCCGCTCACACCGGAGCGCACCAGATTGACCCCATGGGCCACATTGTTCAGCTCGTCGATGGAGGACACCGGCACCACATGGGTCTCGTCATGGGCGAAATAGTCGTCCTGCAACAGCAGTTTCTCCACGGTGGCAAAGTCGGCACCCTCTTCCAATTCCACATAGACCATGCGGCGATGGATGCCCGTGCCGAGCGGGATAGTCATGGAGAGCGCGTTCTTCACACCGGGAATGGCTTTGGCTGCGACCGTGTGACCCATACTGCGTCCCGGGCCGAAGTTGGTGTAGGTGATGCCTTTGGGGGCGAGGGCCAGCAGCAGCGCACGCACCACCGAATCAGAGCCGGGGTCCCAGCCAGCGGCGATGACGCTTACCGCACGATGTTCCTTGGCGACGGGGGTGAGACGCTTGCGCAGGTCGAAAATCTGCCCGTGGATGTCGAAGCTGTCCACGGTGGAAATCCCGCGGGCCAGCAGCTTCTCCGCGAAATCCGGCACCTCACGCGTGGGCGTGCACAGCGCCACCACATCCGCGTCGATGGTGTCCAGATTGTCGTTATGATGGTAAATGCCGGCCAACAGCATGTCGTCGGCAGCCAGCACGGCCTGTTCCACGGCCTTGCCTATGTTTCCATATCCTAAAATGGCGATTCGTGTTTGCATTTTATTGTATTTTAATAAGTTATAAAAAAATTATCCAAATAAAGACACTCGTGTTCTAAGTTTCATAAACGGTTTTTCCACCATCATATACAGCAAATAGGATAAAACGAGGACTATCATCCAATAGACCACGTAACCCCAAGCGCCCCATTGATGGAACAACTCATTGAAGTTTGCCAATATAAGCTGCATCACCACCAGATTCACCATATACATTGCAAACGAGAGCACGCTTATATGCGAGACAAAACCGCCCCATGCCGTGCGGGCCTTGGATTTGCACGACATAAACGGAAGCAGCATCGCAAATGACACCGTTTGAAACGTACAGCTGAACACATTCTTGAAAATGGTGCCCGGTTTTTGCGTTATCAAGACAAGCATCACCAACAAGGCCAAACCCACCAGCAAGCTTTTCAAAGCGTGACGCCGCCACACATCAGGCGCGTACATCTGCACCCATGCGGCCAACACACCGATATAGACGGCATCACAACGCGAGGCCACCGTCCTCCGAATCCAGACATCCCACCCAAACAAATCCGTAGCGTGGCCAGAAACCAAGATTCGGAACAGGATAGATACGGAAATGAATCCAGCACAGATGACAGGAACCAGACGGCGCGAGCCGAAGTGTCCGGAGAAAAGCGTCATGAGCAGCGGGAAAAACATATAAAACCACCATTGTATCGGCAAACACCAAGACTCCCAATAGAAATCGCAGAATGGAGTGAACAGGTTTTGCGTAAAAGTGGCAAATTGCCAAACGGGCGAGGATTCGGTGTTTCCTGGCACCAACTGATTATGCACCAATATCAGATACACAATCAGAATCAAGTAATAACAGGGCAGAATGCGCAAGGCCGAGCGCACATAAAACCGCAACGTCTTCCAAATATCCACACCCGTGTTTTTTTCCGCATAAGAAAGAAACGATCCGCCGATAAGGAAGCCCGTCAACACAAAAAAGATATCCACCGCATCCGGAAGAGGTATTTTTGTCAGAAACGAGAGACGGGTATCCAACAAAAGAGAAGCGCCATGTCCATGCACCACAAGGAATATGGCCACAGCTCGGAGGAAATCAAGCCCGAAAATCCGTTTATGATCCGTTTCAATACCCAGCATAATATAAAAGGCGCAAAAATAAGAAAAAAAACGCTACCTTTGCATCTTCAAAAATGATTCTGATGATGCTCTATAATTTTGACGAGATCGTTCCCCGGCGCGGCACCAGCTGCGTGAAACACGACATGCTGAACGAGGTGTTCGGCACCGATGACGTGCTGCCCATGTGGGTGGCCGACATGGACTTCAAGACCCCGGACTTCATCGTGGAGGCCGTACGCAAACGATGCGACCACGAAGTGTTCGGCTACACATTTGCCCCAGAGACTTACAAGATGGCTGTGCTCAACTGGATGCGGGAGCATTATCATATCGAGACCCGGTGGAAAAACATCCACTTCATCCCCGGCATCGTGCAAGGCATCGCCTTCGTGCTGCAAGCCTTCACCAACCCCGGCGACAAGGTGCTGATCACCACGCCCGTGTATCCGCCTTTCATCAACGTGCCGCACCGCAGCGGACGCGTGTTCGTGAGCAGTCCGCTGAAAACCGTTAACGGACGTTTTGCCCTGGATTACAACGATTTGGAAGAAAAGGCCAAAGGGTGCAAGGTGATGATTCTCGCCAACCCACATAACCCCGGCGGCACCGTGTGGACCAAAGATGAATTGCAGAAAATTGCCGAAATCTGCTACCGGCAGAATGTGCTCGTCATTGCGGACGAAATCCACGCCGACCTCACGCTGCCCGGTTTTACACACACCTCTTTCACCACGGTGTCGGAAGAGGCGCTGCACAACTCCATCACCTTCATCGCGCCCAGCAAGACCTTCAACATGGCAGGATTGGCCTCCTCCGTATGCTATGTGCCGGATGCCGACATCAAGAAGCAGTTCTTCGGCTTTTTGGATGCCAACGAGCTCTCCTTAGGCACACTGTTCGCCTACGTGGCTGCCGAGGCCGCCTTCGCACACGGCGACCCATGGCGCCTGCAACTGCTTGACTACTTAGTCGGGAACATTGACTTCACCGAACAATATCTACAACAAAACATGCCCGAAATCAAAATGATGCGTCCTGAGGCCTCCTTCTTACTCTGGCTCGACTTCCGAGCATGGAACATTCCGCACAAAGAGCTGGTGGACAAACTCATCCATGAAGCCAAAGTGGGATTGAACAGCGGCCTGGACTACGGTCCTGACGGCGACGGCTTCATGCGCATGAACATTGGCACCCCGCGCGCCAACGTGCAGGAAGCGTTGGAACGGATACGAAACCTTAAAGGTGAATGTTAGCTATTCGGCGTAGAAGTTAAGAGACTATGAACGTTATTATTTACATTCTTTCCAACTTTAAAACCACTAATTTTTAATTATTAATTGTTCATTATTAATTGTAAATCATGGCAGACGACAAGAAAATAATATTCTCGATGGTGAACGTCAGCAAGACGATTCCACCGCAACGACAAATCCTCAAGAACATCTACCTTTCCTTCTTCTACGGAGCGAAAATCGGCGTCCTGGGCCTCAATGGCGCGGGAAAATCCACGCTGCTGAAGATCATCGCCGGCCTCGACAAGTCCTATCAGGGCGAGGTGGTCTTCGCGCCCGGCTATTCCATCGGCTATCTGCCGCAGGAACCGCAACTCGACGACAACCTTACCGTAAAGGAGGTGGTGCAACAGGGCGTGCAGAAGATTGTGGATGTTTTAAAAGAATATGAAGAGGTGAACATGAAATTCGCCGAACCAATGAGCGACGACGAGATGAACAAGCTCATCGAGCGGCAGGGCGAACTCACCGAACTCATCGATCAATACGATGCCTGGGAGCTCGACTCCAAGTTGGAACGTGCCATGGACGCGCTGCGCTGTCCCGACGGCGACACGCCGGTGAAAAACCTCTCCGGAGGCGAGCGACGCCGTGTGGCCCTCTGCCGTCTGCTGCTCACCGAGCCGGACATTCTCCTGCTTGACGAGCCCACCAACCACCTCGACGCCGAGTCAGTGGAATGGTTAGAGGCCCATCTGCAACAATATAAAGGTACCGTCATCGCCGTGACCCACGACCGCTACTTCCTCGACCACGTTGCCGGCTGGATTCTCGAACTGGACCGCGGTGAGGGCATTCCCTGGCAGGGCAACTACTCCTCCTGGTTAGAGCAGAAGTCGAACCGTTTAGCCATGGAGCAGAAGCAGGAGAGCAAGCGTATGAAGACGCTGGAACGCGAGTTGGAATGGGTGCGCATGGCCCCGAAAGCGCGTCACGCCAAGTCGAAAGCCCGTCTCAACGCCTACGACAAGCTCCTCAACGAGGACGTGAAGGAGAAAGAAGAGACCTTGCAAATCTTCATCCCCAACGGACCACGTTTGGGCAATGTCGTCATCGAAGCCCAGCACGTGCGCAAGGCCTTCGGCGACAAACTCTTGTTTGACGACCTCAACTTCAACCTGCCGCCCAACGGCATTGTGGGTGTCATCGGGCCCAACGGCGCCGGCAAGACCACCCTCTTCCGCCTCATCATGGGGTTGGACAAGCCCGACAGCGGCGACTTCAAGGTTGGTGAAACGGTAAAAGTGGGCTACATTGACCAGCAGCACACCGTCATCGACCCGGAGAAGAGCGTCTGGGAGGTTGTCAGCGAGGGCAACGAGCAGATCATGATGGGCGGGCGGCTCATCAACTCGCGGGCTTACCTGTCACGTTTCAACTTCAGCGGCACCGAGCAGAACAAGAAGGCCGGCGTGCTCTCCGGCGGCGAGCGCAACCGCCTGCATCTGGCTCTCACACTGAAATCCGAAGCCAACGTGCTGCTCTTGGACGAGCCAACCAACGATATTGACGTCAACACCTTGCGTGCATTGGAGGAGGGTTTGGAGAACTTCGCGGGCTGCGCGGTGGTCATCTCCCACGACCGCTGGTTCCTCGACCGCATCTGCACACACATCCTCGCTTTTGAAGGCGACTCGCAGGTCTATTTCTTCGAGGGCAGCTACACCGAATATGAGGAGAACAAGAAGATGCGCCTTGGCAACGTAACGCCGAAACGCATTCGGTATAAGAAGATTACAGTAATATAGTCAACGATTTACGGTTTGCAACCGGCGGTTGGCATAGGATGCCACAATGGAATATTATCCAACAACTTTACGGTATCCCGTTGGCGCACATACGGCAAGGCCACATTCCTGCCCTGCGGGGCGATAAGCAGCTGGTCGAAAAAAACTTGCCGCGTGGGCAGACGTTTGTTGCCCACCTCAACGCACAGACGAACCGCATTTTCCGGGAAACGGACCGGTATGGACACCAATCCAGCCCTGCCGTCAATGACTTTGGCAAAATAGAAGATGTTACCCCAGGCCACGGACATCTCGCTACTATCGGCCGTTATCGCTTTCACGGAGACAATATTGCGTCCCATCAGATCATCAAGATAATTCGGGATCCAAAATGATATATTCACACTGTCGCCCCAAGCATGGTCAATGGTATCGTCATACAGGAGAACCTGTTTATTGCACGTTGCCGCCAACATCCCAGAGTCTTTCTCATCCCATGTTTTGAAATAATAGGGCACATCGTCTTTTAAAGCATTATCATACAACACCTTTCTTTCCAATTGATAATCCCGACACAGCTGACGCAATTTGGAAACAGGAATGCTGTACAAGACGAATTTCTCCGTGGAGAATAGAGAATCCGCATAATCCAAAATCCGTTTTTCATTCGGATTCAACCGATTCCGATCCGGAAGCGACACTATGAGCAACGGACGTTCATTGGGCAGATCCTCCAGAATATAGTAATCCTTCCAAGGTTCCCAAGCAAGCTCAACGCTGTTGTAGGATTGCGTGATGGGACTGCGCGCACTGTAAACGCAAATCAAGGGCAGTCCCGTTTTGAAAGAAACATACGTGTTGACATGCATCGTTTCAGGTTGTACCGGCAAGTTGTAATGCTCGGAACCCACATGGAAAACCGGCAACGAGAGGATCGCCTGATAATCCGACGAATTGATTTTCGCCACCCATTGATTATCAGGTAAATCATTATCATAATCAGTCCATTGCGGATACGTTTGCACATGGCCCATCAGCGGAGCGTAGGCATACACCTCGTAGCTGTAAGCCACGCACACCAATATAAGGACAGCGATTTTACATCCTGTCCTCCGGAAACTCGAGACCCATTGCCATACCCAATAAACAGCCAGCACATTGAGCGTTACAAATGGAAGCCACAACATACGACCCAAAGACCTCAGCTGTGCCAAGGCCGACAGGTGGATAGAGAGATCCGGATGAGCTCTCGTGATAACCGGCAACACTGTTGCCACCAGCGTAAGCAACACGGAAGCCCAAAGAAAAACGTTAAGCACCGGATTGTCAGTAGGACGGAAAAGATGCGTCACACGCAGATGAGCCAAATCCCACAGAATGCGTACAACCCAAACCACAAATGCGATTAGGGCCACCACCCCGACATAGCTGAGAGTCTCCCATTGGGGCGGATTTATGCCCCAATTCCGAAGAGGAGCAATCATTAAAAGTCTATGGAACGGCAGCAGAAGTCCTTCCATTCGCCCTCTGAAAAGGTACATCCCATCGGCAACGGCCGTTCTGTCCGTGGCTGTATCACCATAATTTGCAAGAATGAAAAACAGCACCACGGGCAAAATGAACTGGAGAAGGAAATATAATCCCACCTGCGAGATTTTACACCTGTTTTTCTTATGTGAAAACAAAAGATAAAGCAGATACACTATGGAAATGTCGGCCAGAAACGCCCCATAATAGGGATGAGCCAAGGTACTGAGCAGAAGAAGGACACCATAGAAAACAGACCATTTCCAATGTCGGGTGCCATGCAGGCGTGCGATAAAGTACAACGCCATGGGAATGACACAAAGATAGCTCAACGTGAGATGCCCGCCCACACGCATCAACTGCGGCATCAGGAAGGTGATGAAAACCGCCCCGAAAGCAGAAGGGAACGGAGGAATTTTCAATTCGAGGAACAAAAGATATAGAAACAACGAGCACAAGAGAATTGACAGGATCACATAGAGGTTAATCAGTGTCAGGCAAGCTTTCCACGCATCATGCACGCCCATCTTCTGCAATAGCTGGAGCGGCGCAGAGACCAGAACCTGCAGACCCGTATAGGTGTGATGCTCACCGTATGGGTACGCCATGGAGGTGCAATGAATGAGACTGCTGTCGTATCGGGTATGGTACGTGGTATTGTAAACATCCTTGATCAGATCATAGGAGGATACGGAGAAAAAATATTGGGAGGGATGGCTAAGCATTCCGGCGCCAAAAAACAAACGGAAGAGCAGCAGAGTAGATAGCATGGTCAACACGGCGCCGATGTAGAGAACCGTTTTGGGATACCGTGCTTGAGAATGGCCTGTCACTACCACGTTACTGTTCATTGTTTTGACTGACATCAACATCACCCTATTGCGTTTACGCTGAAAGATAATGCGATTTAACGTTGCAAATATACATAAATTTCGAATATGTGTAGCAACCGCGTAATGAAAAATGCTATCTTTGCGGCGTTAACATAAAAGGAGGAGACAAACATGCCCAAAGTTCTAATTTATATAACAGCTAAAATCATCTGGACGTTCATCTTTTTCGGGACTGACAGTAATGAAAACAGAGCGCACATCCATGTAGGTAAACGGGACACGAAGAAAATGTGTAAGATATGGCTCGAACCAACAGTTGAAGTGGCCTCCAAAGGAACGCTGACCGACAATCAGATAAAGGAAGTACTTTCCATCGCATCAAAATATAGAAAAGAACTGATGAACCAATGGAACGTTTTCAAGAAAGGTAGTAAAGTGTCAATAATAAAAGTAAAGGAGTAACATCATGTATGCAATAGAAGGTTATTGGGATGTAATCCCTGAAATCAAAAACGTAACATTTCCCGCTAGAGGGAAAATGCAAGTTGATTTGGAAGACGGTCGGAGCGTCGTTGTTGACGTGTCGCGTTTTCCGAGTATCAAGAAACTGTCAATGAAAGATAGAAAGGATTGGTATCGTATGGACAACGGATTCACATTCGACAAATGTGATGAAGTGATCCATATCGAACAAATTCTTGGAAATTTCCAGAAGTATTCACACGAAGCATAGATAGCCCTGCAAAAACCGTGTACAAACAACACACCGACGGCCTCATGCAGGGCCGTTTTTTTTTGGTAGTTAGCACCACTTATAAACTTTCGAACTTTTTTGATTTTTACCAGATTTCAAGTTTTTATGGTGCAAATACGAAATGTACAACCCCTAACGGGGTTCAGCGGAATTCGGGGAACAACACAAGATTCCGGCATCAACCGCCACACCGCATACACCCGCATCGGGCTGATCGTGCCGGAGTAGGCGGTGGTGAGGTAAAGTGAAGTGAGGTGAGGTGAGGTGTGACGAGGCGTGGGGTAACATCCCCTACGGGGATGCCTATCTGTAGCAAACGTACACCACACGTGATTTTCAAATCTCCATAGGAGATTCATATTCAACGGTTAATGGATGGTTCTCCCGTTTTAAAACAATCGTATTTGCAGTACAAAAAGCAAACACCTCGCACCAAAAAAAATGCTATCTTTGCGGCGTTAATACGAAAAAAAGGAAACCATATGGAATACACAATAATAATAGAGAAAGATCCCGAAAGCGGATGGTATGTCGGGAAGTGCATACAGGTCCCGGCCGCAATGAGCCAGGGTGAAACCCTCGACGAACTTATGGAAAACATGAAGGATGCAATCAGTCTGGTTCTTGACTACTATAAAGAAAAAGCCCGAAAAAGCAGCCGATCTGGTGTGTTCTATAGGAAACTCGCTCTTGTATGAAAAGGCAACTTCTCATAAAGCATCTTCAGTCTCAGGGATGCATATTGGCTCGTGAAGGCAAAAAACACAGTCTCTATATCAACACGAAAAACCAGTTGACCGCTGCCGTTCCGAGACATTCGGACATAAAAGACCTTTTGGCAAAGGAGATATGCTCAGAGCTTGGAATCCCAAAAGTCGGAAGCAATTAGAAATTATCACCTCCTATTTAGTTTTAAAACAATCGCATTTTTACACCCTGAAACTCGAGATGTGCAACCCCATACGGGGTTGTGACTCGGCCGGGAATGCCATCGGCTACAGATAGGGAACCCCTAACGGGGTTCAGCGGAATTCGGAAACAAGATTCCGGCATCAACCGGCACGCCGCAAACACCCGCATCGGGCTGATATGCAAAACCGTGCCGGAGGAGGCGGTGGTGAGGTGAGGTAAGACGAGGTGAGGTGTGACGAGGCGTGGGGTAACATCCCCGTAGGGGATGCCTATCTGTAGCAAACAAATGCCACACATGGTTTTCAAATCTCCGTAGGAGATTCATATTCAACGGTTAATGGACGGTTCTCCCGTTTTAAAACAATCGTATTTTCACACCATTAAAAAAACCTTAAATATTTCCCAATAAATTTGTACCTTTGCCGCCGATTAAACTAACCGCTATGTTATTGGACGAACTGAAAAACTACAAGATTTACCTGGCCTCCAAGTCGCCGCGCAGACGTGAGCTGCTCTCCGACATGGGCATTGAATATGAACTGATCTCCTCCGAGGTGGAGGAATCCTACGACCCTTCGCTCTATCCCGCCGAGGTGGTGCAGTACCTCTCAAAACTCAAACTCTCCGCCATCGACATGACACGGTATCCGGCCAACACCATCTTCATCGCCTGCGACACCATCGTGGTGGCCGACGGCAACATCATCGGCAAACCAAAGGACAACGACGAGGCCCTGCAAATGCTTCGCCAGCTGTCAGGAGAGACTCATGTGGTTTATAGCGGCCTTACGGTGGCCACCCCCGACCGTATGCTGACCGACTTCCGCTCGTCAGGCGTCACCTTCGTCGAGCTTTCGGACGAGGAACTGCAGTACTATGTGGAACATTACCGCCCGTTGGACAAGGCCGGCGCATACGGGATACAGGAGTGGATCGGGTACATCGGCATCCAGGCCATCCACGGTTCCTTCTACAACGTGATGGGCCTGCCCACCTGTCTGCTTTGGGAAATGTTACAAAATATCATCCGCAAATAACCGAATGAGCAAGCCCCTTCGCATCAGCATCATCAGCGGCGCCATCCTCCTGCTGGCCTTAGGCTGCCTGTTCACCTTCGGGCGGCACACCAAAGTAGTGGAGAGCATCAAGCAGCAGGCCGCCAGCGTCATGCGGGTGGAGTACATTCCCGACCAGCATGTAGCCATAGCGAGCACCTTAGCCTTCCAGAAACAGGATTCCGTCTATAACCTGTTCCGCAAGCATTTCCGGATGCACTACCAAACCATCGGCACGGCCACCTTCCCCGACAGCAGTCGCATCATCCTCATCTCCGAACCGGCACCCTTCTTCGAACCGGACACGTTAGAGAGAATCCTTGCCAAATACACCCATCAGACCTCCAAACGCCAATTCAAAATAGGATACGACGGACGCATCACTGACCTGATGGTGGTCTTAGGCAACGCCACCACGGAGAACATCGATTCTCTTGTGGCGCGAATCTCCAAGAAACAATTCCTGTCGGACTACAAGCCCAACAGCATCAACCTGTTGTCTGACACGAAACGTCACTATTTCTCCTCGGAAAATCTGGATTATCAGATCTCGTTAGCCGAATTTGACGACTGGTTCATACAGGCGGGCGAGCTTTTCATAGATGGCAAAGACACTTCGAAGACACTCACAGTCAGTCAGATGTTCCGCCAGAAGCGACGCGGGGTCTATTTCAGCAAAGAGCCCGGCCTTGTGGCTTGGTGCATCCGCCGCAACAGCGACATCAGTCGGCAGATGGGCACCATCCGGCAGTTCGCCTTAGACGCGGACCTCATCTTGGGTGCCTTGCGCGACTCCACCACTTTGGTCGTCATCGGGCGCGAGCGCGAGGCCGACCTGCAGACGCTGCCGCCCCTGCGCGTGGAGACCGTGCTGCTCATTGCCAGTATCAGCGCCAAAGAGCTGTCGCAGAGCCTCGACATCAACGACTTCCTGGCCGGCAAGATGGCCGACGGGCGCGATTGGTGCCCCACTTACCTCAGCAAGGAGCTGGAGAACACCGAACTCGGACACTTGCTGACCATCACCGACATCCTGCTCAAGGACTGGTCGGAGAGCGGCACCATCCAGGAGTCGACCTACCACTACCCCAGTCCCGGTTATTTTCCCTTCGACCAACCTCTTTTCAAGAAATTAGGATTGGAGCAGCTGGTTTACAACTGGAACACGGCCAACACCATGTACGCCATCGACCTGCCCAGATACACCATTTACACCCTCAACCGAACGGGAGCGCTGCCGGTTTCGTATTTCAACTCGCAGGAGCGCAGCGAGAGTGTGGGCGCCACCTACGAGCGGCGGGCGGGTAACTATTTCGCCACCTGCGGCAACACCGACATCGCCCGCGTGGTGCAGTACACCGCCTTATACCAGCTCTTCATGGATAACGGCATCCGCTACAAAGGCAAGCTGCTCCACCCCTCGTTTCCGAGCAACAAACCCTATCTGCTCGCCGGAGCATGTTGGAATATGCTCAACATCTTCAAGAACCTGACCGACGACCAAATCGAACAGGTATCTGATTCGATGGCTAATATCCACTTCAACAATTACGGCGAGAAAGAGGTCCACCGGCAGATGCGTCGCCATGAGGCCGAATACAATTTCACCTATTCGGAGGAGGATCAGAAACGAATCTATCAGGATGTACATCGGCAGCAGAAAAGCCGCATCGTCAGCGAGTTCCATTCCGTGCGCAGCTTGCTGAAGGGACTTTCGGACGACAATCTCAAACTGCTGGCGCGCTACCTCTCCTACCCGCGCGGCACCACCATCAACAGTCAGGCCGCCTACAACCGCATGATGCAAGCCCGCAAGGTCAACGAGCTGATGCGCGTTATTGGCAAGAACAACCTGACACTTCTGGGCGTGAATCTGGCCGAGGTGAAGAATTACTATGTTCAAAGCCTGAGCAAATCCGGCGGACGCTACCTGAAAACGCCCTCCATCATCATCACCTACAACGATATGGTGACCACGGGCGGCCACAACATCTCCTCGAAAATCAGCCGTGTGAGTTCCACAACCAACTACAAGGCACAGTCATCATCTTCCCCAACTCCCTCTGCCAAGCCGTCTTCGCCAGCCACCTCCCGTCCAACAACGACTGCACCCTCCTCCGGAGCACGTCCTTCTTCCAGCAACACTCCCACGCAGCGGCCCACGACCTCCACATCCGCCCGTCCCACTACCACGACCTCACGCCCCACAAGCGTTCCCGGCTCCGGCAATACGAGAACGCGGAGCTCAGTCATTCCAAGCTCCGCGCGCCCTACCAGAGGGTTTTAAAACTGGCTATTTCAACTTCTTATCAGTTTCTTAACTCCTAAGAAAGAATCGTCCAATCACTTCTTATAGAACACAAACTTGCCGTCTTCCACCGAATCCACCATGATGGTGCAGTCACGGTCGATGTCATCCGCCAAGATGATTTTCGACAACTCGTTCAAGATGAGTTTCTGAATCACACGTTTCAGCGGACGGGCTCCATATATCGGGTCATAGCCCAGATCTGCCAGCAACGACATAGCATACTTGCTGAACTCGATCTTGATATTGCGCTGCGCCAATAAATCACCCAATTGGGCCAACTGCAGGTCGATGATGGCCTTGATTTCGCGCTTGGACAGCGGCTGAAACATCACAATCTCGTCAATACGGTTGAGGAATTCGGGTTTCAGCGTCTTCTTCAACAAATCAGTAACTTCAGCCTTGGTCCGTTCAAAGACTTCCGTGTCTGAATAATTGGCACGGTCGGCGTAATTGTCTTGTATTATGTTAGATCCGAGATTGGAGGTCATAATGATGATGGTGTTCTTGAAATCCGCCACACGACCTTTGTTGTCGGTCAATCGCCCGTCGTCCAGCACCTGCAACAGCACATTGAAGACATCGGGGTGGGCTTTTTCAATCTCGTCGAACAGGATGACAGAATAGGGTTTGCGGCGCACCTTCTCGGTAAGCTGGCCACCTTCATCGTAGCCCACGTAGCCTGGAGGCGAACCGATGAGCCTTGACACCGAATAGGACTCCTGAAACTCGCTCATATCGAAGCGGATCATGGCATCCTCCGTATTGAACAGGTATTCGGCCAGGGCTTTTGCCAATTCCGTCTTACCCACGCCGGTGGTGCCCATGAAGATAAACGAGCCGATAGGACGTTTGGCATCCTGCAAGCCTGCTCGACTCCGTCGGATGGCATCCGAAACAGCTCCAATGGCCTCATCCTGACCCACCACACGTTTGTGCAGTTCTTCTTCCAAATGCAATAATTTGGATTTCTCGCTCTGCATCATCTTAGTAACAGGGATGCCTGTCCAGCGGGCCACCACCTCGGCGATGTCATCGGCACCCACTTTTTCGTCAATGAGGGCGTTGTCGCCCTGCAATGATTCCAACTCCTTCTGTAACTTCACGATCTGGTCCTCGTCGTTTTTGATCAGGCCGTAGCGCAACTCGGCCACCCGGCCATAGTTGCCCTGCCGCTCCTGATTGGTGGCCTCCAGCTTATAGGCTTCGATTTCATCTTTGCAATGCTGGATTTTGTCCATAATTTCCTTTTCGCTGCGCCATTTAGAGGATATGGAGTTTCGTTTTTCCTGCAGCTCCGCAATTTTGCCACTCAACTCCGCCACTTTCTCGGCATTGTTCTCACGTTTCAAAGCCTCTCGTTCGATTTCCAGCTGGCTGATTTTATGTTCCACCTCATCCAACTCTTCCGGTACCGAGTTGATTTCAAGTTTCAGCTTGGCCGCCGCCTCGTCAATGAGGTCGATAGCCTTGTCGGGCAGGAAACGATCGCCAATATAGCGCTGCGAGAGCTCCACGGCAGCGATGATAGCCTCATCCAAAATTTTGACCTTATGGTGGTTCTCATAACGTTCCTTCAGTCCGCGGAGGATAGAGATGGCGCTGTATTTGTCGGGTTCTTCAATCTTGACGGGCTGGAAACGACGCTCCAAAGCCTTGTCTTTCTCAAAATATTTTTGATACTCATCCAACGTGGTGGCACCGATGGAGCGGAGTTCGCCTCGGGCCAGTGCCGGTTTGAGGATGTTTGCGGCATCCATCGCACCCTCGCCCGACGCACCCGCGCCCACAAGGGTGTGGATCTCGTCGATAAAGAGGATGATTTCGCCGTTGGACTCCACCACCTCATTGATGACGCTCTTCAATCGCTCCTCAAACTCGCCCTTGTACTTGGCGCCTGCGATCAGGGCGCCCATATCCAACGAATAGAGCTTCTTGGTCTTCAAGTTCTCGGGAATGTCGCCGCTCACGAGCCGCTGGGCCAGTCCTTCAGCGATGGCAGTCTTACCCACGCCGGCCTCACCAATCAGGATAGGGTTGTTCTTGGTACGGCGCGACAGGATCTGCAGCACTCTACGTATCTCCTCGTCACGCCCGATGACCGGATCCAGCTTGCCCTGACGGGCCATGTCGTTCAAGTTCTTGGCGTATTTATTGAGTGCATTGTATGTCTCCTCATTGGAGGCTGATGTCACCTTGCTGCCCTTATGCAGTTCGTTGATGGCGCTTTTCATGCCCTTCTCGGTGAGGCCGGCGTCCTTCAGAATCTGCGAGGCCTTGTCGCCTGCCATGAGGATGCCGTAGAGCAAATGCTCCAGCGAGACATACTCGTCACCGGAATCCTGACAGAAGATGATAGCCTTCTGCATGGCGGTTTGGGCACTGCCACCGAGATAGAAATCACCTCCGGTAACTTTCGGCAGGCGGGCGATTTCGCGGTCCACCACAGAGGCAATCGTTTTAGGGTTACAATCCTGTTTCTTCAACAGGAAGGGTACAACATTATCGTCCATGTCGAGCATGGACTTCAAGAAATGGAGGTTCTCGATTTGCTGGTTCTGATTGCGCATGGCAATCATTTGGGCATTGGAGATAACCTCTTGTGTTTTGATTGTCAAATTGTTCGGGTTCATAATATTCTTTTTCCTTTCTTCAAAAAACCGCCGTCTAATATCAGGCGGCGGAATAACCAAGCAACAATATTGCCAAACATGAACGACTGACAAAAAGTCAGCACGAGGATATCGGCGAGGGACTGCATCTTCTCCGAAATAAAATCGTATCTTTGCCAACCTTAAAAAAACGAAACTGACGACTATGCTTTTCAAAAATGCTTTCGAACAAAACTCCGCCCTGCACTATGTGTATGAGCAGCTCCAGCTCACCTCCAATTTGGGCCGGAAGTATCTGTTGGACCTGCCGTTCAGCACCTCCGCGCAGGAATTGGAGGCGGAGTTCGACCTTTTGTCCAAAGCCATTGACCTGCGCCGCAACGACCAGTTCCGGAGCAAGTTGATGAGCATACGCAACCATCTGCACCAGATCAACGACATACGGCCCACACTGTCCGCCTTGGCCGACGGCAGCGTGATGGACGATATCCAGCTGTTCGAGATCAAGAAGACCGCTATCCTCACTCGCAAGATTGCGGAGGCGTTAGAAGCCTGCGGCAGCGACATCTGCCCGCTGGAAAATATGGACGCTGTCATCACACTATTGGATCCCGAGCACACCGGCATCCCTCATTTCTACGTCTATTCGCTCTATGATCACGAGCTCGCCCAATGGCGTGAGCGCATCCAGAATGCACAAAGTGCGGCCGAGGCGGAGGAGTTCTGTTTCCAAGCCCAGAAGGTGGAAGACCGCGTGCGGGCCTCTCTGTCGCAACAGCTGCAACCCTACCGCGAGGCGATGGCCCACAATCTGGAACAGCTTGCCCATTTAGACCTGCTGCTCGCCAAAGCCCAACTGGCCATCGAATGGAACGCCTGTCGCCCCACCCTCTCCGACCATACAGACCTGCATCAGCTGTACAATCCCGAAGTGGCGGCCGTTTTAGAGGAAAAAGGCCGTCATTTCCAGCCCATCGACATCCGCTTCGGATGCGAGACCGTACTCATCACCGGAGCAAACATGGCGGGCAAGTCCGTGCTGTTGAAAACCGTATCCCTGGCCCAACACCTCTGCCAATTCGGATTCTACCTGCCCGCAAAACACGCCGCCATGACCGTCATGGACGAAATCTACAGCAGCATCGGCGACCGGCAGTCCGAAATCAGCGGACTATCCTCTTTTGCCGTGGAGATTCTCACCATCCACGACATCATCCAGGCCGGACGAGCTGGAAAGAGAATATTAGCCTTAGTGGACGAGTTGGCCCGCACCACCAACCCCGAGGAGGGCAAACGCATCGTCAGCAACTACCTGAAACTGGCCGCACAACTCGGCATCACCTCTCTGGTCACCACACACTACAGCGGCATCAGCGCCAACTGCCGGCGGCTGCGCGTGAAGGGCCTCCAGCTGCGGGGCGACACACCCGTCACCGTGCACAACATCGGCGACTATATCGACTACTCCCTGGTGGAAACCGACGCCGACGAGGTGCCCATGGAGGCATTCTCCATCGCACGACTGCTGGGGGTGGACGGGGGGCTAATTAACAATTAACAATTAATAATTAATAGTTGTCAAGGGGGGCTTGGTCTTGAGGATGGATGTTAAGATTTTCAGTAGCTCACGACATTCCTCATGTATGCTATTGAAAGGTTCTTCATCAATATATCCGCTTTCATGTAACAACTCCAGCCAATATTCGGTTTCAGCCGCTTCTTTGAACGATATATGTAATTTGGAATAAAAATCCCGTTTGCTTTGGGCGGTTGACGCTTCTCTGGCATTAGCGCCTATACTTGTTCCACTACGTAATATCTGCCTTGACATAACATATTCGTTTTTTTCCTTTACAAGAAATGAATACATCCTTATGATTCGCAACGCAAAATGCTTCGTTTTCTCCAACAACACGTTACTTGTCTTCATTCAATTAACATTTTACAATTAGTGGATTAGAATCAAACAATTGACACTGCAACCCAATTGTTCGTTGATACGCATTAAGGATGCTTTTCTTTATTCATCACATACGCGTACAATCCACAACAACGATCCACCCCATCGTTTTATTATACAAACAACAATAATTGTTAATTGTTAATTATTAATTGTTAATTACCCCCGCTTCCTTATCATTCTGCAAACAATAAACAATGGTACGTGCCGCGTGGCCGTCGCCATAGAGATCATCGGTGAACAAAGGCGGCATCGACAGAAAATTCTGTACAGTCGATACAATATCTATATGGTTGTGCCCGAGCAGATGATTATAGCCGCGGGCGCACAGTTCCACCCATTCGGTCTCCTCGCGAAGGGTCATGCAGTATTTGTGGGCGAAATAGGCCTCTTTCTGCACGCCGCCGCTGTCGGTGAGCACCAAGCGGCAATGTAGCAACAGATAGAGCATTTCCAAATAGCCCACGGGATCTATAAACAAGATGGGCGACTGCCCTATCGGATAGTTGATTTCCTGCATCTTCTGACGGGTGCGCGGATGCAACGGCAGCACCACCGGCACAAATTGGCAGACCATCTCCAAAGCCAACAGCAGCTCTTTCAAGATTTCGGGATTATCCGTATTCTCGGCCCGATGTAACGTACAGAGGACGAACTCGTCCGGCAGTTCCACTTGCGGTTTGCGTGCCTGCGGCGCGAACAGCAGGGCCGCATCCTTCATCACATCGCCGGTAAGGATAATCTTCTTCGGGTCAATACCTTCGTGTTCGAGATTGCGCACAGCTGTCGTGGTGGGCGCAAACAGCACATCGCTGAGTTTGTCGGTCTGGATGCGGTTATATTCCTCGCGCATCTTGGGATTGAACGAGCGCAGGCCAGCCTCCACATGGCACAGCGGCACCGCACACGCGCGGGCAGCCTGTGCGCCGGCCAGCGTGGAATCCGTATCGCCATAGACCAACAGCCAGTCGGGGCACTCGTCACGGATCACCCGTTCAATACCTGCCTGCATCTGTGTCACCATCTCCTCGTGGGGCAAGCTGTGGATACCCAGATTGTATTGCGGCTGCCGGATGCCCATCTCCTCGAAAAAGAGCTGCGACATGTTTGCGTCGAAATGCTGGCCGGTATGGACCAACACCTCGCTGACACCGGGGGTGTTATGTATTTCCGCACTCACCACCGCCGCCTTCACGAACTGGGGCCGCGCACCGATAACCGATAGAATCTTCATTGCTGACATTTTGAATTGCAAAAGTAATGAAAAAAATAATTGCGTACCTTTGCAGCCGCATTATTCCCCAAACATTTAACCGCATTATATTATGAAAAGAACCCTGCTCATCCTCATCACCCTTTTCGCCGCAAGCCTGCACGCCCAAGACCTTGGCGACACCTTGCACGTGGCCCACTACGACCTCCAGCTCGACATCCGCGACTTCAGCACGAAAATCATCTATGGGGATGCACAGCTCACCGTCATCGCCAAACAAAACAACCTCAACCAGATCACCTTGGATCTGGCGGGATTGACCGTGGACTCCGCTTTTGTCGGCGGGCAGCAGGCCACTTTCACCCAACAGGGCGAGAAGATGCACATCAGCACCCCCACCCTGCAGCAGGGCGACACCGTCGCAGTGCGCGTCTGCTACCACGGCACACCCTTTCTGCCGGGCATGGCCTGGGGCGGCATCCACTACTCGGGGCAATACTGCTATAACATCGGGGTGGACCTTGACTACCAGCCGCACGTCATCGGACGCGTGTGGTTCCCCTGCCTGGACGTGTTCACCGACAAGTCCACCTACACGTTGCACGTCCGCACCGAGGCGGGCAAGAGGGCCGTCTGCGGGGGCATGCTCACCGACTCGCTGACGCTGGCCGACAGCAGCCGTCTGTGGACCTGGAACATGACAGACCCCATCCCTACCTATTTGGCCTCCGTGGCCGTGGGCGACTACCGCCTCTACGCCGACACATTCCATGGCCAAGAGCGCATTATTCCCATCCAGATTTACGCCCAGCCCAACACCATCAACAAGGTGGCGGGTTCTTTTGTGCATCTGAAGGACATCCTGCGCATGTACGAGCAATTGTTCGGGCCATACCGCTGGCAGCGTGTGGGTTACGTAGCCGTGAACTTCAACAGTGGAGCCATGGAGCACGCCACCAACATCGCCTACCCCAACGCCGCCATCACCGGGGGCACCGAATACGAGCAACTCTATGCGCATGAGCTGTTCCACCATTGGTTTGGCGACCTCATCACCTGCCAACGGGCCGAGGAGATGTGGATCAACGAAGGGTTTGCCACCTACTCGGAAGCGTTGGTCGCGGGTCTGATCAGTGACAACTACAGCGGTTATATCCGCGACAAACATCATGAGGTGCTGCAACAGCTTGCCCACAACGACGAGGGCTACTATGCTTTGGACAATGTACCACAAAATCACACCTACGGCATGCACTCCTATGACAAAGGCTCGCTGATTGTGCACACCCTGCGCAACTATCTGGGCGACTCGCTGTTTTTCAGCGGGATGCGCAGCTTGCTCAACCATTACGCCTTCCAAAATGTCTCCTCGCCGGAACTTTTCAACTACCTGTCACAGGAAACGGGTGTCAACCTGACCGCTTTTTACGAGGGATGGGTACACCAACCCGGATTCCCGCATTTCTCCATTGATTCCATTATACCCCTATCGGGCAACCAATACCGTATCTATCTGCACCAGAAGCTTTATCACGCCACCCAACCCATCAACGACAACCGTGTGGACCTCACCTTTGTGTCTGAGCAACGCCAACTGTACACCATCCCGAACGTGGCATTTTCCGGCGAATTCGGCCATGTGGACGTGACTATCCCGTTCACTCCCGCTTTCGGCATGGTGGACTACGCGGAGAAAATCACGGATGCCATAATTGACTACACGCGATCGCTCACCAACGGCACCAATTGGTCGCCCACGGATGCCGACTGCACCTTCCGGTTGGAGTCCTTCCCCGACACCATCTTAGTGCGCATCGAGCACAACTTGGTAGCTCCGGATGTTCCCGACGAGCTTCCCGCCGGCATCTACAAGATGGCCAACACGCACTATTGGACAATCGGGATGGCCTACAACACAGCCATCAACACCATTCCGTTGGGCTACATCCAGTTTCGTTACCGTAGAGGTTTTGAGGGACAGTTGGATTACGGGTGGTTTGATGCCGATTATGACATCTCGCAGTTAAAGCTGCTTTACCGGGAAAATGCCTCCATGCCGTGGCGTGTAATCCAACACACACGCACAGGCAGTATGCTGGCAGGCTACGTCAAGACCACCGTCCTACAACCCGGTCAGTACTGTCTGGCGGTGGGAGATGCCAACGCGAGCGTCGCTGACATTGAGAACCACACTGGCTGGCACCTCTACCCCAACCCGGTTGCCGACCAGCTGAACATTCTGGTGCAGGGTACCGAGAAGCCCATACGGGCCACCCTTACCGACTCCACGGGCCGCACCGTCATGGTCGTGCGCCTGAAGCCGGGCAGCAACACCTTCAATGTGCAACACCTTTCCAGCGGCGTCTATTTCCTGAACGCCCAGGACGGCGCGCAGCATCTAACGCAGAAGGTGGTGAAAAAGTGATGGAACCTCTGGTTTACACGAAAGACCTGAAAAAAGATGGGGAAACGCTTCTGGTGCCAGCGTTTATGACGATGTTTTTGTAGAGACCGTTAAGTACCATCAACAAGCGGTAATCTCAATCATTTCCACTCATAACCCCTCACCACCTCAACCTTCTTTGTCTCAGGATCCGTGTACAGGATTTGCAACCGTTCCAAAGCTGTGTTAAAAACATATTCGTAGTTGCCATTCCTGAAGTGGTATTCGCGTTTTGACTCATCATAGCGGCCTTTGGAAATCATGCAAAAAACAGGCAATTTTAAATAAATCTATATACATGTTTTGTATTGACCGCCACAAATTCATAATGTTATCAAAGTACCTTGATAAAACAATTTCTGTCCAGTCTTGTCTGTCAACCGGATATAATAATTATACAGGTTGTTCGGATAAATTCGACCTCTAACAGACCCATCCCATCTGAAGTTCTTATCGCGGGTTGTGTAAACCATTTCGCTCCACCTGTTGAAGACATATAACTCGAATTCTTCAATCCACGCTTTCTGTTCCTCAAGAAGACAAAAAACATCATTCAACCCATCAGGCTTGAGCGGGGTGATGGCATTCGGAAGGTATAGCACCCAATGACAGGAGTCGATGTCATAACGGGCCGTAACCACGCATCCCCGATGATGGATGGTCACCATATACGTTCCTGGCGACTCAACATCCAAAGATGAGGTTATATCCCCAGTATTCCAAATATAATCATCACCATCTATAGGCACTGTCAGGATGGTATGGTAGCGCTTGCAGAAATCTTCCTCCAACGGTATTATTTCCGTCTTATTTCTGACAACATCCAGATATAGCGTAACCACACTGTCGCACCCGTTTTCAGCCGTAAAATTACAGCGATACGTTCCAGCGTCACTATAACGATAATCTCCCATCACAAACTCGCCTCCTTCACAGATAGCTGTATCCAATCTGCTGCCTTTGACTGGTAGAACTTCAAGTTTTAATGTAACAGCACTGTCGCATCCCATGGCGGAAGACAACATCGTGTCCAGCTGCAAAACACCGATTTCAGAAATGTCAATCCGTGAGAACGGAGGATAGGAAAACAGTTCCTCACTTTGACATACAGACGCTGTAAGCGTGTCAAAAAAGCGAATCACACTGACACTAACCTCTGTCTGAAGCACAGGAGTCAAAATATCAAGACTCCAACCTGACGAAGTGTTTGATTGGTTGGAAACAAATCTGAACGTTACCGTAGAGCCTGCCAACGTAATATCTGCGGGCAGCGAGGTACCCGAGAAAGAGCCCACAATGGAACTGGACGCGAGCACATACAAGGTGTCACCTGCAGATAAATCAAGTGTATGGAAATGAATCCTGAATAATCCACTGGGCGATTGAAACGTATGCACAAGCATCTCATTATTGGAACATGGATTATCCGCACCACCGGAATCATAAAGCCTAACTCCCTGTCCCGGCAGGATTGCCGTAGTACCACTTCGCATGTTCATCCAAACATCCGCACGTCCGATATGGGCTGGACAATTGTCCTGGTACCAGACAGCCACCTGCAGGGTGGTATCCACAAGAAGCTGCGGAATAGTGAATGTAGATATATCACTCGCAGAGTGCAAGGTGTCTTGCTTAAGCACAACATTTTGCAAAGTATTATCAAACCAGTTCAAAATGCAAGGATTGGCCAGAGTTGATGAGACCGAAAGCGTGGCATCACCACCATAGCACACCAGCGTATCCCGGGCGGAAATACGGGCAGTGTCAATGGTATTGGTAGCCGGAAATACCGACACCCGGACAGAATCATCATAAGGGGATCCGGGACAATAATTGTCAGCGGACTGGCCCACCCAGAATAGATTTTCCGTTTCAATGGGAAAGTATAGGGAAAGCGTGTCCTGTGCCAACACGTTCAGGGGCAGGCAGGACTGCGTACCCGCGAAAGAGCGGCACATGTTGAAGAACACGGTATCGGTCCCCAATGCCGTGAAGTCCACCCTGGCCATCTCGCCAGGGCAAACCACCCCAGCCGCACTGACAAACACTTGGGGCGGGGCCAAAACATTCAAGTACAGACTGTCTCTAATCCGCGACGGACACCCGGTGTTCAACAGTTCCACCGACAACCAGCCCCGATACGAGGTCTCCGCCGCACAGAAAGTAATCTGCCGGCCCGTTGCAGTAAAGTTACCCGGCCCCGTCCAGGTATAGGTGATGAAATCATTGACCGGAAGTGCCTCCAACGTGACAGTGTCACCCACACACACGCCCGGATCCGGCGTCCCTCCATCGAACCATAGCAGCTGACTTTGGGCCAATGACATCGCTACAATATTAACATAGTAGCTGTTTTCACATGAATCCATCACAACCACTGACATTTCCTGACCTATCTGCATGGGCACACCATATAACGCTCCGCTTTGACTCGTTCCCAACAGACTGCCGTGCAAATCCGGTTGGCTGTACAAACTGTATGTATATGGAGGGGTTCCTCTGACAGCCCGCGCAATGACGGTTCCCGTATTCACCGTCGAGTCGCACATCACCGCGTATGCTTTTTCAAAATCAATTCTCACACGTTCAAACAGAATAGTATCAATGTGAAAATATTCGGAATCACATCCCCAAACACTCATTTTTATGACATACTCACCAGGCATGGTGAAACGAAACGGCACATTCATGGATGTTGATGTGGAGGAATAGCCTCCCACCACACCAGACACAAGATTAATATTGGGCGTATAGTCATACGATGTGACAATGGGTTCATCATTGCTCACCTGGGAATCTATGTGATAGGTGTAATATCGGTATTTCCCAGCCACCGGAAGCACCACCAGATCATTGCACTCCTGTTCCGACTGATATACGGGGTCCTCAACCCACTCCCAACCATTATAATATATTCCATCAATATCCACCTGTAATGTATCGGTGCCACAAACAGTTTCGCATACAAAAACATACAGTCCCCCAGAGAGTCGGTTGTTGCTAATTGACACGTTCATCCCTGTAGCCACGATATTCGCATCGTTGTTCAGCGTGTCATCCTTCACAATCGTCCATTGCCCTTGAGCGTATGTGGCCGTAAAATTATACTTGTTATACAACGGGCTCTTAACCAAACGCACCACCGTCGAATCCCGATACATCGGGAACGGAGAAGCTTGCTCATACACCCAAATGGCGCGGTTCGTATAGAAACACCGCGAGTAGTTGTTTCGGTTGAAATTGGTTTCGATTTTCCAGGGATATGGCGACTCGGCAGGCGTTGTATCCCGAACAAACACCAACGTGTCAAAGCGGCTCATGAGCACACATCCATGGGCATCCACAAGCGAGCGCTCAACCGGCAACGGAAGGTATGAGTACCGACCGTATATGCTTTCCACATCGGTATTGGTCAATATGGACTTCTCTGTCATTTCATACACTGGATCCGTTTTTATCACCTGTCCCGTGGCAATATTCTTGTAAACCCAATGCAAAGGATACGTGTAAAAGAACTGATTGGTATAGTTTGAGGATGTAAAGTAATTGTCATGGCCGCAGTTATACCAAATGCGGTACATCAGTGTGAAGTGTACGGAAGTATCGCACACCTGAGAACATGTGTCGTAGGTTGTCTGCCCGAGACAAAAGCCATCGTCCCAAACGTCTGTCACATAACACATAGTGTCAGGGTGTTTGATTGTCATCAACATCGACACAGTATCCAGATGGCACAGGTCCCGCACCTCGAAACGCACCGTGCTTCCATACAGGTCGCAATACCGGCCGGCAAAATCCAACGTGTCGCAATACATGCCGTTATACAGGTTGGACAATGAGGATCCGACAACAGGGCGCCATGACGAGGTATCGGTCTGGCCCGACCCATCGGGATGAATGAAGCGATACTGGAAAATGGATTCATAATAGCTGTAGTCGTAATTACAGACGCTCATCGGGGTGTTGAACTGCACCGCAAAGCGAACCGTGTTCGAGTCGGAGGAATTGGGCGGAACATTCCGGAAACAGAGGTAGTTGACCCGCACATCGTTCAATGGGACCGTATGATAGAGCACCAAAGAATAGGAACATGCATCGTATGCCACGATGCGGTAAGTACCTGCCGCCAGACTGTCAAACGTGTAATAGTCTCTGTAGTCGGCGTACAAGGAGTCTGTCCCGTTGTGTTGTCGCTGATGGAAAACCTCTCGGCGGATGGTGTCCTGCTGCGCATTGATAATAAGCACAGTATAGGGAAACCGACCAGCCATGAGTTTCATCTGCACCCGGCCACGGTCGGCGCAAGGGGCGGCGGGGCGGTTGCCGCACCGGTCGTGCAGCGTGCCATTCATCATGTAGCCGTTTCCGGCCATCATGGCCAGCATCGAGGCGGAGAAGGGGTTGTAGGAACTTGCAAGCGTGATGCCGTGCAGCGTGGTGTCCACCATCACCGGCACCTGGCCCGAACCCGTCTGTACCATCACCTGTCCTGAAACGCCAATGTCGTAGGTTCCCGCATCCATAGTAAGGACATGACTGTCGCTGTAGAAGACACTGTTATACAACTGGTTCTTGTAGTGGTACTGCAAATTGGCAATGGGATATGCCGTGGGGTTTAGCGGTTGGTGCAACGAGTCGTTGGTCTGGATAACCTGTCCTTGGGCGTTATACAGGGTGACAACGGCCTGGCAGTTGTTGAAGCAGTCGCCCGGCACGGTGCTCACCACCACCCTGTATGGAAACGGCTGCTGGGCCATGGAAAGCAGGCAGGCAAGCAGGGCGGCGATCAGGCAGGCGAAACGTTTGAAAGTGTTTCCGAACAACATCTTGGGGCGGAAATTTTGGGGTTAATCGCGGAGACAACGGACGGAAAAACCAACAAAGCAGGAGACGCTTTCTCTCCACACATAGGCACTTTGATGTTTCAATTCGCGGTACCATGCTGTGTTGCTATCGGCCGCCGAAGAAGACCAAAAGTATGCATTTGCGCACGCAGCAATGAAGCCTTGACTATTTCGCCAGCTAGCTGGAACGGCAGAAAAACCAGTTGCATTGTTTGTTGAGAGGTCATTTCCAACCGTACAATTGTACGAATTGTTTTCCCAGCTCGTTGAGCTAGCCAAAGCTTTAGCAATATAGGAGCTGTAATTATCACATTTGTACTGGCTCTGACTACTTACATAATCGGTAAGTTGATTCCACTCCGCCTCGCTCGGTACATGCCAACCCATGGGACATATTCCTTGTACACCGCTGGGATTAGTAGTGCTTGATGGTGCACCGTTCATCACTGCCTGCCAGTTGTAAAGCAGTCCTCGCTGATCCAATGCTATA
Organism: Bacteroidales bacterium; assembly: GCA_016285145.1. GTDB lineage: Bacteria > Bacteroidota > Bacteroidia > Bacteroidales > WCHB1-69 > F23-D06. The sequence goes on along the minus strand of JAEEQE010000005.1, from coordinate 75,965 downwards.
GTAGATGAAGAAAAATTATAATAATATGGATTTATATTACTAGCCACGTTACCGCCAGCAGGTATTGACGAACCGTCCGCATAGTGCGTAGCACGCAAGTTTTCCTTCATCCAGCACTGTTCACCAATCCGTACCGTATTATAGGTGTTTCCGTCAATATCTGTTACTGTGGGGGCACCCGGACAAGACTGACCATCCATATTTGTAGTTGTGAAGCTAACCTCATTTCCGTACGCCGTGCCCACACTATTCGTTGCATATGCCCGCACATAATAGGTGGTGTTGGCACTCAAGCCAGTCAGGCTGCTCGTGAAGCTGCCCGTGCCACTGCCATTAGTGGTATGATTACCACTAATAGTCGGGTTCTGAGACGTGCTCCAGCAAACGCCGCGAGCCGTCACCGTAGCACCGCCATCGGAAGTTACATTTCCGCCGCAGGTAGCGGAAGTGGATGTGAGGTTATTTGCCGTAATCGTCGACACTGTAGGGAGTATCGTAGCGACTTCTTCGTTGAGGACACAGCGGACAGACATTCCTGTGGATTTCCATTTAATGCGTCCTATAGTACTAGCATAATTAGTAATTCCGAGAAAGAAAGCTTCTAGATAATCGCGTTGTTCGGAACACCAAAAGCATGCATAGTTTCCAACCTGTTGGTAGTACTCATCATCAAACGCATCATCGTTTTCATCAGAGCACATACCTGATTCCGTAAAGGGACCGGGGATGCAATACAACTCTTCATAATTCGGCACATGCCAACCATTGGGACAAATGCCCTGCACACCATTAGGGCTTGCAATATTTGAAACGGAACCGTTCATTACGGCTGGCCAATTATAAAGATAACCATACGTGGCAATGTTGTTGGTATCGTTGTCAGGAGCGTAACGATAGGGTGTTTCACGACTAAAAGAATCGCCTGATTCAATGAAAGTGCCATCCGCATATCTTGTCGTTTTCAGATTTTCTTTCATCCAACATTTCCCCAAAAACTTCACCGTATTGTATATGTTACCGTCAATGTCAGCAACTGTGGGGATTCCCGGACAGGGCAAACCATTTCCTACAGTATCTCTTAGGGTTTTAAAACTCACTTCTTCTCCATAGGCCGTTCCTACATTATTTATAGCGTACGCTCGTACATAGTAAGTAGTGCCTGTTCTCAATCCAGAAATATTGACAGTAAAATGCCCGGCACCATCACCCTCGGCTGTGTGGTTTCCACACACAGTCGGATTATGGGCGGTACCCCAACACACACCTCTCTCTGTCACAACTTCACTGCCTTCAGCAGTCACATCACCTCCGCAGACAACAGTTGTAGCGGTAATGGCGGTTACACTATCAGTTGTAATAGTAGGCAATGCAGCTTGAGTGGTGGCATTGTTACCACTTGAAGCACTGTCGCGCAAGCACCTGACAGAAAAGTAGTTGCATTTGCTTTCATTGGAGCGATTTATGTTTTTGTCGTTGTAATAGAGACATCGGTTGTATGCGGACGAACTGCTGCCTTCAGTGGCACTCCAGAAGCAGGCATCAGTGGCAAAACTGTAATAACTAGAGCTGTAATAACCGTCATCGGAATAGTAGCTACCTGCTGGCAATGCCCAAAATCCTGTGACATTATTCTCATTGGGATTGTTACCAACTGCACAAGTGTCTGTGCTGTTGTACCAATCCTGAACAGCCGCCAGTGCCTTTGCAACAGAGAAAGTGCTGTTGCCACAATATAGGCTTTGGCTTTTCACATATTCGGTCAACTGTGTCCATTCCGCATCGCTCGGCACATGCCAGCCTGTAGGACAAACACCCTGGACTCCGCTTGGATTAGATGTGCTGGACGATGAATTATGCATCACGGCTCTCCAGTTATATAAGTATCCGTATGTGGGTGCATTAGAATGTTTACCGTTAGGACTTTTACGATAGGCTGTTGTTGTGGATGCATGGGGGTAAATGGGAACTTCAATCAAAGTGTTATCCGCGTATTTTGTTGTTTTCAAGTTTTCCCTCATCCAACACTGGCCACCGATCTGTACTGTATTGTAGATGTTCCCTTCAACATCGGTTACTGTAGGTGTTCCAGAGCAAGAAAACTCATCGCCATTCAGATATATAGAGGCGGTGAACTTAAACTCTTCGCCATAGACTGTTCCATTATCAGTAGTGGCGTATGCTCGTACATAGTAGGTGTTATAACGTAAAAGTTCAGTAAGGCTGCTGGTAAAACTGCCAGCACCGTTACCATCTGTGGTATGGCTGTCCGCAATGGTCGGGTTGGGCGAAGTACTCCAACAGACACCTCGTGCCGTTACAATTGCACCATTAGAGGTTACACTTCCACCGCAAGTAGCGGTAATTTCTGCAATTTCACTCACCGTGTTGGTGGTTACAACCGGAAAGGCTGATAATGAAGCTATATCACGAAGACATCGTACCGAATATCCATAAGATTTAGTTCCACTGTAACGTCTTACGTAGGCAAAATTACTGGCAATGCTACGATACCAAACGTTATTGTTAGATGCTTCCGAGGAACTCCACATGTTAGCCTCATCACTAAAACTCATGTAACTGCCACCTTGAAAATGACCTGCCGGTAATGCTCCAAAACCAGTAGCATTGTTTGATTCCATGTCATTTCCCGCAGTACAATCATAAATAGAAGTGTGCCATCCTGTATTGCTCGTCAATGCTTTAGCTATGTTATTGTTATTGTTGCAAAAATAAGCTGCAGGACCTCTCAAATAATCTGTCAGCTGTGTCCATTCTGAATCACTCGGCACATGCCAGCCTGTGGGACAGATGCCTTGCACACCACTAGGATTTGAAATGCTGGAAGATGAACCATGCATAACTGCGGGCCAGTTGTATAAATAACCGTATTCGGGGACATAGTTTATGTTAAAGTCAGGAGCATATCGGTATGGAGTTACTACATTTAGGGTATCGCCTAAAGCAACGGGTGTACCATCGGAATAGCGCGTGGTACGAAGGTTCTCTGCCAACCAGCATTGGTTTCCAATTTGTACAGTAGTGTAAACGTTGCCGTCAATATCGGAAATAGTATGGGAACCCTGACATGGTTGTGCATCGCCATTGGAACCATAACTGGTTTTGAAACTCACCTCATTGCCATATATAGTTCCATGTTGACAGGTTGCGTATGCCCTTACGTAGTAGGTGCTGTTAGCACTAAGAGCTGTGATATCGTTAGCAAAACCGCCCGTTCCACTACTATAGGAAGTGTGACTGCCGTCAATTGTTGGATTGTGAGAAGATCCCCAACACACTCCATATGCAGTTATTTCTACTCCACCATTTACAGTAATATTGCCGCTGCATGTGGCAGAAGAATCGGTGATATTGAACACTGTGTCGGTCGTCACTGTAGGAACTTCATTCATCGGTATTGCAGTTATGAATAGTTCGAAGCCACTTTTTGTACTACTATAGCTACTAGATGTAAATCGTAACATCACTGTATTCTGTGTTGTAAAAAACGGGTTAGAAATATTGCCGCTACCCCTCAAGGTGGCAATCAGTTCTGTGGTGCCGAAGCCATTATAAATTATCAAATGGTCGTCTTGAGCAGCATAATAATTATATGTGTCATAACTGCCAGATATAGACAAAAGCATGTTACTGTCTGGAGCCGTAATAACCAATGTTCCCCAGCAACGATTGTCGTAGTTGGCATCAGGGCCAGCATGGTCGTAAACAGTAACCGTGTTGCCAGTCATGGTGTGGTTATCAGTTCCTGATTTAGGAACAACCAAGTACAATGTGAAAGTCGTTTCTTCCCCATAAGCCGTTCCTTCTCTGTTCGTGGCATACGCTCGTACATAATAGGTGGTGCCAGCTACCAAATCTGTCAAAATGCTTATAAAACTGCCTATCCCAACACTATCGGCGGTATGACTGTCGTTGATAGTGGGATTATGCAAAGTACTCCAGCACACACCTCTTGCAGTCACAGCTGTGCAGCCTTCTGCAGCGACGTTCCCATAACAATTGGCGGACGTAGAGGAGATAACCATCACAGAATCCGTTGTCACGGTAGGCAATGCCGTCTGTGGGTTGTTTGTTCCTCCTGCTGTATCGCATTCCGCCACTCTCACCCGGAACGTATCCAAAGAAAGGCATCCATAGTCTTCCATCAAATGCGTTACAATTACAATGTAGTCGGTTGTGCCAAGCGCAGGTTTGAACATTTCGTCCTCGTGCGTGCGTCCGGGCAGGGCATTATCGCTGCTCACCGTGTTCTCGTACCACTGATATGTAATCATCGGGTTGCCGGGGGTGCGGAGGCCAGCCCGCAATGTCACACTCTCGCCCTCGCAAACCACACTGTCACTGCCCGTGACAATGACATCCGGAAGCTCATACACATTCACCTCGAACGGACCACTCAAATAGGAGCATCCATCCGTCATGGTGACTTTAGCCGTAAAGACATACGGATTGTTGTAAGTGGGTCCCCACATTCCACTGTAGAAATTGAGGAAACCATTGTATTCATTTATATGTTGTCCATTCACATACCACGTATATGAGGCATCGTAAACAGCACTCCCATCAACTAAAACGGTGAAAAAGACGTTGTCCTCCGTTGAACCATGGTAACACGCATTCCGGCTTCCGTTAATCATGACCATGCGCTGCGGACAAGTGTCGTTCAAGGGCACTCCGTATGCCGAGTTATTGTTGGAGGTAGGCATATTCTGCAAGCGGTATTCCAAGCTGTCAAGTCTGCTCAACAGACTACACAGGTCAACCGCATTGCCGCAATTCGTTCCGTTATTGGTAACGTAGTTGGCAGCATTCAGTTGTGTCTGCGTAATGTACTCGGCATCGTTGTTAAAGGCACTAACATTGGTGGGCTTGTTCAAAATCTCCTCCACACCGAAGGTGGCGTTCCAGTTGGAATTCACTTGCGCGGCAGGGATAGGAGGCGTGTTCACCAAGTCATTGTAATCCCCACTGAAGGCTACAGGCGCAAGGCTGTCCAACACGCTCTGTTGCGCCTCTATTTGCTCGCTAATAAAAGTGTTATTGCGAAGACAGCGGACGGAAATACCTTTGTACTTGCTTGAGGTGCTCATACCTACGTAGGCACTGACGTAGGCAAGGCTACAGCCGTACGCGGCACTGCGACTATACGCGCTACTGCCGCTGGGATGCGTAGAAGACCAAAAGAAGGTGTAACCGTGGGCATTGTCGTAGAAACCGATGTAGTCGCCGGCGGGAAGGGCCGAAAAGCCGGTGGCGTTGTTCGCCGATGGGTCGTTGCCCACCGCGCAATTGTTATTATGGGTGTGCCAACCTGTCGAGTTTGCCAACGCCTTAGCAATGTTGATATTGGTGTCGCCACACACATAAAGACTTTGAGTGCTTACATAGTCAGTTAGTTGCGTCCACTCCGCATCGCTCGGCAGATGCCAACCCGCAGGACAGATACCCCTGCGGTGGCTGGAGAAGTTTACCAACAATGCATTGTCGTAGTCTGTGTTTACACTGGTTTCCCCGTACGCCGTGTTGAATGTATCCACTGCCGCATTCCAGTTATACAGCAGGCCGTAGTTCATCGGCGCGTAGGTGGTGGAGTCGTTGTTGTACCAGCGGGCCTGCTTGCCCGTGTAGGTATAGGTAGCGTTTGCATCAGGTATGAGGTACGTCCCCGTTGTAGGCGAGGTGGTGGTGCGCAGGTTCTCCTTCGTCCAGCACTGGTTGCCAATCTTCACGGTGTGATAGATGTTGCCTTCGTGGTCAGAAACCGTGGAGGTTCCGCAGATGAAGGGCATCTGCTGCTGCAGGTTCTCCAGGGCTTGCTGCAAGGAGTCAAGCTGGTTGTTCAGCTTGGCGACGCTGTCGGCGGTGAGGTAGCCAGCATCGTTGTTAAACGCGCTCACATTCGTGGGCTTGTTGAGAATTTCCTCCACACCAGAGGTGGCGTTCCAGTCGGAGTTCACTTGCGCGGCAGGGATAGGAGGCGTGTTCACCAAGTCATTGTAATCCCCACTGAAGGCCACAGGCGCAAGGCTGTCAAGGATATGCTGTTGAGCGTCTATTTGCTCGCTGATAGTAGTATTGTCGCGAAGGCAACGGACCGAAAAGCCGTAGTGCTTGAGGTAGTATTCCCTGCTCACGTTGGCGTAGCTGTAGTTCAGGTAGCGGACATACGCGAAGTTCGGACTGCTCACATACTGCGTAGAGGACCAGAAGTTGGCGGTGTAGCCCGCGTCGTAGAACGACGAACTGTAGCAGTAGCCCGCTGGAACAGCGGAAAAGCCCGTGGCGTTACGGTCGGCATTGCTGTAGTCGCCAGGAACTCCAGACGTGGAACTGGTCGACCAGTTTTCTCCACCGGCAAGCTTGCCCGCATGAGTTCCACGCCATCCGTATGTGGTCTCATAACTCGCCTGCCAGTTCGAACCACTCACAGTTGCCTCCATTGTGTTCCAATCCGCATCACTCGGCAGGTGCCACCCCGCGGGGCAGATGCCTCGGCGGTTGCCTATGAAGTTCACCGACACCGCATTGCTCTGGCTGGTGTTTACACTGGTTTCCCCATACGCTGTATTGAAGGTATCCACCGCCGCGTTCCAGTTATAGAGCAGACCGTAGTTCATCGGCGCGTAGGTAGTGGAGTCGTCGTTGTACCATCGGGCTTGCTTGCCCGTGTAGGTGTAGTCAGTTCCGGGAGCTGGGATGAGGTATGTTCCCGTACTCGGTGAGGTGGTGGTGCGCAGGTTTTCCTTCGTCCAGCACTGGTTGCCAATCTTCACCGTGTGATAAACATTGCCCTCGTGGTCGGAAACGGTGGAGGTGCCGCACACAAAATGGTCGTTTTCCACTATTTGCTGCAAACTGTCAAAGGCGTGCTGCAAGGCGTCAAGTTGGTTGTTAAGATTGGCGAGGCTGTCGGCGGTTAGGTAGCCAGCATCGTTGTTAAAGGCACTCACATTCGTGGGCTTGTTCAGGATCTCCTCCACACCGGAGGTGGCGTTCCAGTCGGAATTCACCTGGGCGGGCACATCCGCAGCTGTAATGTAGCCAGCGTCATTGTTAAAGACACTAACGTCTGTAGGGACATTAGGGATGGTGGGAAGGTCGTTAAGGTCGTTGTAGTTGCCACTGGTAGCCACGGGAGCAAGATTGGGTTTGCCGTTAAGGTCGCTGTAGTTGCCCGAGGTGGCTACTGGTGCGAGGTTGGGCTTGTTTGTCAGGCTGTTATAGTCGCCATCGAAGCCAGCGGGCAGCTTCACGAAGCTGCCGCCTGTGAGGAAGATGGTGTCGTTGCTGATGCTCAGGATTTGGCTTTCGGTGAAAGAGGTTAGGTAGCCGGCGTCGTTAGTAAAGGCACTAACGTTAGTGGGAACATTAGGGATGGTGGGTTTGTCGGTGAGATCATTGTAACTGCCGCTAAATCCCTCTGCAGTGGGCAGTTTCACGAAGCTGCCGCCCGTAAGGTAGATGGTGTCGTTGCTGATGCTCAGGATTTGGCTCTCCGTGAAAGAGGTCAGGTAGCCCGCGTCGTTGGTGAAGGCACTGACGCTGGTGGGGAGGGAGTCGCGAGTAAGGTAGCCGGCATCATTGTTAAAGGCACTAACGTCAGTAGGGACATTAGGGATGGTGGGAAGGTCGTTAAGGTCGCTATAATTGCCGGTAGTGGCTACTGGCGCGAGATTGGGCTTACCGTTAAGGTCGCTGTAGTTGCCCGAGGTGGCTACTGGTGCGAGGTTGGGCCTGTTTGTCAGGCTGTTGTAGTCGCCATCGAAGCCAGCGGGCAGTTTCACGAAGCTGCCGCCCGTGAGGTAGATGGTGTCGTTGCTGATGCTCAGAATTTGGCTTTCCGTGAAGGAGGTCAGGTAGCCGGCGTCATTGTTAAAGGCACTAACGTTGGTGGGGACATTAGGGATGGTGGGAAGGTCATTAAGGTCGTTATAATTGCCGGTAGTGGCTACTGGCGCGAGGTTAGGCTTGTTTGTCAGGCTGTTGTAGTCGCCATCGAAGCCAGCGGGCAGTTTCACGAAGCTGCCGCCTGTGAGGTAGATGGTGTCGTTGCTGATGCTCAGAATTTGGCTTTCCGTGAAGGAGGTCAGGTAGCCAGCATCGTTGGTAAAGACGCTAACGTTGGTGGGGAGGCTGTCGCGGGTAAGGTAGCCGGCGTCGTTATTAAAGACACTAACGTCAGTAGGGACCGTAGGGATGGTGGGAAGGTCGTTAAGGTCGCTATAATTGCCGGTAGTGGCTACTGGCGCGAGATTGGGCTTGCCGTTAAGTTCGCTGTAGTTGCCCGAGGTGGCAACAGGCGCGAAGTTAGGCTTGTTTGTCAGGCTATTGTAGTCGCCATCGAAGCCGGCGGGCAGTTTCACGAAGCTGCCGCCTGTGAGGTAGATGGTGTCGTTGCTGATGCTCAGGATTTGGCTTTCCGTGAAGGAGGTAAGGTAGCCAGCGTCGTTGGTAAAGCCACTCACGTTGGTGGGGAGGGAGTCGCGGGTAAGGTAGCCGGCGTCATTGTTAAAGACACTAACGTCAGTAGGGACCGTAGGGATAGTGGGCTTGTTGGTGAGATCATTATAGTTGCCTGAGGTGGCTACGGGCGCAAGATTGGGTTTTCCTGTAAGGTCACCGTAAGCACCACTGAAAAGGTTCGGCTTGTTGGTAAGGCTGTTGTAGTCGCCGTCAAAGCCGGCGGGCAGTTTCACGAAGCTGCCGCCCGTAAGGTAGATGGTGTCATTGCTGATGCTCAGGATTTGGCTTTCCGTGAAGGTGGTAAGGTAGCCAGCGTCGTTGGTAAAGCCACTCACGTTGGTGGGGAGGGAATCGCGAGTAAGGTAGCCGGCGTCGTTGGTAAAGACACTAACGTCTGTAGGGACATTAGGGATGGTGGGAAGATTGTTAAGGTCGTTGTAGTTGCCCGAGGTGGCTACTGGTGCGAGGTTGGGTCTACCGTTAAGGTCGCTATAATTGCCGGTAGTGGCTACAGGCGCGAGGTTGGGTCTATTAAGGATCTGCGCCTTGCCGGAGGTGGCATTCCAGTCTGAGTTCACCTGCTCGGCCGGGATAGTGGGCTTGTTGGTAAGGTCGTTGTAGTTGCCTGATGTGGCCACGGGCGCGAGGTTGGGCCGGTTGAGAATCTGCGCCTTGCCGGAAATGGCTGTCCAGTCGGCATTCACTTGCTCGGAAGGGATGGCGGGGCGGTTGGAGAGGTCGTTGTAACTGCCGCTGGTGGCCACCGTGGCCAAGTTCGGTTTGTTGGTCAGGTCGGCATAGCTGCCCGACGTGGCCACTGGCGCGAGATTCGGGCGGTTGCTCAACGAATTGTAATTTCCGTCGAACAAGGCCGGTTTGTTAATCAAATCGTTATAACTGCCGCTCAAAGCCACCGCCGACAGGTTCGGGCGGTTGCTCAACGAGTTGTAGTTCCCGTCAAACAGGGTCGGCTTGTTCGTCAAATCGTTATAATTGCCACTAAACAGTATAGGCTTGTTGCTCAACGAATTATAATTACCATCAAACAATGTCGGCTTATTAGTCAGATCGTTGTAGTTGCCGCTGAAGAGCATCGGTTTGTTGAGTATCTGCGCCTTGCCGGAAGTAGCAATCCAGTCGGCATTCACCTGCTCGGCAGGGATGGTCGGCTGCCCGGTGAGGTCGCCGTAGGCGCCACTCGTGGCCACGGGCGCGAGGTTGGGTTTGCCCGTTAGATCGTTGTAGGCTCCGCTGAACAAGTTTGGTTTATTCGTCAAACTGTTATAATCGCCATCAAAACCGGCGGGCAGTTTCACGAAGCTGCCGCCTGTGAGGTAGATAGTATCGTGGCTGATGCTCAGAATCTGAGATTCCGTAAAGGTGGGCACATTCGTCAAGTCGTTGTAGTCGCCGCTGAAACCGTTGCCCGCCTCTTTTGCATACAGAGCGTAGGGCACGCTCAACAACTGCTGCACACTCTCAATGGAGTAGTTGATGCCGCCCTCCGGGTCAATCTCCGATTTCAGGAAATAGGGACCGGTACTCCAGTCGATATTGGCGAAAACGCCCGCCATAGGCGAGCCACCGCCAATCTCCACAGTCATCAACCCGTTAGCGTTGGTTGTCGTGTTATGCTGCTCCACATATACGGCTGCACCCTGCGCAGAACCCTGCAAAATGGAAATACGTGCCGACACGTTCTGGTTGGCAATCAGGACATTGGCACTGTTGCGCACCACGGCCTGATAGGTCATCCTCTGCGGTGCTTGAGCAAACAAGTTATATACGGCCAGCACCATGATTATCAATGTGAAAATTTTTCTCATATCTGAAATTTATATTTGTTAATACTATCAACGTTATCTTTCTTACTGAACACCACACACAAAGAAAGTGGAGCTTCAATTCGACAGTCTCCACTCGGTAGGGCTGGACTCCCTGTTAGTAAGATACTGAAGAACAAGCCCCACCTATTCGTATTTGGCAATAAATACTCATTAGGCAAGCTTGATTTCCGATATCCGTACTAACATTCGAGAATTGTCCAGATTCACCGAGACGGATAAGCGAAAACTCGCTTTCTTTTCAATAAAAAACCGTTGTTCTGTCTTTTGGCAAAACAACGGGACAAAGATAAAAAAAATTGGATTAGATTAGATTAGGTTACGTTATATTTCACAAAAACATCGTCATCATAACGGGAAGCAGTGTGGTGACACCATTCTTGCCATAGTCTTTGGTGTAGATAAGATGTGGGTTGTTTATGCGTTCGGAATATTTGCGGCAGAACTCATCAAGCGATTTGTGGGTTTTGTAGCCAGAAGACTTTACCTCAAGAGGCCATATTTTTGCTCCTCGCGAAAGGAGAAAGTCAACCTCGTAGTTGTGGTTTGAAGTCGTTGAAGGCCATGCGTGGTAGAAGAGTCTGTTGCCATTGGCCGTGAGCACTTGTGCAACAATGTTCTCATAGACATAGCCAAGGTTGGCGGAGAGTTTGTCGGAGAGAAGCTTCTGATAGATGACGTTCTCGGTGATGTCCTTGTCCCAAAAAGCAAGAGTGACAAACAGTCCCGTGTCGCCAACATATATTTTGTACTGTTCCGTATTGCTGTGTAATGGCAACCCAACCGATGGGTCGTTGGCATGAAATGCGAAATTGACGACCATGCTTTCCCTCATTGCTTCCAAAATTTCATCGATATTTTTGCGTTCGCTATCGGACAGCACACTGCCAACCTGGTAACGCGAGGCGTTTTTGTTCAGCTCCGACGGAATAGCTTGAAACAGCCTTGACGCACGATAAGTGGGATCTATCTTGATAAAATCGTCAAAATACAACTCCAGAATTTCACGTTTCACCAGATCAACCTTGCTGAGGTTGTTGGTGTCAAGGTATTCGTTTACCGCTTGTGGCATCCCTCCAATCAGCATGTAGAGGTGAAAGTCGCGTAAAGCCTTGTTCAAGGCCTGTCGAAGTGGAAGCCATTTGTCGTAGAACTGCCTCAAAAGAGGAATTGAGGCGGAATCACCCAACGCCCAACGAAACTCTTCATAATCCATGGGATACATACTTATTCTGGTTTCCTCGCTTGGGATGATTATGTCCTTCGTGTTTTTACGAATAGATATAAGCGAGCCTGTCTCGATATAGTCGTAGCGATGGTCCTTGACGAGTTTTTTAATGGCCTGGCGGGCCATTGGACATTTCTGCACCTCGTCGAAAATGACAACCGACTGCCGTTCATGAAGATTAACGTTGTAGAGCGACTGTAGGCGAAGAAAGATGTAGTTGAGGTCCATCAGGTTGTCAAAAAGAGACCTCACCTCTTGTGAGGCCTCGGAAAAGTCGATTAGAAGGTAGGACTGATATTCGTTTCGTGCAAATTCTTCCACTATCGTTGATTTGCCTACTCTCCGCGCCCCTTTTACCAGAAGCGCAGTTTTGCCGTCCCGCTCATGTTTCCATTGGAGCATCTGGTTGTAAATCTTGCGTTTGAATATTCTTTCTTCCGCCATAACAAGTTTATTTTCAAGTGCAAAGATACTAAATATTCCAGAATCCCAAAAACAAAAAGTGGATTTTATTCCAGAATCCCCAAATTTTATTATCGGGATTATTCCAAAATCCCCTATTTTATGGCAACAATTGTACCAGCTCCAAAAAGTGGACACGAAAACCCGCTGCCCTGCCTCACGGCAAAACAACGACATACAGACAACAAAAAAATCCCGCACCACAATGTGATACGGGATTTATGTATCCTTATGAAAAACACCCTCTATTTCAGCAAGCCCATCAGATAGGCGCCATAGCCACTCTTCATCAAGGGCTGGGCAATCTCCTCCAACTGGGCAGCATCGATGAAGCCGTGCTTGTAGGCGATCTCCTCAATGCAGCCCACCTTCAGGCCCTGACGCGCCTCGATGACCTGCACGAACTGCGTGGCCTCGATCAAGGAGTTGAACGTGCCTGTGTCGAGCCAAGCAGTGCCGCGGTCCAACTTGCAGACCTTCAGCTTACCGGCTTCCAAATAATAACGGTTCACATCCGTAATCTCGTACTCGCCACGCGCACTGGGTTTGATGTTCTTGGCCACCTCCACCACGCTGTTGTCGTAGAAGTAAAGCCCCGGAACCGCATAGTTGGACTTGGGCTGCTTGGGCTTCTCCTCAATGGATACCGCCTTCATGTCCGCATCAAACTCCACCACGCCGTAACGCTCCGGATCCGACACGTGATAGGCGAAAATCACGCCACCGTCGGGATCCTTGCTCTCCATCAGATGGTGTTCGATACCGCCACCGTAGAAGATGTTGTCACCCAGCACAAGCGCTGCCTTATCATTGCCGATAAACTCCTCGCCAAGCACAAAGGCCTGCGCAAGGCCGTTAGGAACTTCCTGCACCTTATACTCGAAACGACATCCGATACGGGAGCCATCGCCCAGCAGGTGCTCGAAGTTAGGCAGGTCCTGCGGGGTGGATATGATGAGGATTTCCCGAATGTCTGCTTGCATGAGCGTCGAGATCGGGTAATAGATCATGGGCTTGTCATAGATGGGCATAAGCTGCTTGCTCATGGCCAGCGTGATGGGATGAAGACGGGTTCCGGCCCCGCCTGCCAATACGATTCCTTTCATAGCTCGTTGTGTTTTCTATTTTTCAATTTGTGAGGTGCAAAAATACATAAATTTCAAATATAGACAGGCTAAGAATTTACCGAATGTAGAGACGCGCCATGGTACTTTTCAGCGAATTATACAAATGAAATGTAATGACCGCAGATACAAACAAAAAAAGAGGATGAACACCAGTCCATCCTCTGCATGGCGTAATCCGTACGACAAATACTATTCGGCCTTAGGCTCTTCGGCAACGGTTTCAGCAGCGGCTTCGGCCACCACTTCCTCCGTCTTGACAGCCTTCTTGCTGCTTCTACGGGTACGGGTCGATTTCTTCTTGCCACCTTCGGTGGTGTAGGTTTCATTGTAGTCCACAAATTCGATGATGCACATCTCGGCATTGTCACCCTTGCGGAAGCCGGTCTTCAGGATACGAGTGTATCCGCCGGGGCGCGTGGCGATCTTCTGGGAAATCTCACGGAACAACTCGGTGACGGCATATTTGTTACGAAGCTGGGAGAAGACCATACGTCTGGAATGCGTCGTATCATTCTTGCTGCGCGTGACGATGGGCTCTACGAACTTCCTCAATTCTTTTGCCTTTGCCAAGGTCGTGGAAATTCTCTTATGCATAATCAGAGATGTAGCCATATTGGCCATCATGGCCTTTCTATGGGCATCCGTTCTTCCTAAATGATTGATTCTTTTCGCGTGTCTCATATTATTAATCTCTATCTAATTTATACTTTGATACATTCATTCCAAACTCCAAACCTTTGGATTTCACCAATTCCTCCAACTCGGCAAGGGATTTCTTACCGAAGTTGCGGAACTTGAGGAGGTCACTCTTATGGATGGCCACCAAGTCACCGAGCGTTTCCAGTTCTGCCGATTTCAGGCAGTTCAGCGCTCTGACGGAGAGGTCCATATCCACGAGTTTGGATTTGAGAATCTGACGTTTGAGAATGTCGTCCTCATCAAAATCCTCCACTGTGGCGGGCTCTTCCGGCGTATCCAAGGAGATCTTGTCATCGGAGAAAAGCGCAAAATGCTGAATCAGGATCTTGGCGGCTTCCTTCAACGCGTCTTTCGGGTTGATGGAACCATCCGTATCGATTTCCAGCACCAGCTTTTCAAAGTCCGTCTTCTGCTCAACGCGGTACGGTTCAATCACATACTTCACATTCTTGATGGGCGTATGGATGGAATCGATGGCGATGACGTTGATGCCCTCGTGCAATGTGTGGTTGTCCTCCACGGGCACATAACCGCGACCTTTGTCGATGGTGATCTCCATGACCAGTTTCACAGAGGGTTCCATGCGGCAGATCAGCAGCTCGGGATTGAGGACCTGGAAGAAGTTGAGGAAGCGGTTCATATCACCGGCGGTGAACTGTTCCTGGCCGGAGATGATGATGGTAGCCTTCTCAGCATTGTTGTTCTCAATCTTGTTCTTGAAACGCACCTGCTTGAGGTTCAGGACGATGTCGGTGACATCTTCCATCACGCCCGCGATGGAGGAGAACTCCTGGGCAACACCCTCGATTTTGACGGAGGTAATGGCATAGCCTTCCAATGAAGAGAGCAGCACGCGGCGCAGGGCGTTACCGATGGTTACGCCGTAGCCTTGCTGCAGGGGACGAAATTCAAATATGCCGTGAAAATCGTCGGCCTCGTTCATGATGACCTTATCGGGTTTCTGAAATGTTAATATTGCCATTTTTTTGTGTTTTAATTTGTGATCTGTAATTAATATCGTGTGAACTGTGAGCTGTGAACTGTGATCCGGAAGGGTTCTTTGTTCTGATCACTGTTCACTAATCACTGATCACTATTTGGAGTACAACTCGACGATAGCCTGCTCGTTAATGGTCTCGGGGATTTCCTCGCGCTGCGGATAGTTCATGAACTTGCCGACCATGAGGTTGCCATCCCATTCGAGCCAAGCGGAGTTCATCGCCTTGCCGCTGAGGGAATTGGTGATGACTTCAAGAGCTTGGGAGCGCTCGCGCACCTCCACCGTATCGCCGGGAACCAGCAGACGGGAAGGAATGTTGCAGATGGCGCCGTTGACGGAGATGTGGCGGTGGGAAACCAACTGGCGGGCGGCGGCACGGGAAGGCGCAATGCCCAAGCGGAACACCACATTGTCCAAGCGGGACTCGATAAGCTGCATGAGGTTCTGGCCCGTGACACCCTTCTTGCGGGCTGCCAAATGGAACAGTTTGCGGAACTGACGCTCAAGAAGACCGTAGGTGTATTTGGCTTTCTGCTTCTCCTGAAGCTGCATGCCGTACTCGGAAAGTTTGGAGCGTCTCCGGCTCTGACCATGCTGGCCCGGAGCGTAGTTCTTTCTCTCCAGACTCTTGTCCGGTCCGTAAATCGGTTCTTTGAATTTTCTTGCGATTTTCGTTTTAGGTCCTGTATATCTTGCCATAATTGTAAACTTTTTTTATTGTTATAAGATACTGTAAAAAATTATACTCTTCTGTGTTTGGGAGGACGGCAACCGTTGTGCGGAAGCGGAGTGACATCCGTAATCTCTTCCACGATGATACCCGTGGTGTTGATGGAGCGGATTGCAGATTCACGGCCTTGTCCCGGACCTTTAACGTAAACCTTCACCTTGCGCAGACCGAGATCGTAAGCGACCTTGGCACAATCCTGAGCCACCATCTGGGCAGCGTAAGGGGTGTTTTTCTTGGAACCTCTGTATCCCATCTTACCGGCAGAGGACCAGGAAATAACCTGACCGTCATTATTGGTAAGGGAAACAATAACGTTATTAAAAGATGCATATATGAACGCTTTTCCAGAAGCCTCAATTCTGACAACTTTTTTCTTGGATGTTTTAGTATTTTTTGCCATAACTGTATGTTTTCTCTATCCGTAATGATTATTAACTACTTGGTTGCTTTCTTCTTGTTTGCAACAGTTTTCTTACGTCCCTTACGTGTACGGGCGTTGTTCTTCGTGCTCTGTCCACGTACCGGTAATCCCAAACGGTGACGGATGCCTCTGTAACAGCCGATATCCATCAGTCGCTTGATGTTCATCTGCTCCTCAGATCTCAGAGGACCTTCCACCTTCAAATCATTAACCAATCCACGGATAACTGCCAACTCATCGTCGTTCCATTCATTTACCTTTTTGTCCCAGCTGATACCGGCCTTCGTCAGAATCTTTTGGGCAGTGCTTCTGCCGATTCCGTAAATGTAGGTCAAGCCGATCTCGCCATGTTTGTTCTTCGGTAAATCAATACCTGCAATTCTTGCCATATTACTTTAATATTTTATTGTTAATTAATAATTTTATTCGATGATAAATCCTAACCCTGACGCTGTTTCATCTTAGGGTTCTTCTTGTTAATCACGTAAACCACTCCGTGACGTTTCACCACGATACAGTCTTCTGATCTCTTTTTAACTGACGCTCTTACTTTCATTTTTTTCTGTTTTATTGATGTTATTATTTTTCTTTATTTGATTCCTTAACTTTTATAACGGAAGGTTATCCGCCCCTTGGTGAGGTCATACGGAGACATGGCCACCTGGACTTTGTCGCCGGGCAGGATCTTGATGTAATGCAGGCGCATCTTGCCGGAGAGGTGGGCGATGATCACATGCCCGCTTTCCAGCTGCACCCGGTAGAGCCCGTTCCCGCACGCTTCCGTCACGATGCCGTCCAAATCGAATGATGATTGCTTTGCCATATTCTGTATTTTTAATAGAGTTCGTTCGTTCCGATGACTTCACCTATCAGTTTATAGGAGGAGATGACTTCCGTTCCCTTGGAGGTGATGGCCAGCTGGTGTTCGTAATGGGCGGCAGGCTTGTGGTCACGGGTGCGGATGGTCCATCCGTCCTGCTCCATGTAAATTTTGTGCGAGCCGAGCGTGATCATCGGTTCGATGCAGATGCACATGCCCTCCTGCAGACGATCGCCACTGTTGGGCCGACCGAAATTGGGGATGTCGGGACGCTCGTGCATGTCCTTGCCGATGCCATGGCCGCATAGCTCGCGCACCACGCCGTAGTTGTACTTGCCCACGTATGTTTCCACCGTGTGGCCGATATCGCCTACCGTCTTGCCCGCCACAGCCACCTCGATGGCCTTGTTGAGGGATTCCTTGGTGCGGTCCATCAGCAGACGAACCTCCTCGGAAACCTCCCCAACGGCGAACGTGTAGGCGAAATCACCATGAAAACCGTCCAGAAGAGCCCCGCAATCCACCGACAGGATATCGCCGTCGTTCAGGTACATGCCCGCTTTGGGGATGCCATGAACCACCACGTCGTTCACCGAGAGGCAGAGCGCAGCGGGAAAACCCTCGAACCCCTTGAAAGAAGGAATCGCGTGATGGTCGCGGATGCACTCCTCCCCTATCTGGTCAAGGTAGGTCAAGGGCACACCGGGCTTGATGTACTTGGCAACCTCTGCCAAGGCAACAGCCACCACATGAGCGCTCTTTCTCAGCTTCTCGAAGTCGGCTTCGGATTTATATTTGATTCTTCTGAACATGTTCTCCATTATCCTCCATAAACACCACCCATACGGCCTTTGATACGGCCCGACTTAGTGAGACCGTCGTAATGTCTCATCAAGAGATGGCTCTCAATCTGCTGTAACGTATCCAGCACCACACCGACCATAATGATCAGGGACGTGCCGCCGAAGAACTGTGCGAACTGCTGGTTGACACCGAACATGCGGACGATGGCCGGCAGCACAGCCACGATGCCCAGGAAGATGGATCCCGGAAGCGTGATGCGCGACATGATGTTATCAATCAGCTCGGCCGTCTGCTTGCCAGGCTTCGTGCCCGGGATGAAACCGCCGTTCTTCTTCAAATCCTCGGCAATCTGCTGCGGATTGATGGTGATAGCCGTATAGAAATAGGTGAACAGTATAATCAAAATGAAATAAACCACGTTGTAGCCCAAACGGTTGTAATCGAGGAAGCTGCCCCAGAAGCCGGAGATGGACTCTTGGGAAGCGTTGGCGAAGATCATCGGGGGGATGAACATGAGCGCCTGGGCGAAGATGATAGGCATAACGCCGGCGGCGTTAACCTTGAGGGGCAGATAGTTGCGGACACCGCCGTACTGTTTGTTGCCGACAACACGCTTGGCGTATTGGACCGGAACGCGGCGGGTACCCTGCACGAGGAGGATACAGAGGGCGATAATCACCATCATCAGCACAATCTCGATGATGAAAACGATAGGACCACCGTTCATCTCACTGATACGGGCCACAAACTCGGCCTTGATAGCGAAGGGGAAACGGGCGATGATACCGATCATAATGATCATGGAGATACCGTTGCCAATACCGTTGTCGGTGATACGCTCACCCAACCACATGATGAAGAGCGTGGCGGCGATCAAAAGGATGAAAGCCGTGAAGCCGAAGGCCGTGAAGCCCAGCACATGGTGTTCCAGCATGGACGGGGCAATGGCGCCCGGGAACTGGTTGACGAGGTTGGCGATGTAAGCAGGAGCCTGGATGGCCAACACGATCACCGTAAGGTAACGCGTGATCTGGTTGATTTTCTTACGGCCACTCTCACCCTCTTTCTGCAAACGCTGGAAATAAGGCACAGCCAATGTGAGCAACTGCACCACGATGGATGCGGAGATGTACGGCATGATACCCAATGCGAAGATGGAAGCGTTGGAGAAGGCACCACCCGAGAAGAGGTCGATCATACCGAAGATACCCTTCTGCGCGGCACTGGTGAAAGCGGAAAGACCGCCGGGATTGATACCCGGAAGCACCACATGGGCACCGAAACGGTATATCAGGATGATGAAGAGCGTATAGAGAATTCTCTTACGGAGATCTTCAATCCTGAAAATGTTTTGTATCGTTTCAATAAATTTTTTCATGAGAAAAAGTGATTAAATTAAAAACTTACTCTGCAACAGGGGCATTGACTAACGCTGCCGTGCCGCCAACCTGCTCGATGGCAGCCTTGGCCTTGGCGGAATATTTGTCAGCCTTCACATTCACCTTGGCGGTGAGCTCACCCTTGGCCAGGATGGCGATCAGGTCGTTCTTCTTCGCCAAGCCGTTGGCAATCAGAACATCACGGTCAATGTCAGTGATATTCTTATCAGCAAGATGCTGCAAAGTGCTTATATTGATGGCGTTGTATTCCACGCGGTTGATGTTCTTGAAACCTCTCTTGGGCAAAATACGGTAGATGGGCATTTGACCACCCTCGAAACCGATCTTGCGGCTGTAACCGGAACGCGACTTAGCACCTTTATTACCACGTGTGGACGTGCCTCCCTTGCCGGAACCCTGTCCTCTGCCTATTCTTCTGTCACTGTGTGTTGAGTTTGCTGCTGGTTTTAAGTTGTGTAAATTCATCGTTTCTAAATTTCAACTGTTATTAATCTCGTTATAATTCTTCTACTGAAACCAAATGTTTGACGGCGTCCACAATACCCAGGATCTGGGGCGTGGCCTCATGTTCTACAGTCTGGTGCATTTTCCGGATGCCTAAGGCTTCCAACGATCTTTTTTGACGGATAGGTCTGTCAACCGCACTTCTAACTTGTGTAATTTTAATCTTTTTCATCCCTTCAAATTTTATTTTATTGATTAATTATTGATTACTTTCAAAAAAAAATAGCGCACTTTTGGAAGCAAAATGCAACTATTCTATCATTCGTAAACCATAAGAAACCCCTACCCTTTTGCCATCTTCTATTTCAATACAGTCCGTGAAATCAAGTAGTTACGTACTACTACGCCTCAAATCCAACCCCACAATCCATTTCACTTCTAAAAAGCGTGCAAAGATACATTTTTTTTCTTACCGTCAACATTTTCTTGTGGATATTTTTCACACCTATAAAAAAAGGGTGTCCGGACATGCCGGGCACCCTCTCAATCAATATAAGAAAATGTCTATTTCTGATAGAATTTGTAACGGTTGTCAATGACGGAGGTGTTCTGGATCAGGTAGGTCATCAGAGTGGCCTCGCCACGTTCGCGACCCATCAGAATGTTGCGGAGCATGTTCTTCTCCAGCATATAGCCCGGGGTGGCGGCACCCTTGGTGGTCTGCTGCAGATTGGCCACATACACCATGTTGCGACCGGCAACAGCCGTCGGCTTGTTGGCAGGCAAGCTGAAGATCTTGCCAATAGCCTTGCCCTCCACACCACGGTTCTGGTACATGTCGCCCGCGAAATAGAGCATCACGCTGTCCATCAGCTGAGTGGAATATTTTTGGGCGAGAGCCTCCATTGAGGAGGATGCCAGATCCTTGTTGACCATCTCGGCCACCATCTCAGCCTTCTTCTCAGCCGTCAGCATAGCCTCAATGTCGGCCTTGACGTTCTCGAACTTCTGCACACCCACCTTGCGGACGGTCTTGTTAGCGGCCACGGCCAGGAACATTCTGTCCACATTGATCACGTCGGAGATGTCGTCTTTCTTCGTGCCATCGGCGAAAGCCCAGCTCACGATGTCGCGGCAGTTGGGCAGCTGACCGATGGTCGTGGCCATGGAAAGCACATGCGTTCCGTTCACCGTCTGGATACCCTTCTTGGCAGCCTCGGAAATCAAGTCGGCATCCGAAGAGATGGAAGCGGCAAACTGGTTGGCCTGGGATTTGATGTTGTTGAACGTGGCCTCGGAAGCGACAATGTCATAATCATAAAGCACGAATTGTCTCTTCTCGATCAGCTGAGTGCGCTGCATCACCTGGAAAACGATGTAACCACCAGTGGCGGCATATACATAGAGACCGCCATCGGGCGTGGCCACCAATTCGTTATAGAGGGAGGCTATTGTACCTCTTTCCGGCAACCAGAACGTGCTGTCGGTACGCTCGCGGCCATTGAGGTAGTTGAGCTGGAGTTCGAAGATGGAAGCCTGACGGCTGGCAATCACGTTCTTCAAGCTGTCAGCAAGCAGACGGGCCTGTTTCTTCGTGTATTTGGCCGTCGTGTTCTGGGAGGTCTTGAACGGGAGTTCAATCGTAGCCACGAACACAGAATCGGGACGGAAAGCGCCACCGTAAACCTTGCCGAAGTACCATTTGGCGTTCTCGTAAGTGAACGGCTCGATGTAGGATCCCACCGGCATCTTGAAAATCAAGCTGTC
Organism: Bacteroidales bacterium; assembly: GCA_016285145.1. Taxonomy (GTDB): domain Bacteria; phylum Bacteroidota; class Bacteroidia; order Bacteroidales; family WCHB1-69; genus F23-D06. The sequence continues at coordinate 54,738 of JAEEQE010000005.1, read as the reverse complement.
GAGGATGTCCAACTGGATATCGTCTTTCTTGTAGAAGGTGCTGTCCACTGTGCCAACGCCCTTCTCGATGCTGTAATCCAACAGGGATTCCGCAGTGGCGAAGCGCTGGTAATCGGCGCGGACGGTATCCTCAATATCCTGCAGATCCTTAGGTGTGGGATTGATGGGGAACACAGCCACATCAATGTCACGATCCGGCTCGTAAGAGGTGAACAGATCTTTCTTATGGGTGTTGTAGAATGCCTTCATCTCCTTGTCGGTCGGCTTGGCGTTGATGTCGTTGAAAGCCGGCAACTGCGGATTCACCATCATGAGCTGCGTCATAGCCGTGGCATTGTCGTTAGCCAGCTGCTTGGCGGCGGCATCCGAGAAATAGAGGGAGCCCTGCACCAAAGAGAAGTAGTGGTTGGACTTCTCTGCCGAGAGGGCGAAGCGAACGATGGCCTTGTATGCGTTATACAGTTCCTTCGTCTGTTCGTTGTTGGCATATTCCTCGATATTGGAAATGATGGCCATGGCATTTTCCGGACCGAACTGCTCGGCCAGCGCCTGTGCGAACTGCATCAGATACTGGTTAGGCTGCTGCGTGTTCAGGCTGGCGACCATGTCGGCCTTGAAATCCTCCACCATCTGGGAGGTGTAAGCCATACCGAGGGCCTTGAGCTGTTTGTCCATGATGGCATCCTGAAGCATCTGACGCCAGGTCATCTCATGGATTTGGTAGGTTTCATTCTCGTCGAAAGAGGACTTCTTCTGGAGGAGTCTCATCAACGCGGTATTCTGCTCGTACTGTTCGCTATAGACGTTATCCATCTTCTTCCCATCCACTTTCGCCATCACATATTTGTTGGAGAAAGTACGGGTCACCTGGGAAAGGTCGCCCAAGATGAAGGCAAGTAAGGCCAAGCCGATGATAATCATCAACGCGACACCGTGTTTGCGAATTGCACCAATTGCTGCCATATTTTCTGATTTTAAATGTTTACAATATTATATATATAGAATGGGTTGATGATTAGGCCTCAGCGCCCTCTTCAGCCTCACCCTCAGCAGCTTCAACCACGGCGTTACGGGTCGGGTTGACAGAGACGATGACCTTGTTGGCATTGTCAACGATTTCCAGATTGTCGATATGGATGTCTCCAATCTTGATCATATCGTTGATTTCCATGTTGGAGATGTCGGTCACGATATTCTCGGGGATGTTCTCAAGCAGGCCGCGCACTTTGAGTTTGCGCACTCTCTTCTGGAGGGAACCGCCTTTGAGGACACCCGGGGATGTGCCCTTCAACATGAAAGGAAGCTCGATGGTGATGGGCTTGCCGTCCACGATTTCAAGGAAGTCAACATGCAGGAGTTTATCCGTAATCGGGTGGAACTGCGTTTCTTGCACGATGGCGCGGGTGGCGAAGCCGTCGATGTTGAGATCAACATACTGCACTTCGGGGACATAGAGCAGTTTTTGGAACTGTCTCTCTTCCACAACGAAGAGTTTCTGTTCTTTTCCGCCGTACAGCACGCAAGGGATCATGCCCTGGTTACGTTGGTTTTTTGCATCTTTTTTCCCTACGTTCCCACGGAGGGAACCGCTAATAGATACTGATTTCATTACTTTTTGATTTTTAAATGATTAATATTTGGGGTATTTTAAAAACGGCGGCAAAAGTACAAAAAAAATTCATACCATCCGCTTCGGAAATGAGGGTGCTGAAAAAGGTAAACTTCTCATCACAGGCAACGCCCGCACCACCTGCTTGTCGGCATCGGTGAGGTGCGTGTAGCTGCCCAACCGGTCGGGATGTACGTAATAGAGACTGTCCACCCCGTTGCGGCGCACGCAGAGGGCGGCGAGGCCGTTGGCGCCATAGACGTAGTAATAATGTGCACTATTTTGAATCATCATTTTTGGGTCTAACGTTGTAAAATTTACGAAACAGCACACATTCGTAATATGTATCGATTATTTCAAAATGTTTTTCTATTTGTTGCATTACAGAAAGCAAATCTGTCACTGTAATAACACAACCTGATTTTAGTTTTATTTCATATATAGAGCCTATCGCTGATCTTAATAGAGGGCGAATTCGGACAAAAGATTCTATGTCTGATAATTGAAAATCGACCTTAATATCTTCCCTGTCATAACTAATCTTTTCGTTACAAACATCGTACTCCAATAACGTATCGTAATCGTATAGGAGATATTTAACCAAAACACCAATGGGATAAATGGAAAGAAGAAATATCATATCTATAATTAGAAGAAGAAATAAAATATTTTCCCATAGTGGATTTGTCCATTGATAATTCAAAATCCAATAAAACACCGGTATCCATACCACCACAGACAACAGGGGAATAATTCCCTCAAAAAAAAGATTTCTATAAGATAAGGAAGACTTCATATTAATAGTATGTTTGAGGTGAGTTTATTCTTCTTAATTCCATTTCAAATTCAGATAAATAATTGGCAGTCCATTTTACACCACGTTTAAGAAAATCTAGCGTAAATCCTACTATTGCACCCTCCGGGCCTCCCCAAAAGCCAATGTTCGCAGTCGCGAAATCATACGCATTTTCAAAGGAAGGAGGCCAATTCTTGTATGCGTCCCTTCCAATATCAAACATTTGTGTGCCATAAGCCAAAACGGAAATTCCATAAGGAACATAATAATTCAAACCTGAATTGCCTTCAGAATAAATAGAAGATGATACCCCTATGAAATTAGTGACCATTCCAACATCAACAGTAGTGACATTTGAATTATCATTGGGGAGTTTTTCGTCTTTTGTCTCTACCGGCACCATCCTCGTGTACCACCTGCCCGTTTCCTTGTAGGGGGTGAAGATTTTCTTCCAGAAGCCCTTGCCCACCTTGTAGCAATGTTCTCCTCCCGACCCCACCGCCGCCCAATAGTACTCGGTGCGGTAGGTGGTGCCGTCGGCGTCGGTCATCATGTCGGGTTCATAATAGGTGGCTGTGTACGGATTTTGCAAGTTTACGACATTTTGATAGTCTATTTCGTGCGGAGGATCGCAATTGAAAAGATAGTCGGCATGGAAGTAGCCGTCAGGCTTCACGTCACCGTTGATATGGTCGTTTACCCAACTGACTCCCTCCGTTATTATACGGGCGGGTAAAGTGAGGATGCAGCAAAAGCCATATAGGAATGCATCGAAGACATTCTCCCCGCTCGGATCCACGTACTGCAGCGGGTTGTTCAAACAATACGAATATCGGTTGAAACTCTGCGTGAAATCCGGTGCCTGAACAAAATTGTCGGGCGAGAAGAAACGCGCAATCACGGGGTCGTAGAGCCTCCCGTTCATATTTATAATCTTCAAGTCGGCGTAGTGCTCGTGGCCGGTAAAACCTTGTGTCTCCGCGTATCGCACGGATATTTCCACAGGACTGTATGTTCGGGTCAAGGTCATCATCTTTTCTGCTGCGAAAGTACAATTTATTTGGTTTACGGTATGAAATTGGGGAGCATTATACTTTTTGGGGGTTAACTTGCTGTCGGAAATTTTGGGGACATTATACCTACCACCACTGGTATGCAACGCTGCTGTCAGGTTTGTAGGAGAATTGGTGGAAATGATAGGTGATTTCGTAGGGCTGATGGCCATTACTCTGGGAAGTATAATTTACTTTTACAAAAGTGGTATCATTTAGAATGTAAGCTGAATCCAAGGAAGTAAACCAGTCTCCCATTCCTCGATACTCACACATTGTCCAATATAATCGATCTTTAAGGACCTTATAGACACCCCATTCGTTAATATTATCGTAACGCCAAGGATACGCAGATATGACATGCTCGATGCACTCTTGCGAAATCATGTTAATATCATTGGCTTCGAAAAAAGAAACACCTTCAAACCATAAACCATCTCTGTATAAAAAAATCAGGTGAAAGAATCCATCAGAAGGGACATTGTTACGATCATGATAATAAAGATTAGTGTAATAAAAACCATCTGTCCGCAGTTCTCCTCCCGTATATGATTCTTTGGAAAATTGGTGTGTTGGTTTTGTACAACTGAAAAACAGCAAATTGATAAATATCATTATATATGTAATATGTCTATTCATAATAGCATTATTATACGATTCTACCATAATGTATTGCCATTGAAACTACCGAAATACCAAAACCAAGTTGGTTCGATGTCTAAAAACTTGAACCATGCAGGTCCATCTTTCATAATGGCAGAGTGTGCTAACTCATTTTGAAAAATATGTCGTATGATTTCAGAATTACGTCCTAAACGAAATGAACCAAATCCAAAACTAAGGACTCCAGCTCGTTGATTGGCATCCAGAGCTCCTTCACTACTATAGTATTCATGGAAATAATTAGTAATACTGCGATCCCTTTCAACTAATCCTGGGTCTCCAGTGAAGAGATTGAGAGTGGCATTGAAAAGTCCGTAACGAAATTGTACAGCGGCCGAACGCCAGCGATCCCCTCCATCAGCGTTATATATTCCCAGTACTTTGCCAATGCCGAACAACTGGTCGTTTTCATACGAAATGTTTTTACGAGCATTTCCTATGGTTATTTTATTCGTAATCTGTGAATATTCCCCTGCACTGAATCGTGTACCTGAAATACTTGCCACACCATACCATCGTATTTCAGCCCCGTCGCGGAATTCCCATCCGTTATATTTGCCGTAGGCGTTATCGCCAAAATAGTAACTAACACCACCGTGCCAGCGGTAATCCAATATGCCGCCAGGCCCAAACGAAGCATCAAACCCGATATGGTTGCGGGAACCAAAACCGTAACTAAACTTGAAAGCAACAGGTGAGACTAATTTCTGCATCTCATAACCAATACTGGTACTTGAGAAGGCCACGGAGGTTCCTAATAAAGATGCTGCCGTAGAGACAGCCCCTCCTGTCAAGAAATCTAATCCTAAACCAATCAGCAGATTCTGCCACCATTTCAACTTCTCTCCGCTCGGGTCCACATATTGCAACGGGTTGTTCAGGCAGTACGAATACCGGTTATAGCTCTGAGTGAAGTCGGGCAGCTGCACAAAGTTGTCAGGCGAAAAGAAACGGGCAATCACAGGGTCGTACAGGCGGCCGTTCATGTTTATAATCTTCAAGTCGGCGTAGTGCTCGTGGCCGGTAAAGCCGCGGTCGAAGCGAAAAGAGCGTATCAGCGTAGAAGGGGCGTTCGTGGCAAACACCGTCCAGTTGGTGTCGGCTTTCACGTTGCCCCATGGGTCGAAGTGTAACGCCCGCACTACCTGCTTGCCTGCATTGGTGATGTGCGTGTAACTGCCCAAACGGTCGGGGTGTACGTAATAGAGACTGTCCACCCCATCACGCCGCACACAGAGGGCGGCGAGGCCGTTGGGCCCGTAGATGTAATGGTAGTTCCATTCCACGCCCCTCAAATCCGTTTCCCTCTCATAATTGGCACTGATATGGTAGCGGGTGCGAGCAATATGCCCACTGTTTTTGAATACCGTCTTCGCACGTTGGTTGTCAGCTCCGTACTCCAACAGAATCTCCACATTTTCCTCCGCAATTCGTGAAGGCTGGCTCAAGAAATTGTACTCCGTTTCGCATTGTGAGGAAGAAATTGCCTCCGGAAAGTTGGTGGAGGGCATCACGGATGTCACCGCGTGCGGCTTTTCACTGTCATACTGGTAGGAGCCCGCCAGGGTGCTGCCCGTAATGTTGCCCTGTGTATTATATACAGTGGAGAAAGTCTGGGAAATGCCGTTTGCCGAACCTTGCGTAAAAGAGGTCAGCCGGTCAAGGTTGTCATACTGGAAGTTTTCGTACTGTCCATATCTGCCTGTGCGCTGCACAAGCCGCCCTATACCGTCGTATGTGTAGCGGAAGTTTTGCACAGTGCTGTCAATGCTATAAACGTCATCCATACCCGACATATATAACGGGTGTATAGAGAGTGGTCCTATTACAGGGGGATCAATGGGAGGGTCGGGAGGCCCTGGCAGAGTGTCGGGTATTACTTCATAGTCTATTATATTTCCTGTGTTGATGCGGGTAAGTATACCTCTGCTGTCATATTCCCAATCCGTGGCAAGTCCGTTGCCGTATTCAATGCGGGTGGCATGGCCATACAGATTGTATCGTGGCACCTTTACCAACTGGACTTCGCTTCCGCACAGGGTTATGGCATTCAGTCTTCCGCTTTCTTCGTATCCGTATTTCACGGCAAATCCGTCGGGATATGCAAATGTGTCAAGTTGTCCAAAGGCATTATAAGTACAAATTTCCGTGTGGGCGGTCCCATCCACATAGCGGGTGGTTTGCTTCAATCGACCCAATTGATCATAGACATACTGTTCGGCAAGGGTGTCGTTTATCTGTATGGTGGAAGGCTTTCCACGCCCACGGTTGTTGCTGGAAAACTGGTCGTAGGTGAAATTTACAGTCCGGAGGGTCCCTGTCGTATCGGTGTACGTTTTCTGTGTGGCACGCCCCAGCTTGTCGTATGTGAAAAGGGTGGAAAAGCCTCGTGCGTCAGTCTGCCGCACCAGTTCCCCGTACGTGTTATATTGGTATGTCAGGACACCGGCATCCGGGTCGTCCAATTTCAACCGGTTCCCTTGCTGGTCAGTCCATGCAGAAGTGGTATTGCCAACCGTAGTCACATCCGTGCGCAGTACCGTATGTCCGCTACAGGTGTCCAAGGCGTATTGGTAAAGAATGGTTCCACCCGGGTCCGATGCTAATAGCGGTCTGCCGGCGGCATCGGAGGTTTTCACTGTGGTGGTTTGCCTCAGGTTGTCCGTTATGCTCACAGTACGGGCCGAATAGCTGTAGGAAAGATCCGTGTAGGGTCCGTGTTCAGAGGTGAGTCTGCCAAGGCTGTCGTACTGATAGGTATGCCAAAGTTTGTCAACATCCGCCACGCCCACGGCATGAGGGGCTGATACACTGTCAACCAAACCCTTGGTGTTATAGCGAGTGTCGGTGTAAGAGTCGATTTTCCGGGTTCGGATATTGCGTCCGAGCAGATCGTAATAGTGGTACTCGCGGGCCGATCCAGTGGTCTGTGCCACTGTATAATATAAGGCCTTGGGTATGGATGACTGCGTGTACCATCGGCAGGCGTATGTGGTCATGGTGCCGTCTGGATAGCGAACCGTGTCCATCCGTCCCCAGGAATCGTATGAGTAGGTGGTCGTCAGCCCGTTCGCATCTGTCTTCGCCAGCACGAGGCCGGTTTTGGGATCATATACACTGGATGTTGAATGGTTAAGAGGATTAGTGGCCTGCACCACGAAGCGTCCGGTGGGGTCGAACGAAAGGCTGGTCATACGACTTTGGCAACTGTCAGCCGACAAGGTCTCCTCAGTGGCAAGGCCGTAAGCATTATACCCTCCAAACTGTTTGATGACGGTTTGGCCATCAGACATTGTGTTGCAGGTTACGGGCTGTCCCAGATAATTGTACGTATAGCGCTTTGTCCCGACAATCTGCCGAGGACTGCCGGCCATACGCGAAATTGTTTCAGAAGAGTCCGGCAAAGTGATGCTGATGCCGTTAGGGATTGTAATGGAAAGGTACGCATACCGTACGGAATCCAATGTCAGAGGCTCTGCGGCAGCCACATCCCGGACCTCCGAAGTGCTGCTTCGCAAGCGACCGCTCACATAATACGTGTTCCGAACAGTGGAGACGGTCCCTTCCAGATGGTTGGTGGTGACAGAGAGAGGTGTGATAAGTATCCTTCGGTTAAGGGGCAGCAGATGACATTCGGCCCCATATTCCGTCGTTTGCAGAAGCCTGTTCCCGACATACTTTTTCCGGCTTACGGGAAGAAGAACGTCCTGCCAGACGTTGTTTTCAGCCTTCACATTGGTCATCGTCATGCTGTCGGTGGTATGATGTGTCATATCACGGACCACCGTGCTGCCGAAGCCCAGCACCTGCCGCCTGCGAGGTGTGTAATAGGGCACTGCAAAATCATAACAAGTCCGATGAAGGTCTACAGGGGTTTCACCGGAACTTGTAAGTGTATCCACCACATTGAAAAACAGCGGGATTTGGCTTATGAAAGATGCATATCGGTATATCATGCCACGGATTTCCCTGAAGTGCCATCGTGTGAAGGAACCGTCACCCTTGTTCAGCTGCACCATTTGAGGAGGCTGCTTTTCTGCGTTGAAATCGTACAGCATGACTCCCGGAATAGATGTGCCAATATCCTTGAAAACCAAAATGTCAAGATGATGGTTGTTGTCGAAATCACCGATAAGGATGTCATAGTCTCCACCTGTCATTTCTGAACTGGTAACTAAACAAGGATGTGGGATGTGATTGCAACGTAAAAAATGTAATGTGTCGTTATAATAACCTCTTCCCAAATGATATTGGACCTTTAATCCTGCATTACTCAATATAAAAGTCATAATGTCATCGTATCCGTCGCCGTTTATGTCCGCCACGCGAGGGGGAGTCTTATCCCCTGCCGTATGGTAAAGGTACGTGTCATGAGCAACGGCAGAAGTGAAATCGTGGCCCGTACCAAAAGAAACCCAATAAGACAACCCCGGATCCGGGTTGTCTATTGTCCTTAAAAGCAAATCGGATATGCCGTCCCCGTTGAAATCGCCCGTTCCAATGAATTTATCCGGCAAATGATTCAGCCGTCGTATTCGGTTGATTGTATTATTATCCGGATCGCATTTGAATATATTCACATCCCTGTTCAATACCATGAACTCCATCTGACGATCACCGTCAAAATCCAGAATTTCAACAAGGGAATTCTGCAACGTGTTGATATAGATGGTTCTAAAAGAACCTTTGTAATCTCCCAGCAACATGACTCTTGTATCAAAATGAAGCAACATCTGATGGCGGTCGTTGCCGAAAAAATCACCAGCAAAAACATTATCTTTATGTACGGCACTGGCCTGAATCTCGCTTGAAAACTCCTCCGTGTGAAATGAAGACCCATTATACGAAACTTCAAACACGTGGATTTTTGATGCGGTAGGTTTTTGGTAAACAATAAGAAGCTCACTATAGCCATCCCCGTCCACATCAGCGGCAACACATAGGAGTATCTGCCATTCATTCGAAACATCGGCAGTTTCCACATGCACATATTGGAACGTATTCCCCGTATTTTGAAAGAATACACAATGGTCGGCATCATATTCCACTATGTCAACAAGACCGTCCTTGTTGAAGTCAATGGACAAATGCTTCGACCCATTATGGAAAGCCGAAGTATATATATGTGTCGTATCCGGCACTCCCACACCCTGGGTTTCCCATTGTAACGACACGGGATTCAGCATGGTCTGGTCATCAGAAGCCGTAAGATGGATGTTCTCCAATTTTTTTGGTGATTCGTAGCTGTACGTAAAATCATACCGGCGCACCAATTCATACGCACCTCCGTTGTAGTATTCCACGCGTATTGAAGAAAGCAGCCGGGTCTGGCGAATCTCATATCCGTAAACAAAACGGGATCCTATGTGAGAGGTGGTGTCATAAACAAATGAAACGCGGGCGTATGGAGACAATCCCGCATTACTGTTTCCCGTATAGTCTATGTGTTCTATCCAAATCTCATTGCCACTATGACCGTATGTGTAGGTCATATAGTTGCCGTTCCGGTCGGTGATTTTGTTTACATACCAGTTAAGCACAATATTTCCTATAATCTGCTTGGAGTTTTCATGTTTTCCATATTCCGCAATCGTCCCGTTATCAGAATAAACCTTGAAAAAATCAGGTCCATTCCCATATCCAGAATACGAAACAACGTAAGAATAGTCTTCAAATTCAGGGTAATAGGTGGTTCCGTCAAGACCGTACTGCGTTGGGTCCATACATACCAGACGATTACCGTCAAGAGAAAAACGGTCCTTGTAGTCAAGTGAAACAGCTGATGACGAATGGTCAAGGAACTGGTTTTTCCCCACTCGGCTGATGACAGAAATCCCACCCAAATCGCACTGTGTACCCAAAGCACCGAACCCCGTCACGCTACTGAACATCACGTTAAGGTTTGGCTGAACACCCGCTGTTCCCGGAATCACCTCTATAGGAATGGTGTATGTGGCTGCGCCCAAAGCCGACACTCCTGCATTTCCCGGAATCACCCCCACAGGGAGGTTTGTGTTCTGACCTTTCATTTTCCCCGACAGCAGTATGGCAAATAATAAGAGAAGCCATAGTGGCAGACGAAGTGTGAAAATATTATTCATCTTTGATATTGTTTTCATAGTTTATTGTTTTATGATTTTCCAAGTTTCATCAAGATTATCTATTTTGATTTCAAGAAGGTATGTGCCAGAAGGCATTGCAGACATGTCCAACTGTGTTTTTTGTGCCAAATTCCCTTTCATGAGAATCTTCCCCGACAGGGAAAAGACTTGATACAAACCCTTTTTCACCGGTTTGTCAAACGACAAAGTCAACAAACCCGATGTGGGATTAGGAAACACATGAACATCCCAACGCCCGATTTGGTCAATGAAACAATCCGCATTTTTCCGACTGTCTGTAATTTCCATTGTATCGGGTTCAGCCACTGCACTCCGCATCGTAACAGTCTTGCGCAACAACCGATTTCCCGACGCATCGTAATCATACGTGCGGGCAAGCGGCGATTGAGCGGATATTGCACCCATAACAAAAATTTGAATAATAAGAAGAACGTATTTTTTCATCATGGCAATTATCTTTTATGCGACAAAGATACATTTTTTTCAAATATCTTTTATGCGACAAAGATACATTTTTTTCAAATCGTATAGCTTTATTATCAAAAAAAAGAGTCTCCCTCCGTGTTCGTTTTATTCGTATCTTTGCCGCTTTCAAACAAGAACTGACTATGGCACATAAGATTCTCGTGGCGACAGGCGGCGGCGACTGCCCCGGCCTCAACGCCGTGATCCGCGGCATCGTGAAACGGTCCGCACAGGAAACCGACTGGGAGATATACGGTTGCATAGAATCCTTCAACGGGATTCTGAAAGACAACATCGAAATTGTACGCCTCACGGAGCAGATGGTCTCCGGACTGCACGTCAAGGGCGGCACCATCATCAAGACCACCAACAAGGGCGGTCCCTTCCACTTCCCCGTGAAGCAGCCCGACGGCTCGTGGGTGATGGAAGACCGCTCGCAGCTGATGAAACGCCGCTTGGAAGAGATGGGCTTTGACGCCATCATCAACATCGGCGGCGACGGCTCGCAGGGCATCTCCCTGAAGCTCATGGAGATGGGCATCCCCGTGGTGGGCGTGCCCAAGACCATCGACAACGACCTCTCCTCCACCGACTTCACCTTCGGTTTCCAGACGGCCGTGCAGATTGCCACTGAAGCCTTCGACAAATTAGTGACCACGGCGGAGAGCCACAACCGCGTCTTCATCATGGAGGTGATGGGCCGCGATGCCGGCTGGATTGCCCTTCACACGGCCATCGCCGGCGGCGCAGAGGTGTGCATCATCCCCGAAATACCCTACGATCCCCGTAAAATTGCAGAAAAAATCGAAACACGCTACCAAAACGGCATGGGCTTCTGCAACATCGTCATCGCCGAAGGGGCTAAGAAAACCGACGGGAAAGTCACCGGCCAGGCACCCACCGCTGTCGGCGACCGCCACATCAAATTAGGCGGCGTGGGCGAAGTGCTACGGCAGGAGTTGCTGGAACTCGGCATCGAGCATGACGTGCGCGTGACCGTGCTCGGACACCTGCAGCGCGGCGGCACGCCCGTGGCCTACGACCGCATCCTGGCCACCGAGTTCGGCGTCAAGGCCTTCGAGCTGGTCAAGGACAAACAGTACGGCCAGCTGGTCGTGTACCGCCACCCCAACATTTCCAGCGTGCCCCTTGCCGACGCCCTGAAAAGCCCACATTTAGTGTGCCCCGACAAGGACTTCCTTATCCACACCGCCCGCAGCGTGGGCATGGCGTTTGGGGACTAGTGGTTCGATTAATAATTAATAATTAATAATTAATAGTTAATAATTAATAGTTAACAATTAACAATCAGTCACGATATGAAAAAAATCGCTATACTTACCGGTGCCGGCATCAGCGCAGAGAGCGGCATCAAGACTTTCCGCGACAGCGACGGTCTGTGGGAAAACTATAATGTGGAGGACGTGGCCACCATTGACGCGTGGTACCGCAACCCCGACCTGATGACTGACTTCTACAACGCGCGGCGTGCCGAGCTGGCGCACACCGAGCCCAACGAGGCCCACAAACTCTGCGCCAAGTTGGAAGAATACTATGATGTCACCGTCATCACGCAGAACATCGACAACCTGCACGAGCGTGGCGGGTCCAGCAAGATCATCCACCTGCACGGCGAGGCCACCAAGGCATGCAGCGAGAACGGCAAACGTTTTGTACAGGACATCGGCTACCGGCCCATCGGCTACGACGAGAAGACCCCCGACGGAGCCCGCATGAGGCCTTTTATCGTCTGGTTCGGCGAGGCCGTGCCCATGATTGAGGAGGCCGCCAAAGTGGTGGAAAAGACCGACATCCTGATCATCATCGGCACGTCGCTGAACGTGTATCCCGCCGCCGGCCTCATCCACTACGCCCCCGCCGGCACCCCCATCTACGTCATCGACCCCAAGGATGTGCAGCCCATATCCCGCAACGTCCACTTCATCAAGGCGGTGGCCACCAAGGGCATGCGACAACTCTACGACCAGCTTGTACAAATGGCATAACCAGCCCGCACCAAATTCAGGACATCACACCATCATTCAAAAAAGTTATAAATTCACCCCCCGAACACGTTTGGAGGTAAAAACCTTTTTTGTATTTTTGCACCCGTTAAAACGAAACCCTAATTATTAACTTAAAACATTGAATATGAGTAACGTTAAGTACGTTTATACCTTTGGAGGAAAGACTGCTGAAGGTAAAGCTGACATGAAAAACCTGCTCGGTGGCAAGGGTGCCAACCTTGCGGAGATGTGTCTTCTGGGTCTCCCAGTGCCTGCCGGTCTGACCATCACCACCGAATGTTGCACCGCCTATTATGCCAACAATTGCGAGCTTCCCGCAGGACTTATGGACGAAGTTTGGGCGGGTATGAAGAATGTGGAGAACATCATGGGTCTCAAATACGATGACGCCGAGAACCCCCTGCTCGTCTCCTGCCGCTCTGGCGCCCGCAGCTCCATGCCTGGCATGATGGACACCGTACTTAACATCGGTCTCAGCTCCAAAACGCTCCCCGGCCTGATCAAGAAAACCAACAACCCCCGTTTCGTCTATGACTCCTACCGTCGTCTCATCATGATGTATGCTGATGTGGTGATGGAGAAAGCCGAGGGCATCGAACCCGCCGACGGCAAAGGCATCCGCAAGATACTGGATGACATGCTGGATGAGTTCAAGGCGATGAAGGGCTACAAGAGCGACACCGAGATTACCGCAGAAGAGCTGCTGAAACTCGCCGACGCTTTCAAGGCCAAAATCCGCGAGGTGCTCGGCACCGAGTTCCCCGACGACGCCAAAGCCCAACTTGAAGGCGGCATCAAGGCCGTGTTCAAGAGCTGGAACGGCAAAAAGGCCATTGCATACCGTCGCATCGAAGGTATTCCCGATGACTGGGGCACCGCAGTGAACGTACAAGCGATGGTGTTCGGCAACATGGGTGACAACTCCGCCACCGGCGTGGCCTTCACCCGTAACCCCGCCACCGGCGACAACCAATTCTATGGCGAATGGCTCATCAACGCCCAAGGCGAGGATGTGGTGGCTGGTATCCGCACCCCCAACCCGCTGAACGACGAGACCAAAAACGAGCAGAACAAGATGATGCACTCCATGCAGGAGCTGATGCCCGATACCTACAAGGAACTTTGCGACATCCGCGAAATCCTGGAGAAAAACTATCACGACATGCTGGACGTGGAATTCACCATCCAGGAAGGCAAGCTCTACATGTTGCAATGCCGCGTGGGCAAACGTACGGGCGTGGCCGCTCTGACCATGGCTCTGGACATGCTGCACGAAGGCCTTATTGATGAAAAAGAAGTGGTGATGCGCCTCACGCCCGCCCAACTCGACGAGCTGTTGCACCCGATTCTGGATGCCGCTGACGAAAAGAAGCACGACGTCCTTGCCAAAGGTCTGCCCGCAGGCCCCGGCGGCGCCGTAGGCGTTATTGCCTTGGACAGCGAGACTTCCAAAGCCTATACTGAAAAGAAGATCAAGAACATCCTCGTGCGCGAGGAGACCAACCCTGAGGATGTGGAGGGTATGCGTTCCGCTACCGGCATCCTGACCGCCCGCGGCGGTATGACCTCCCACGCGGCTCTCGTGGCCCGCGGCTGGGGCAAGTGCTGCATCGTGGGTTGCGATGCCGTGAAAATCGACATGAACAGCCGCACCGTCACCATCGCCGGCAAAACCTTCAAGGAGGGCGACCTGCTGAGCTTGAACGGCTCCAAGGGCTGGGTCTATGCCGAAGAGGTGAAGATGATTGATGCCACTGAAAACCCGCTCTTCCAAGAGTTCATGAAACTGGTGGACAAATACCGCACCATGGGCGTGCGCACCAACGCCGACAATCCGGAAGATGCGCAGAACGCCATCAACTTCGGTGCTGAAGGTATCGGTCTGTTCCGTATCGAGCACATGTTCTACGGCAAGAACAGCGAGAAACCGTTAGAGAAACTGCGCAACATGATTCTTTCCGACACCTTGGAAGAGCGCGTTTCTGCCCTGAAAGAACTCGAGCCTTACATCAAGGAAGCCGCCAAGGGCACGTTGAAGGTGATGAACGGCAAACCGCTCACCTTCCGCTTGATGGACCCGCCGTTGCATGAGTTCGTTCCCCAGACGGAAGACAAACAGCGCGAGAAAGCCAAAGAGCGCGGCATCAGCTTTGAGGAAATCAAAAAGCGTATCGACGCCCTGCATGAGGTGAACCCGATGATGGGTCTCCGTGGTGTGCGTCTTGGCATCATCTATGCTGAAATCACCGAAACCCAGTTCCGCGCCCTGTTTGAGGCCACGGCCGAATTGATGCAAGAGGGCTTCGACCCGCATCTGGAAATCATGGTTCCGCTCACCATCAACGTGAAAGAGCTGGAGCACCAGAAAGCCATCGCCGACCGTGTTTTGGCCGAGGTGGAAGCCAAGTTCGGTGTCAAGATCGAATATCTGTTCGGCACAATGATTGAGATCCCGCGCGCCACATTGGTGGCCGACAAGATCGCCAGCGTGGCCCAGTTCTTCTCCTTCGGCACCAACGACCTCACCCAGATGACTTTCGGCTTCTCCCGCGACGATGTGAACGCCATCGTTCACGAGTATGTGGACCAGAAGATCATCCCTGCCGATCCGTTCAACACGTTGGATCAAGAAGGTGTAGGCCAATTGGTGAAACTTGGTGTGGAGCGTGGTCGCAGCACCCGTGCCAACTTGAAATGTGGTGTTTGCGGTGAGCACGGTGGTGATCCCGCATCCGTGGAGTTCTTCTACAAGGCCGGCATGACCTACGTGTCCTGCTCGCCGTTCCGCGTGCCGGTGGCTCGTCTTGCCGCCGCCCAAGCCGCCATCAAGAACGAAAACTGCTGCTGCGGTAAGTAATCGCCCATTCTTACATATTATAAAAACGGACCCGTCCTTCAATGGATGGGTCCGTTTTCTTTTGCTTATTCTATTTTCGCTTTCTACTAATAACAAGAACAATATCTTCCTATTCCGACCCTACGCATCATAGCCGATGCGTTCTACCTTCTCCAAACTGTCGATAGACCGGAGCGACTCGATTAGGTTGGTGAGGGCGCGCACACTCTGGATGTAGAGCATCAGCGTGCCCGTGAACACGTTGTTCTTCGTCTCGATATTCAACGAACGGATATTCAAATCCAACTGCGAGGTGACCACGTCGATAATCTCCTTGATCATACCCTTGCGGTCAAAACCGGAGAGACGGATGCCAGACAAGAAGGCCACATCCTGACCCTTGCGCCACTTGGTCTTGATAATGCGGTTGCCGAATTTCGACATCTGCTCAATGGCGTGCGGACAGGAGGTCTGATGCACCACAATCTTATTGTCAGCCACCTGAAAGCCCACAACCTGATCGCCGGGAATGGGATTACAACAAGTGGCGACAACATATTTTATTTTTTCATAATCCCCGTCCAACATGAAAGCGCTGGGCGTGGTTTTCAACTGTTCGTCAATCAGTTCATCAATGGTCTTATTGGCAATTTCACCAGACACCTTGCGCTTGAACTCGGCAATTTCCTTGGGTGTCTGACTATCGGCATTTTTGGTGCCAGCATGCTGGTCGTCCTGCGAGGCAGCATTGCGCAACTCGGCACGCAGGAAGTCACGGATGCTGCGCTTGGCTTTGGAGGTACGTACAAACTCCACCCACTCCGACTTCGGAGTCTGTCGCTTGGAGGTGATAATCTCCACCTGGTCGCCGTTCTCCAGCACCTTGTTCAGCGGCACAATATTGTAGTTGACCTTCGCGCCGATGCAATGGTCGCCCAGATTCGTGTGCAGAGCGTATGCCAAATCCAGCACTGTGGAGCCAGCGGGCAAAGTCTTCATTTCGCCCTTCGGAGTGAACACATACACCTCCTTCAAGCCCAAATTGAGACGCACCTCGTTCAGGAAGTCCAACGCATCGGAGTCCTTGCTCATCAAGATCTCGCGGGTCTTGAGCAGCCAATCTTCCAAACGGGCATCCACGTCACTGTCGTCGGTGCCGTCCTCTTTGTACTTGTAGTGGGCTGCCAAGCCCTTCTCGGCAATCTCATCCATTCGCTTGGAACGAATCTGCACCTCCACCCATTTGCCCGCCTTGCTCATGGCCGTCAGATGCAACGACTGATAACCATTGGCCTTGGGATGAGTGAGGAAATTGCGGTCGCGGGATGGATTGGTCTGGTATAGCAGGCATACAATCTTATATATCTTCCAGCAGATTTCAAACTCCTCCTCTATCGGACTGTCGAAAACGAACCGCACAGCGAAGATATCGTATATATCCTCAAAATTCACATTCTTCCGTATGATTTTCTGATGGATGGAATAGATGGACTTGGTTCGGGAGGATATTTCGGCGTGGATACCGTTAGCTTCAAGATTCTCCTTGATAGGCTTTACAAACTCCTCGATAAGGTGGGTTCGTTCCTCTTCGGTACCCTTCAGCCGCTCGGCTATGGCATAATACTCCGTCGGGTTGGTGTACTTCATGGCATAGTCTTCCAACTCACTCTTGATGGTGTATAGACCAAGCCGGTGGGCAAACGGGACATAGAAATAGGAGGTCTCGGAGGCTATCTTCAACTGCTTTTCCGGCGGCATGGAATCCAACGTGCGCATGTTGTGGAGTCGATCAGCCAACTTGATGAGGATGACACGTACATCCTTGGACATGGACAGAAAAATCTTCTTGAAATTCTCGGCCTGGATTGACATATTATTGTCAAACACAAGGTCCTCAATCTTGGTGAGGCCGTCGATAATCTCCGCCACGAGGTCTCCGAACATATCACGCATGTTCTCCAACGTATAGTCCGTATCCTCAACCACATCGTGCAGCAGAGCGCAGATGACGGAGGTGGCGCCGAGGTTCATCTCCTTACAACAGATCATGGCCACGGCAATGGGATGGTAAATGTAGGGCTCACCGCTCTTGCGACGCACACCGTTATGCGCATTGGTAGCCAGCACAAACGCCTTGCGGATGGCCTTGCGCTCGTCCTTGTCAGTCTTGGGATACACCACCGTCAGCAGCTCACGATATTTGCGCACGATGGCTCGATTTTCTTCTTGTTCGTTTACTATGTATGGCACGGAGGGAAATGGTTTGTGG
Organism: Bacteroidales bacterium; assembly: GCA_016285145.1. Classification (GTDB taxonomy): domain Bacteria; phylum Bacteroidota; class Bacteroidia; order Bacteroidales; family WCHB1-69; genus F23-D06. The sequence goes on along the minus strand of JAEEQE010000005.1, from coordinate 36,899 downwards.
TTTGTAAAGTTCGTAAGGTTTGTAATGTATATAAAGTTAAAAACAGGAAAGTTAGGAAAGTAGAAAAAACACTAACTATTAACTATTAACTATTAATTATTAATTGTTAATTGTTCCTCACCAGTTTTTTCGTCGTCACCTGTTTTCCGTCATTGAGGCGAAGGATATAGCATCCGGATGGAATTCCGTGGAGGTTGATGGTGTTGACTCCCGGGACAAGCATCTCAGTGGAAAGCGTGCGTCCCATAAGGTCATACAAGGTGCAGCGGATAGCCGGAGCATTGCTCTGTACCGTCAGGTAGCAGAAATCATCGGAGGTGGGATTCGGGAAGATGGTGTAGGAGGATTGTTCGGCGGCCTCGTAATTCTGCACACCCACCGTATTGAGAGCCATCAGCACGGCGGCATGGGCATCCACTTTGCCGTGACCGAAACGGATGGGGCCAAAATCGGCGGTAAACTCGTCATTGTAGGCAGTCTCGTTGATAATATCATGGATTTGCTGCGGAGAGAGATAAGGATTGGCCTGCAACATGAGCGCAGCCACACCGGCCACAAACGGGCAGGACATGGACGTGCCCGACAGAGCAGCAAAACGGTAAGTTCTTCCATTGAACGTGATGCTCTTCGTATAGGTTCCCGTGTAAGTGTTTGTATAAGAAGAGATAGCGGACACCACCCCCTGACCAGGAGCCGACACATCCGGTTTCATGACATCGTGGAAGCAGGGTCCGGAACTGGAGAAATCAGCCAACTCACCACCAGCCATATTGCCAGCAGGAGCCTTGAAGCGGGATCTGTGAGCAGCCACCGTAATCACCTCATCGATATTACCCGGCGTGCTGATGCTATACTCATTATCGCCCTCCAGCCAGTCTGGATGTCCGGCAGGTCTGACAAAATCGCCGCCCCAGTTGCCGTATGCTTTGGTGAGTTCGGCCACATTCCACGCGTGGAACGTGCCTGCGTCGGCCGTCACGGCCAATCCGAAGCGATACGTGCTGTTGGCCTTAACCCGCAGACGTACGACAGGAGCCTGATTGTAAGACGTGGAGGATTGGATGTCATAATTATAGATGATAGTATCGTTGCCCGCCACGAGGAACGTGTCCACATAGCCATCGTTATTGGCGGTATTAACAAACGGGATCTCAGCCACCGTCTCGAAACTGCTGTTCATCACATTGAAAGAGAAGGCGAACGGGCTGTTGGCAGAGTTCATCATGGTAATGGAGGAGCCCCACAAGTATCCGTTATTGTACGGAAACAGGAACTGGCTTCGGATGGTGTCTGCAGGCTGGCTAAAAAGATGCTTGATATGAAAAGGGGTATCGCCATTGTTGCCGGCGGAAGTGACGAACAGTACACCCAGGTCAGTGAGGCGGCGTATCTCATCAGCCACCATGCCGGTGCCATCCATATTGTCCATGTAATAGACTCCCCAGCTCATGCTGATGACGAGGCGCTTACCCTCCTGTTGGGCCACGTCATACATCCAGCGCCACGCATCAATCACATAGTGCGGGTCTTCCAGATAGAAGGAGCAGAAGAGCAGGTTGGCCTCGTGTGCCACACCGCGGTATTTGGTGCCGGCTCCTCCGCCAGCGGCAATGGAAGAGCAATGCGTGCCATGATAACCATAACTGTACGCATTGAACGTGTCGCAATGGGCCGTGAGCAACTCCTCGGGGCCGACATATTCCGTGCCGTAGTCAAAGCCCGCGGGCGCAGGCCCGCTGGTCTTGAACTGGTCCCACGCACGAAGCACTCTGTAACGAATCATGTTGGTGTCATAAAACACCGGATGGGTATAATCAAAACCCCAGTCGGTGACACCGATGATAACGCCCTCGCCATTAAAGCTTTGTGGGAGACCAATTCCGTGCCATACACTGTCCACACGCCCGTCGCCGACGGCGTGATCCAACCAAGCCTGGCTGTACAAATTGAGGCTGATTAGCCCCAAAAAGGCAATAAATAGTATTCTTTTCATAATTTTCAATCTTTTATCCTGAATTGTAAAATGCTTAAAAAATCTTTCAGTTGTGAATTCTGTTCCATCATGTTGTTCAACTTGTCCTCCGAATTGATGATGACCTTCTTCTCCGCCTTCTGCTCATTCACGATGATTTCAAGATCATCCACATTCAGTTTGAAATGGTTGCGCCAATATTCAAGGATGGACTTCCGGCGGCTGTCAAATTCCTCTCTCTGGATGTCGTTTTTCACCGTAATACGGATAGTATCATCCTGATATTCGGGGGTTTCATCTTTCAGGTTGTAATAGATGAGGAAATTGTTGCTGAAAAGTTCCGTGAACAACTGGTTCCAACAGGTGGCAAAGTCCTCCGGTTCAGAGGATGTTGCGGCGACGGGACTCTCCACGTCCGCAGGCTCTGTTGTCGGAGCGGGGGGTTCAATGTCAGCCTTCGGTTCCGCCGGTTCGTTTGCCGCCGGAGGCTCATTTGCGGGAGCAGCCTGCGGCTCCGTCGGTTCGCTTGGCGGCGGTGCCACGCGCGTGCCACCCATCACCCCCCGGATGGAGGGGATGTCCTGTATAGGCGGCGTGCCGGGGTTAAGAAATGATTTCGTTGAAATCTGCGGGGCTTTGGAGTATGTAACCGTCTTGGTTTCATCTGCACTGACGGGCACCGCACCGTCTCCTGGATTTTTAGCGCTCCTGCGATTGCCTCGCCTTTTTATAGACGTAATTGGCGTTTATCTGCATCAGGCACAACTCCACCGATAGTCGCTTGTTATTGGACATTTTGTAGTTGAAGTCGCACTGGTTGGCCAACTCCAACGCCCTGACAAGCAAGGCTCTGTCGGCTTTCTGCGATTGCTGTAGGAGTTGCTGTTTGATACTATCGGAAGTCTCCAGCAGAGTCACCGTCTGAGGGCTCTTGGCCATCAGCAGGTTACGGAAATGGGAAGCCATGCCGGCGATGAAGTTCTGCGGATCGAAGCCCTTGGCGATGATCTCGTCCAGCAGCAACAGGGCCGAGGAGATGTCATCGCTGAACAAGAAGTCCGTGACCCGGAAATAATAATCGACATCCAGAACGTTGAGGTTCTTGACAGTCTGCTGGTAGGTAATGTTCTTGCCGGTGAAACTGACAATCTGATCGAAGATGGAGAGTGCGTCGCGCAGGGCGCCGTCGGCCTTGGTGGCCATGACGCGCAGGGCCTCCTCTTCCACCGTCACACCTTCCTGTTCAGCCACATATTGAAGATGTTTTCGGATATCGTTTTCCGTAATCCGCTTGAAATCATACACCTGACACCGTGACAGAATGGTGGGGATAATCTTATGTTTCTCCGTGGTGGCCATGATAAACTTGGCATACGCGGGCGGCTCCTCCAGCGTTTTGAGGAAAGCATTAAACGCTGAGCCGGACAGCATATGAACCTCATCGATGATATAGACCTTGTATTTGGCGTCTTGCGGCGGTATGCGCACCTGTTCCACCAATGAACGCATGTCATCCACCGAATTGTTGGAGGCCGAGTCCAACTCGAACACGTTGAAGGATGCGGAATCGTTGAAGGCGCGGCAGGAATCGCAAGTGTTGCAGGGCTCGCAGTCCTCCGTCAGATGCTCACAGTTGAGTGCCTTGGCGAAGATGCGCGCACACGTGGTCTTGCCCACGCCTCGCGGGCCGCAGAACAGGAATGCCTGTGCGACCTTGCCGGTGCGGATGGCGTTCTTCAACGTGGTGGTGATGGACTCCTGACCCACCACGGAATGGAAGGTGGTGGGACGGTATTTTCGGGCGGAAACAATAAAACTATCCATAGTAGCCATTCTTAATCTTTATGAGCGGCAAAGATACAATTAAATTTGCAAAATATCGAATAGTAATATTCCAAAAACCTATTATATCAACAATCATCGGTTTATATCAAAAAAAAACATACCTTTGCCCACTTTATAATGAGTGTCTTTGGCCTTTTTCAAAGTACTGTGAATTAAGGTCTTGTATAAATTTTACAAACGATGAACATATTGCAAGGAACAGGCTTCGCGCCAAAATCGTTGAAATCGGGCATCCTCATGCTGATGGTCGGTATGTTATTAACGGGAACAAGTTGCAAGAAAAACAAAGGCGACGCGGATGCCTACGGTGTTTGCGAGGCGACGGAAATCATCGTCTCGTCGGAAAGCAACGGCAAAATGCTGGTTTTCGACATCGAGGAGGGCCAGACATACGAGGCCGGTCAAACGCTTGGCTGCATCGACACGATGCATACATATTTACAAATCAAGCAGTTGGAAGCATCCATCAATGCTGTGCTCGCCCGCCGTCCGAACGCCACCTCCCAAATCAAGGTGCTGGAGGACAAACTGGCCACCCTCAACAAGGAGAAACAGCGCGTACACAACCTGATTGAAGCCAATGCCGCATCCACCAAGCAGATGGACGACATCCAGGCGGAGATCAACATCACAAAGAGCCAGATAGCCGCCACCCGCTCCACCCTCTCCACCCAAGACCAGTCGCTTTTAGAGGAGGTGGAGGCCATGCGTTTCCAGCTGCAACAGTTGCACCATGTGATGGAGAGCTGCATAATCAAAGCGCCCATCACGGGCACTATCATCAACAAATACATTGAAGAGAACGAGTTGGCTTACCAGGGCAAGCCGCTCTTCAAGATGGCCGACCTCACCAACATGTTCATCAAAGTCTATATCACAGAGGATGTGCTGGCATCCGTCAAGTTAGGGCAGAAAGCCATCGTGCGCTTAGACAACAAGGACGGCAAGCCCATCAAATTGGACGGCGCCGTAAGCTGGATTTCGCCGAAGGCGGAGTTCACCCCCAAGATGATTCAGACCAAAAACGAGCGTGCCAATCTCGTGTATGCCGTAAAAATCAGTTTCAAGAATGACGGCTCCGCCAAAATCGGCATGCCCGGCGATGTGATTTTCAAATAATCCGAAACAAACCAACAAATCAAACACCAGTGAGCGCCATCAGCATCCGGGGAGTCAATAAAACGTATGACGGCAAAGTTGTCGCCCTCAAGGACATCCACCTTGAAGTGGAAGAGGGGGAAGTCTTCGGATTGGTGGGCCCTGACGGCGCTGGCAAGTCCACCCTGTTCAACATCCTCACCACACTTCTTCTGCCCGATGCAGGCGACATCCGCATCTTCCAGATGGATGTCATCCAGAACTACAAGGCCGTACGCCAGATTATCGGCTACCTGCCGGGCACCTTCTCACTCTACCCCGACCTCAGCGTGCAGGAAAATCTGGACTTCTTCGCGGTGATGTACAAGAGCAGCATTGAGGAGAACATGAACATCATCGAGCCAATCTGGAAGCAAATCTCGCCGTTCAAAGACCGTAAGGCGGGCAAGCTCTCCGGAGGCATGAAACAGAAGCTGGCCCTCTGTTGCGCCCTGATCCACAGGCCCCGCATCCTCTTTCTGGATGAGCCCACCACCGGTGTGGACCCCGTATCGCGAAAGGAATTCTGGGACATCTTGAAGTCGATCCGCCAACACGGCATCACGGTGGTGGTATCTACACCCTACATGGATGAGGCCACCCGCTGCGACCGTATCGCCTTGATACAGAACGGGGAAATTATCGGTGTAAATCCGCCCCAAACCATCATCCAAAACTTTAAAGGCCACCTGTACACCTTCAAAAGCGACGACATCTTCTCCCTACTTCAGGTGATGGAGCAGTGTCCGCTCCGCTGCAACTACTACCCATACGGCGAACATTGCCATGTGGCCTTCTATGAAGATATGGAAACGGCGATGCCGCAGTTCGAACGTTTTCTGGACGAGCATCAGCAGCCGCACAGCAAAATCACCGCCATCCAGCCGTCGGTGGAGGATTGTTTCATTGAGATTGTGAAAGGACCGATTAGCAATTAACAATTAACAATTAATAATTAATAATTAATAATTAATAGTTTGAGGAATTTAAAGTAACGACCAAAAAATCACTAATCAATAACCTGGCATGTACAGTATCGAAGCCAACCAGCTGACCAAGAAATTCGGTGATTTCACTGCCGTGGACCACATCTGCTTTGAGGTGCGGGAGGGGGAAATATTCGGTTTTCTGGGCGCTAACGGCGCGGGCAAGACCACCGCCATCAAGATGATGAGCGGGCTGTTGCTGCCCACATCGGGCACGGCGACAATTGCCGGCTACGACATACTCACCCAGTCCAAGCTCATCAAGCGCAACATCGGCTACATGAGCCAGAAGTTCTCCCTGTATGGGGACTTGACGGTGTTTGAGAACATGCAGCTGTTCGGCACGATATACAAAATCCCCCGCAAAGAACTGAAAGAACGTATAATGGACAGTCTCCGCGAGTTGGAGATGGATGCGCAAGCCAACACGCTGGTGGATTCCATCCCGTTAGGCTGGAAGCAGAAGCTTGCCTTCGCCACAGCCATCCTCCACCGGCCCAAAATCGTGTTTCTGGATGAGCCCACCTCCGGAGTGGACCCCATCGTGCGCCGCGAGTTCTGGAAGCTCATATACCAGGCCGCCTCCAAGGGTGTCACCATCCTCGTGACCACCCATTACATGGACGAGGCGGAATATTGCAACCGCATCTCCATCATGGCAGAGGGGCAAATCAAGCTCATCGGCACGCCCGAGGAGCTGAAGATGCAGATGGGCGTGGATACCATCAACGATGTATTTGTCAAATTCGTAAAACGTTAGGGCCGGCATGAATGCGTTGAGTATGATATTGAAAAAGGAGTTCATCCACATCATCCGCGACACCATCACGCTGTCGCTGGTGCTGGCCATGCCCATCGCCTTAGTGTTGCTCTTCGGCTTCACTATCAGCACCGACATTCGCAACGCCAAAATCTCCGTGCTGGACCAATCCAAAGACACACAGTCCAAATACCTGATAGACAAGCTGTCCGCCTCCGGCTATTTCCAAGTGATCTCCTATCCGAGCAACGAGATGGAGATCGACTACGACTTCAAAAACAAAGACATAAAGCTGGCCCTCATCATTCCGCCCAACTTCGAGGGGGCGCTTTCCAAGGAACACACGGCCACCTTGCAGGTCATCAACGATGTGTCGGACCTGAATGTGGCTTCCATTCTGAACAACTATGTCCGGGCAGTGGTGCAGCGTTTCACTTCGGATTACAACGATGAATTAAAACAGGGGAATGGCACCTTCGACATCACGGTGAAGATGCTGTACAATCCCGAATCGAACAGTGTCTATATGTTCGTGCCGGGCATCATCACGCTGATCATGGTGCTCGTGACCGCGCTGTTGAGTTCCATCACGCTGGCCCGCGAGAAGGAGACCGGCACCATGCGAATGTTGCTGATTACGCCAGTAAAAAAGCTGTATATCATTATAGGAAAGGTTATTCCTTATATGATCATCTCTTTCATCAGCACCATCGCCATCCTCGTCATCAGCGTCTCCGTCTTCAAGATGCCCATCAACGGCAGCCTGTTGATGCTGCTTTTCCTGTGCGTGATTTTCATGCTCACGTCGGCATCTTTCGGTATGCTTATTTCCTCCATCAGCCGCACGCAGGTGGATGCTATGATGATCACCATGATGGGCTTGTTCCTGCCCACGGTGCTCCTGTCGGGCTTCCTGTTCCCTTTGAACAGTATGCCTATGATATTCCAAGTGCTGGCGAACATCTTCCCGGCCAAATGGTTCATCCTGGCCATCAAGGATGTGATGATCAAGGGGTCAGGCTTCTTCGACATCTGGCTCTACTTGCTCATCCTGTTCGTCATGGCGGTGGTGTTCATCATCTTCAGTATTTCACGATTAGACAAACGGAATTAGCCATGAGAACGATTTTGATATTGATAAAGAAAGAGTTTCTGCAGGTGTTCCGGAATCCCCTGCTGCTGAGCATCCTGGTGGTGGCCCCGATGGTGGAGTTCATGATTTTCCCCTTCTGCGCAGACTATGAGATTAAAGTGCTGAATATCGCCTTCATAGACAACGACCGCTCTCAAATCTCCAAAGACATCATCCACAGTTTCAACTCGTCCGAAATTTTCGTCTCCAAAGGTCTGCTAACCAGCAAGAAAGATGCAGACGAAAAGATGAAGCACGACAAGATAGACTTATTGGTCGAGTTTCCAAGCCACTTTGAGGAGGCGCTCTACAAGAACGAGCCGACTGTGATTGCGGTCACAGCCAATGCCATCAACAGCGTGAAGGCAGGCATCAGCACGGGGTATGTGCAGGAAATCATCGGTGGATACATGCAGGATTTTGCAGCGGCACACACCCCCTCCAACATGTCGGCAGCCATGGCACAGCAGGCTTCTATGCAAAGCAACAATGCCTCTTTTTCCCAAGGAGAAGAGAGACGGCGGTCCAATTCCACTACCGTCATGCCCGAGCAGACAATTACGCCCCCGATGCCCATCCACATCAGTATCTCCAACATATATTGGTATAATGAGCAGATGAACTACAAGAACCTCATCGTGCCCGGCATCTTGGTGATATTGGTCACGCTGATTGGCTGTTACGTCACCGCCTTGAACCTCGTGCGCGAGAAAGAGATCGGCACCATCGAGCAGGTGAACGTCACCCCGATACGCCGCTGGCAGTTCCTGTTGGGCAAGATGATCCCCTTCTGGCTTCTCGGCATGGCGGAGTTCGGTGCCGGCCTCATCATCATGAAGTTCGTGTTCGGCATCTCCGTGCAAGGAAGTTTGCCCCTGTTGCTGGGCATCACCGCCATCTACCTGTTAGTCATGTTAGGCTTGGGATTCTTCATCTCCAGTGTTTCCGAAAACCAGCTGCAATCCATGTTCATCGTGCTCTTCCTGTTCATCGTCTTCGTGCTGTTGAGCGGCGTGTTCACCCCCACGGAGGGCATGCCCGGCTGGGCACACAAGATCAACTATCTGAATCCCATGTCATTTTATATAGAGGTGATAAAGAAAATAATCCTGAAAGGCAGTGAGTTTGAAAGTGTCATGAAGGAGACCATTGTCCTCTCCGTGATGGCCGTCATCATCAACACAGGAGCGGTGTTGAGCTACCGGGAGGCGAGCAAATAATGAAGAATTAAGAATGGAACACATAGAATTACAATATTAAAAAAACAATGTTATGAAAAACAATCGTTTATTACACATTTTGAAATGTGAGGTCACCGCAGTTATGGTGGCTCTATTCCTGCTTGTGGCGAACAGCGGTTTCGCAGAAAAGGGTTGGCAGAAGGTCACGAATGTCAGTTCGCTGAGCGCGGGTGACAGCGTCATCATCGTCGCCGCCGACTACGATTTTGCCCTTAGCACCACACAGCAGAGCAACAACCGCACGGCCACGGCCATCACCAAGAGCGGCGACATTGCCGCCATCACCAGTGACGTGCAGATCATGACCCTGGAGGCTGGCGTCAGCGCCGGCACCTTCGCCTTCCAGACCGGTTCGGGATACCTCTACGCTGCCGGAGCAGCTGGTGCCACATCAGGGAACAACTTTCTCCGCACCAAAACCACCCTGGACAGCCGGTGCTCCTTCCAAATATCGATTGATGCCAACGGTCAGACCACTGTAATTGCACAGACCACCGAGACGGACAGGACCCACATGCGCTTCAACTACAGCAACAGCCCCAAGATTTTCAGTTGCTACACCAGCGGCAGTTCTGTTTCCAACCTTGTCGCCATCTACAAATATGTGGAATTGGGGGCAATAACGGTGGCCACGCCAACCTTCTCCGTCCCTGCTGGATTATACTCCACCCCACAGACGGTGGCCATCAGCTGTGCCACAGCCGGGGCCACGATTCTCTACACCACCGACAACAGCAACCCGGCTGTCAGCGGCCAGGTGTACAGCACTCCTCTGGCGATTTCCAGCACCACCACGGTCAAAGCCATTGCCGTGGCAGGCAGTGACACCAGCCTCCAAGCTACAGCCACCTACACCTTCCCGGTACCCGTGGCCAACATCGCCGCCTTCAAGACGGCCGGTGCCGCCGACAACACACAGCTGTATCATATTACAGGCAACGTAGTGGTGACAGCCCAGAAAGGCAACAACAACCTTTACCTACAGGATGCCACCGGCGGCCTGTTGCTGTACCAGCAGAGCGGCGGTCTGAACTTCCAGCCCGGCGACGTGTTCCAAGGCACGCTAACTGGCACCTACACCACCTATCAGAACCAGGCGGAGCTTGTTCCGAATGGCACTCTTACAGCTGTTTCGGGCGGTACCGTCACCCCCGTGGCGGCCACCATCAGCCAAATCAAGAGCAATTTCGATTTCTACGCCAACAACCTGGTGACCATCACGAATGTCACCATCCCGCAAGGCACGACCTACACCTCCGGCAATGCCGGCACCAACATCATCTTTGTGCAGAATGGCGACACGATGACCCTGTACAACACCTTCCGCACCCTTGACATGACAATTGCCAACGGCATGGTGGCCAACATCACGGGTATCGCCTCGCTGTACAATTCAACCTACGAGCTGTCACCGCGTTTCAACGCCGACATTGAGGACGGCACGCCGCAACCCTCCATCACCATCCTGCAACCCGTGGAAGGCACTGTCTATCGAACCGTTGACACCCTGCCCATCAGTTTCGACATCCAGAACTTCACAGTCGGCACCGACGGTTTAGTGAAGGTTGAGTCCTATATGCTGACGCAACTCAACCTGCCCAACCCCATCTTTTTGGACAACACCATGCTGACGCTCCTGCAGAGCCAGGGCATCACCCCTCCGCTGCCGGAGAACTGGGTGACGGCCGTGGTCTCCTTAGTGGGCCTTGACTCGCTCCCGCTGACTCACCCCGCCACCGACACAGTGCATTTCCGCACGTACAAGCCCCATCTTCCTGTTCCGACAATCACGCCGGCAAACGGCACCTATCCCGACAGCGTGGTAGTTTCCATCTCCTGCAGCAATCTGGATGCCGCTATCCGCTACACGCTGGACAATTCCGAACCCACGGAAACATCCACGTTGTACACGGGCCCGTTCACACTTACGTCGAACACCACTGTCAAGGCCAAAGCCTTCCTGACCAACTGGAATCCTTCCGATGCTGCCGCGGTAGCCACCTACACCATCGCACACGAGCCGGCACTGGCCGTATCAGTGGACACGTTGATATTGTACAATCCAACCGGTCTTCCTATGACCTATTCCTTTGACGTCACCTCCGCTTTTGTCACCACACCCATCACCCTCACGTGTGACAACTCCTGCTTCATCTTCTCACCGGCCACCATTCCGGTAGGCACCAACTCTGCCAACGTACAGATTTCGTATAATTGCAGCAACTATCCGGGCTTTGGCACCCTTACAGTGACGGGCGACACGATGACGCGTCACATTGCCCTCATCGCGATGACCAAGCTGCCGACACCCACCTTCACGCCGGCTACCGGTGCAAGCGATACGCTAATCAACGTCACCATTGCCTGCTCCGAGCCGAGTGCCATCATCAGCTATTCCCTGAATGGTGCTGCCAATCAGGTCTATACCGGTCCCATCGTGCTGAACACGCCGGGCACATACACGATTACAGCCATAGCGGATGGAATGTATTGGCTGCAAAGCAACCAAGTGACGGCCACCTATACGGTGACCGCACCGGCACCACCTGCTCCGGTAGAGTCTCCTGTCATCAGCCCGAACAGCGGTTTCAGCTATGATCCCGTACAAGTGACCATCACATGCCCCACGCAAGGCGCCTCCATCTACTACACCGCCGACGGCACAGAACCCACCACGGCATCCACACTCTACACCGCCCCGTTCACCCTGTCGGCCAACGCCACCGTGAAGGCCAAAGCCTTCCTGGCCGGTCATGATGCCAGCGGCGTGGTCAGCGCCACCTACACCTTCCCGGTGCCCGTGGCAAACATTGCCGCATTCAAGGCTGCCAACACCGCCACCAACAACACAATATACAAGATCACAGGAGATGTGACTTTCGTGTATGAAAACGGCGCCAACTTCTACATTCAGGATGCCACGGGCGGTCTGCTCGTTTACGACAACCTTGATTCCATCAGCAGAACCTACACCGAGGGCGACGTCATCAGCGGCGGCATCTGCGGTACCTACACAAAGTACAACGAACTGGTGGAACTGAAACCCACCCGTGACATTGCCGCCTCCACGAGCAACACCGGCACTGTGGCTCCGGTCATCGCCGATGTGGCCGCCATCGCCAGCCAGTACGACAACTTCGAATCCCGTTTAGTCACACTGCAGCAGGTGACCTTCACCGAGGGCGGCACCTTCACGAACGGAGCCCCCAGCAACATGACCGTGGAGCAGAACGGTTCCACTATGGTTGTTCGCAGCGTGTTCAAGAACATAGACATGACGGTTCCTGCCGGCCAGGTGGCCGACGTGACCGGCTTTGTGCTGCGTTACAACAGCAACTTCCAAATCGCCCCGCGTGGCAACAGCGACATTGTCTTCGCTTCCACGCCGCAACAGGATACGGTGGCCACGCCGGTCATCACGGTGAATCCGCTGACCAACGGCATGCACAGCGTGAGCATTACCTGCGCCACCCCGGACGCTGAGATTCACTACACCACGGACGGCGCCACCCCGACCGCCGTTTCCGGAACCTACACCGAGTCCTTCATCGTGGGCGGCGGCACCACCATCAAGGCCATCGCCATGAAAGAGGGTATGGTGAGCAGCGAGGTGGCCATCTATACCGTTTCAGGCATTCAGAATCATGACAACGTCATCGAGCTCTACCCGAACCCCACGTCCGACCGCTGCGTGGTGCGCAGCAACGACAACATGGAGAGCGTGTCCGTATATAACGTCTTCGGCCAGCTGATGGAGACCGTTGCCGTTCAGGGCAACCAGGTGGAGATCAACCTCGGCCAGTATGCGGCAGGCACCTATTTCCTGCGCATCGTCTCCGAGAGCGGCATCGCCACTCGCACGGTGGTCCGCAAATAACGCGACAACATTTTCATTACCATCATAGGATGACGGGTCTTGACGGCCCGTCATTTTTTTCTCCACGCAACGGGTTATTACAAGTATCGTTTTTATTTTGCAAGATTAAAAGATACAATATTAATATAGATGTTGACCCTGAGCAGTTTGATTTTGGGTAACAGAATATTTTGTATTTTTGCAGTCTTGACCCCCTAAAAAAGGGATTCACTCACATGTTACACCTATTAATTTCAAGCCTATGAAAAAACTTCTGACTATATCGCTACTGATGCTGATGGGATTGTCGGCCATCGCACAGACAAAGCAGACATACGAATATGCAATCAAGGACACCTGCCGACTGAAAATGGATGTCTATGCGCCCGCCAAGCAGAACGAACAGCACGCCTGCCTCATCTATTCCTTCGGCGGCGGCTTCATCAACGGATCACGCAACGACACCGCACAGGTCAACCCGGCCAAACGCTGGGCCCTGGAACACGGGTTCGTCTTTGTGGCCATCGACTACCGCTTGGGATTGAAGGGGGTAAAGAACCTGTCCGTCATTTCCGGCATCAAGAACTTCCAGCGAGCCATTGACATGGCAGCGGAGGACCTGATTGACGCCACTGACTACATCCTGAAGCATCTGCTGAAAACACCCCAATACACCATCAATCCGAACTATATCGTGACGATGGGGTGCAGTGCCGGGGCCATCACCTCCCTGCAGGCCGACTATTTCTTAGGCAACCGCACCCACAATGCCATCCAACTGCCCGACACATTCCATTATGCCGGCGTGATGTCGTTCGCGGGCGGCATATTCTCCACCAACGGCAAGGTCAAGTACCGCGTGCAGCCTCCCGCACCCACCCTTTTCTGCCACGGCACCGAGGACAACCTGGTGAACTACAAGCAGACACAATTCGCCAATATCGGATTTTACGGCAGCCACGCCATCGTGAAACGCTTCGAGAAATATGATTACCCCTACTTTTTCCGCCGTTACCGCGAGATGGGCCACGAGGTGTCCATCGTGTTTTTCATCCATGGGAAACTTATGGAAGACTTCGTCAATGACTATGTTTTCCAAAAACAGCATCTGAAAATAGACGAGTCGTATCGAAATCCGGATCTTGACAAATACCGTTGGAAGAACTACAAGGTAAAAGATCTGAAGGGGATGTGATGCTGAAACCAACGCACAGAAAATCATATTCCCGACATCTGTTCCAACTGGATTTTGTGTACTTTTGCGCCGTCAAATCTAATATCATTCCCTACAATGAAAAGAATCACGATCTCACTCCTACTTTGTAGTCTGCTCTGCCTTACCGCACAAGCCCAGGACACCCTGCGCGTGCGACAGCACCTCAACCAGCTCTGCTCACCCGCCATGCACGGGCGCGGCTACGCCTACCGGGGCGACAGCATCGCCGCCGAATACCTGCGCGACCAGTTCCGGCTGATGGGCCTGCAACCGTACTTCTTTGACGACTACTACCATCGCTACACCTTTGATGTATATGCCATGGAAGGATCTGTTGAGGCCAAACTCAACAAAAAAAATCTGACCCCGTGGGAGGATTTCAGCCTCGCACCATACTCAGAATCCGCACACAACACCTTCACCCTGCTGCCCGTCAGCGCCGACATCGTCCTGGATGGAGCCAAACTGCAGGCTTTCTGCGACAAGCACTACAAAATCATGAAGTCCTGCCTGCTATACCTCGACATGACCACCGTCACAGACAAAGAACAAGCCAAAAAGCTGAACCGCTTTTTCTACAGCCTATCCCTTTTCAACGGGAAATATCCGTTCCGGGGCTTTGCCGTCGGCGTGGAAGAGATACCGGTCTGGTCGTTTTCGCCAGCGCATAAGGAGTGCGGGTACGTGCTCGCCTATCTCAAGAGCAATCTCGTACCCAAAAGAGGAGGCGATCTTCACCTCTCCTACGACAACCGCTTTATCAAAGACTACCGCACACAGAACGTCTGTGCCGCCGTGCCGGGCACTTCCGTACCCGACAGCATCGTCATCATCGGCGGACATTATGACCATTTGGGACAGATGGGATCCGAGGTCATGTTCCCCGGATGTCACGACAACGCCTCCGGCACCGCCACTGTTTTGGAGATGGCGCACTACTTCAAGGCGCATCCGCTCCGCTACACCACCGTGTTCGTGCTCTTCAGCGGAGAGGAGGCCGGCCTAATGGGTTCATTAGCCTTCGTGCGAGACTCATTGCTGGACTTCTCCAAAGTGAAACTGATGCTGAATCTGGACCTCTTGTGCGGCGGCGACGAGGGCTTCACCCTTGTGAACGCCACCAGCGACAACACACAGGACTTCTTCAACAGTCTGGTGGAGAAAAACGAATCCACCCACTGGGTAGCCAAGGTCAATCCACGGAAAAACGCCGCCAACAGCGACCACTATCCCTTCTCGGCGAAGGGCATGCCCGCCGTGTTTCTCTACACAATGGGCGGCAAAGTGGGCGGCTACCACGCTCCCAGCGACCTGCCGGAGAACGCATCTCTGTCGCCCTTCAGCGGCATCTTCAACCTGCTGACATACGGATTGGAGAATCTGAAATAGACTAAAAATCCGAACTCACCTCCTGGACATCCAGCTGGGAGTTGCGCCGGTCAATATAGGAAATTATGAACGGCGAGGTGCTACGATAGCTGCATTTGGAAAGGACGATGCTGTTGGTGTGGCCCGTTTCCGCATCCTTGTCGGTGTCCCACTGCGCATAGTCGGTCACGTATTTCACATGTCCCTGCCCATCCGGCACATTTTTAAACTCCTGGCATGGGCCGTACTTGGCAAGTTGGGCCTTCAGTGTTTCGTATGTGTAGCTGGTACTGAGGTTGAAACATACCATGACACTATATACAAGATGGGATTTCGAAGCGCAACGCACCTCAAGTTTCACTTTCTCGCCTGCAAAAGTACCCTTCATCACCACTTTGTTGTCCTGATGGCTGCTGACATCCTCCGTGAAACCTTTTCCTTTCAGCTTGGACATAAACGTGGAGATGGTACAGTTCATGTCAATACCCATGAATTTCATGTGCTGGGATTGGGCGGGAGCCGCCAAGGCGAAAAGCCACAGAGCCAGTAGGCATATACATTTCTTCATATTCTAAAGCCTTTATTGGATTGGGCGGCAAAGATACAAAAAAAGAGACGCGCTCTGCGTCTCTTTTTGACAGTCGGGGTGAGAAGACTCGAACTTCCGGCCTCTACGTCCCGAACGTAGCGCGCTACCAACTGCGCTACACCCCGCCGTGATTTGAGGCCGCAAAAATACATTTTTTTTTATTATGTCGGCCTATTTCGGTTTAAATTATTTTTTTTACTTTTGCGACAAGTTACTCTTATTGGGTTTCTATACATATATATTTGATAATTAACAACATAAAAAAATATTAGTATGAAAAAAATCACTGACAACACATTCTGGGGCAAGCTGACGCTGATTCTGAACGTCGTTTTATTGGTGTTCTTTATCCTTTCCATGATCTTTTTGATGCGGTTTGACAAGACAAACAAAGCGGTTGTCTATGAGCGTGCCGCCTACGACAAGACATACGAGAACTTCATCATGGCCCAGCATCCTCTGAAGCAAGACAGCGCCGAGGTGGCCTACTACCAATACAAACTCGACACCCTCAAGCAGAAGACGGCTGCCACCCGTGACGAGAAGAAGACCTTGGCCGACGCGATCGAAGTGACCAAGAACACTCTTTCTGAAAAACAGAAAACCATGGACTCCCATCTGGAAGAGTTAGCCAAGAATGAGGCCGCATACGCCCCCGCAAAGGCCCATTGGGACGAGATCAACGCTGCCAACGACAAGACAAAATCCTCCTTCATCGTGATGTGCGTCATCACCCTGATCGCCTTTTTAGCCAAGATTTTCGTCTTCGCCCATTACAACTACAAAAACTCCAAGAACCTGCACGCCATCGCTGATTACATGAAAGTGGGCATGCCGTCATGGCTTGCATACGTGTCCTGGATCATCCCGCTGTACAACCTCTTCAAACCCCTGTCCTTCTTCAAGGAGATCTGGGAAGAAACCGACTATGTTCTGGAAGACAAAGGCATCGTCACCTACACCGCCGAACAAAAAGACAACATGGTGGATAATAGCGGACTGAACATGGCCATCTGGTGGATTTTGCTGTTGTGCAGCACATGGCTGATGAGTTTCATCCTGTACAAGACCTTCTTCACCGTAGGTCCTCTCTTCCTTAAAGCCAGCCACGGCTTCATCGCCATCATCGCCATCGTCATCCTTCTGTTCTGCATCGTGGAAGAAGCCTACCTCATTCTTTCCTACAACAAGAAGAACAAAATGCTGGTGGACAACGCCGACAAATTCTAAGCAAATCACACGGGGCCTTCATCCGGACCCGTTTTCTGAATAATCCTATCCCCTACGGTGCATTCCATGCACCGTTTTTTTTTGCAGTACTGTCCCAACAACTCTATCATCGCCTGCGAGTCCAACGCGCTTCCACAGCGAATGGGCGTGCCCTCGCACACACGCGTGAGCCTGTTGTCCTCGAACGGCAGACGGTCCCAGACCGACATGACGGATTCCAATTTTTCATCAACACCAAAGAATTTATAATGGGCAAACAGGAACGGGACCACTGTGTTGATAAGCAACGAGTCGGCCATGGACATACCCAGGGAGACCCCATGCGACTCCGTCTCACGACCAAAATGATAGTGCGTGCGCCAGTAGCTGTCTGCCGACACCGCAAAACACCGCCGCAACACGTCCAAATCGGAGGTGTTCAACAACGTGTCCAACAAATCCCTGTTGCGGATGAGCAAAGCCGCCAACTGCGCTATCCGCAGGCAGGGGAAATTAGAGGGGCGCAAGCGCAGCAGATTCCAACGCTCAGTTCCTATAGGCTGCAAAGAATATTTGTATCGCAAATAATCGTATTCGTATTTCAGCTTGGAAAAATAGGCATCGCCCAAGGGTGTTTCCAACATGCCCGCCTGCCCGAACAAAAGTGCGTTCACCTGCAACGCGGAGTCCAAATGACGCGAAAGGATGCGGTATGGCAGGCTTCGGGCCAATAACTCAAAAGCATCCCCGTTGGTCTTGAATCCGAAGCTCACCGATAAAAGACGATACAAGGCCTCATGCCAATCGCCCTGGCACTGGCGCACCGTGTCGAGCACCCACTCTTGCTTGCGAAGCAACCGTTCCATGGCCATCGCGGAGACGAAGGCCTGCAGTGCCAGCGGGTCGCAGACATGGATTTTCGAGCGGCAGGCCAACAGTTCCGGCGACCCGACCAGCTCGTCACAACGGCGGAAAATCTCCTCTGGCACCAGTCCGCGTAAAGCCAATGTAGGATAGTATTCATTGGGCTGCCGCTCCACCTCCGCATCGTGTTCATACACCACATGAAGGATCACCGATTGGTACTTGGCATCCTCCTGGTGCCGATGCCGGTGCCAGTCGGAACTGCGCAGATGGATCTCTACATCGCCCGCCCACGTAATGCTCCCAATCTGAATCACCGCTTGCCGGAAATCAGGCCCGGCATCGCTGTTGGGATAGCCGGGAAACACTATCCTCAAGGGTTCTCCCGATGTTGTCCGCACACCCTCGTCCCTGAATAACCGGTTCCGCCACACATAATGCAAAAACGCCTCTTTCATATCTCCATATTTTTTCAGAAGCAAAGATACATTTTTATTTAATATTTCACAATAATAAAATATATTTTTCGTTATAAAATTACAATACGTTTAATCATAAGATATTAAACAAAGAAACAAGAGGTTAAATAAAACAAAAATTAACAATTAATAGTTAAATATGGAGACTGAGAAGAAGAAGACAGGGAACACGGGCGAAGAAATAGCTGCCGACTATCTGATTTCGAAAGGATATCGGATACTGGAGCGCAACTGGCGGACGGGGCATTGGGAGGTGGATCTGATTGCCGAAAACGATCGTTGGTTAGTGATTGCGGAGGTGAAAACGCGCAAGAACACGGCTTTTGGCGAGCCGGAAGATTTCGTCACGTTGCAGAAGCAGCGGAATCTGATTCGGGCGGCGGCGGCCTACATACGTCGCACACAGCACACGAAAGAGGTTCGTTTCGACATCATCTCCGTGGTGTTGCAGGCGGGTGTACTGGGGGTGAAGCATATCGAGGACGCCTTCAAGCCCCGATGGTGAAAAAAAAGCGGATGCGCATTCACGCATCCGCTATAACAGGGAAAACCTATAAGCCGGGTTCTGTGTTCGGTTGTCATTTATCTAGGACCTACGTCACCGCAGGCCTCCATCAACCTACCCTCCGAGTCGGACGAGCAGCCCTCAAGCCTCGGTTTATTTGGTCTTTCAACCCATAAGGTTTACCATCGCCGGCATCACTGACGGCGTCGTGAGCTCTTACCTCGCGTTTTCACCCTTACCTTTGCAGGCGGTATTTTTTCTGTGGCACTGTCTGTCATTCCGAGAATGCCTTCCCGTTAGGAAGTATGGTGCTCTGTGTTGCCCGGACTTTCCTCCCCCACATGATTGTGGCAGCGACAACCCGGTTTTCCCTTTAGGGTTTAGTAATTCAGCATCACCGGCATGATCAGCATCAGAAGATCCTCATTCTCATCGAATTGTTCCATCGGGAGAATCAGGGCCGCACGGTTGGGCTTGGACATCTCGATGCGGATCTGGTCGCCGTCCATGTTCTCCAGCATCTCACGCAGGAATCTGGAGTTGAAGCCGATATCCATCTTCTCGCCGGCATATTCGCCGCTGATGACCTCAACTGCCTTGTTGGAGAAGTCCATATCCTCCGCCGTGATATTGGTGGACTCTTGTGACAGCGAGACACGGATCTGGAATGTGGACTGGTTGGAATAGATGCCGACACGGCGGATGGACTTCAGAAAATCCTCGCGCGAAACGACAAGATTATTCGGATTCTCTTTCGGGATGACCTTCTCATAATCCGGGTATTTGCCCTCTTTCAGCGAAGAGTACAGCACCAAGTTGTCGAATGAGAAGCGGATGTGGTTCTGTTCTTTGGAATACTCCACATGGACGTTCTCATCAAGGCCCACAAGGATATTTTTCAGATGGGCGAGCGGTTTTTTAGGCAGAATGAACGAGGTGAGATCATCGGATTTCACCTTTGAATTGCGATAGCGGACCAGCTTGTGCGCATCGGTGGATACGAAGGTGATGCCTTCGCCGGAGAGTTCGCACAGCACGCCCATCATGGTGGGGCGCAGCTCGTCGGTGCCGGTGGCGAAGAGTGTCTTGCTGACAGCCCGTTGGAGGATGGAAGCATCTATATCGAAGGAACTGGGGTTGGTCATTTCCTTGATTTGCGGATACTCGTTGCCATCGAAGCAGGGGGCGTCATACTCGCCGTTGGCGGCGGTGAACTTGAAGATGTTCTTCTCCTCATCGATGGCGAAGACCAGCGGGGTTTCCGGGATGAGCTTCAACGTTTCCAAGAGGGTTTTGGAGGGCACAGCCACGGCGCCCTCGCCCTCCACATTCTCCAACTCTATTTCCGCCGTCATTGTGGAATCCAAATCCGAGGCCGTCAGCTTCAACTTGTCATCCTTGATGGTTAACAGGAAATTGCCTAAAATGGCTATCGAGCTGTTAGAACTCATTACGCCATTGATGGCACTCAGATTACGATACAAGACATCACGGGATACAATAAATTTCATGCTTTTTCATTTTTAAATTCAGACGGCAAAGATAAGTTTTTTTTTTATATGCCGCTGCAAAATTTTGACACCGACAAACGAAACGGGGATATGATTTTTTTGTATCTTTGCGCCCTATTTAAAAACCGCCTACTATGGTCATAGAAGAACTCAAGCAATCGGAAGCCCTGTTGGAGGGCCATTTCCTTCTCTCTTCCGGTCGTCACAGCGACCGTTACTGTCAGTGTGCCAAGCTGCTGCAATACCCTGATCGCGCCGAGCGCGTCATCGCCGTCATCACCGAGCAGGTAAAAGACCTGCCCATCGACATGGTGGTGGGTCCGGCCATGGGCGGCATCATCGTGGCATACGAGCTGGGCCGTCAGCTGGGCGTGCCCGCCATCTTCACGGAGCGGGTGGACAACCAGATGTGCCTGCGCCGCGGCTTCGAGGTGAACCCCGGTCAGAAGCTGCTCATCACGGAAGACGTGGTCACCACGGGCAAATCCTCCCTCGAGACCATCGACGTGCTCAAGTCCTTCGGGGCGGAGGTCATCGGCGTGGCCTGTCTGGCCGACCGCAGCGCCGGCGATTTCCCCTACCCCATCTACAGCGCCACCAAACTGGACATCCAGAGCTGGGCGGCGGATGAGTGCCCGCTTTGCCAAAAGGGCCTCCCGTTCGTGAAACCCGGCAGCCGGAAATTCTAATCCCATCGTTCCACAATCCGATTTTCTCAAGATGAAAAATCCAAGATTAGCCCAACGATACGCCAAAGCACTGTTCGACTTCACCATAGAGCGCAACGAGTTGGAGGAGGTGTCCAAGGATCTTAACAACATACGTTCCCTGCTGCGGGATAACCGCGAGCTGCTCAGCGTCCTGAACAGCCCCGTCATCACCCCGGCCAAGAAACATGCCGTCTTCGCCGGCATCTTCCAAGGGAACATCCACGAGACGACATTCCTGTTCCTGGACACCATCATACGCAAAAAACGGGAACCGGCCTTGGCCACCATCTGTGACGAGTACATGCGCTATTACAACGAACATCACCGCATCAAGATCGCCACCCTGACCACCGCACAAGCCCTCGATCCCCAGTTAGTGGAACAGATACGCTCCATGCTGGCCGAGCAGACCCACTATAATATCACCATCAAAGAGATTGTGCAACCCGACCTCATCGGCGGCATCATCATCAAAATGGACGACTTCTATTTCGACGCATCAGTTCTCTCCCGAATCAACAAGCTGAAACAGGAGTTCTCCCACAATGTTTACCAAGTGAATTTTTAACCTTAATATTATATTAGGACATGGCAGAAATCAAGCCTTCAGAAGTAACATCCATCCTGCGCCAACAACTGCAGAACCTCAACTTGAAAACAGAATTGGAAGAGACCGGTACCGTATTGCTGGTCGGCGACGGCATCGCCCGCGTATATGGGCTGCAGAATGCCCGTTCCGGCGAATTGCTCACCTTTGAAACCCAATCCGGCGGCGAGACCGTCACCGGCATCGCTCTCAACTTGGAAGAGGACAACGTGGGTGCCGTGCTCCTGGGCGACTCCAAGAGCCTGAACGAAGGTGACTTGTGCAAGCGCACAGGCCGCATCGCATCCATCAAAGTGGGCGAAGGCCTGCTGGGCCGCGTCATCAACACCCTGGGCGAGCCCATCGACGGCAAAGGTCCCATCGAGGGTCAGTTGTACGAGATGCCCATCGAGCGCAAAGCACCGGGCGTCATCTTCCGCCAACCCGTCAAGGAGCCACTGCAGACTGGACTCAAGGCCGTGGATGCCATGATTCCTATCGGGCGCGGCCAGCGCGAGCTGATCATCGGCGACCGTCAGACCGGCAAGACGGCCATCGCGGTGGACACCATCATCAACCAGAAAGAGTTTTACGAGCAGGGCAACCCTGTTTACTGTATATATGTGGCTGTGGGACAGAAAGGTTCGTCCGTAGCCGCCTTAGTGAAGACCTTGACGGAGAAAGGCGCGATGCCCTACACCATCGTGGTCACCGCCACGGCCTCCGACGCCGCCGCCATGCAGTTCTACGCGCCCTTCGCGGGTGCCGCCATTGGCGAGTATTTCCGCGACACAGGCCGCAACGCCCTCATCATCTACGACGACCTCTCCAAACAGGCCGTCGCCTACCGTGAGGTTTCACTGCTGCTCCGTCGTCCCCCCGGGCGCGAGGCCTACCCCGGCGACGTGTTCTATCTGCATTCCCGTCTGTTGGAAAGAGCCGCCAAGATCATCGAGTCGGATGAGATCGCGGCCCAGATGAACGACCTGCCCGAAAGCATCAAACCGCTCGTGAAGGGCGGCGGTTCCCTGACCGCGCTCCCCATCATCGAGACGCAAGCCGGCGACGTGTCCGCCTACATCCCCACCAACGTGATCTCTATCACCGACGGCCAGATATTCCTGGAGACCTCCCTGTTCAACGCCGGCGTGCGACCGGCCATCAACGTGGGTATCTCCGTGTCGCGTGTGGGTGGCAACGCCCAGATCAAGTCCATGAAGAAAGTGGCCGGCACCCTGAAACTCGACCAGGCACAATTCCGCGAGATGGAATCTTTCGCCAAGTTCGGCTCTGACGTGGACGCCGCCACCCAGTACGT
Organism: Bacteroidales bacterium; assembly: GCA_016285145.1. GTDB lineage: Bacteria > Bacteroidota > Bacteroidia > Bacteroidales > WCHB1-69 > F23-D06. The sequence continues at coordinate 13,615 of JAEEQE010000005.1, read as the reverse complement.
CCTCGACAAGGGTGTCCGTAACGTGGAAATCCTGAAACAGCCGCAATACACTCCGTACAAGGTGGAAGAACAAATCGCCATCATATTCTGCGGATCCCGTGGCCTGCTCCAGAATATCCCCGTCCAAAACATCCGCAACTTCGAGACGGAATTCATCCACTTCATGCACGAACAACACCAGGACATCCTGGACACCCTGCGGTCCGGCAGAATCGACGACGAGATTATGCAGAAACTTCAGCAAGCCTGCACCGAAGTGTCCAAAACCTACGAAGTCAAATAGTCATGGGCAATCTCAAGGAAATACGAACCCGCATCAGCTCCATCGAGTCCACGCAGAAAATCACCAGTTCCATGAAACTGGTGTCGGCGGCCAAGCTCCGTCGCGCCCAGACCGCCATACAGTACCTGCGCCCCTACTCCGAGAAGCTGAACGACATTCTGCACAATCTCTCCGTGTCCGTTGGATCCATGGAGGAAATGCCTTTGGTGGAAAAACGGGAACCGCGCAATATTATCATTGTAGCTATCACCTCCAACAAAGGTTTATGCGGCGCCTTCAACGCCAACATCGTGAAGGCCGTGCATCATTTGGTGGAGAGCCAATATGCCGCACAGCAAAAGGAAGGTCGTGTGCAGTTGATCTGCCTGGGGAAAAAGGGGCGCGAACAGCTCAACAAGACCTATCCCATCCTGTTGTCCAACGATGAAATCATCGACAATCCGGATTTTTCCACCCTGTCATCCATCGGCACAATGCTCACCGAGCGTTTCATCAAGCATGAGGTGGACAAGGTGGACATCGTCTATAACCAGTTCCTCAACGCGGCCACGCAACGTGTGACGGTTGAGCCGTTCCTTCCCATCGCCAACAGCGAGGAGGAAGCCTCTTCCGCCAAACACGATTATATCATCGAGCCATCGCCGGAGGAATTGCTCACCGAGCTTATCCCGAAGATTCTGAAAACACAGCTTTACAAAACGCTCTGTGATTCCGTCGCCTCGGAGCACGGCGCCCGCATGATCTCCATGACCAAGGCCACCGACAACGCTACGGAAATCCTGCGCGACCTGCGACTCAAATACAATAATGCCCGCCAGTCCTCCATTACCAACGAGCTGATTGAAATCGTCAGCGGCGCGGAGGCGTTGAAAGGGTAAAAAGCGATTGTTTGTGTTTGCTATTGGCCATTAGCCATTGGCTTTTGGCTGTTGCTAATAGGGTTCCTTAACTCCTTATATTCCGCGTCTTATCAGTCACGAAGACAACGTACGGAGATCCCATAATTATAATTGGAGTAGTCTTCTTTTTTGAAAACTCTCTTAATTCTTCACGCAGCGCACGGAGAGCAAGTAATCCTCGCCAGTCAGACCCGTTTCATTCGATCCAAAAGTATAGTTCTGATTACAATCTAAAGTTCTAAAAACGACACGTAAAGCTGTTGTACCCATAGTAGTAGTCCAGAAAAAGATGCTATTTCCGGCAGAATAATAATCGGCGCTATACCCCCGATATGCATGACCTGCCGGAATGACGGAAAAACCAGTAGCATTGTTTGCAGAAAGATCATTGCCCACTGCACAAGTGTTCGTAGAGGTGTTCCAATACAAGGTGCTGGCATAGGATTTGGCCCTATACGTATTATCAGTTCCACAGAGATACTGGCTTTGTCCTTTTACATAATTATCCATTTGTGTCCACTCCGCATTGCTCGGCACATGCCATCCGTTAGGGCAGATGCCCTGCACGCCGGATGGGTTTGCACTGGATGTAGACGCCCCATGCATCACGGCCGACTGGTTGTACAAATATCCCCTGTACATCAAAGGTATGCCAGATTCTGTATAGTCAAAGTAGTACGGATTAGTACTGTTATAGTTTGCACTACCAGAGGGGAGCAAGTCTCCATTGGATATGGCTGTACCGTTAGCATAGTGCGTGGTGCGCAGGTTCTGACGCATCCAGCACTGCTGGCCTATCTTAACCGTGGAATAGACATTGCCGTCGTAGTCGGTGACCGTAGGGGCGCTCGGGCAAGCGAGTTCATCCACCTCATAATTATCACGAAGGCAGCGGACGGCACATGCGCCATTGTGATTTCCTCCCGCATAGATGTGGACATCCCCACCATTGCTTTCCATAAAAAAATATTTGCCATAGTTATTGCTTCCTTCCGATGACGACCAAATGAAGCTACGGTCGCCACCGTAGTCGAACTCCGAGTAAAAATAACTGCCAGCCGGATAAACGCTGAAGCCGGTGGCGTTGTTTCCCATCGGGTTGTTGCCCACATCGCAGGTTGTGCTGCTTGAGCCCCATTCGGAAGACTTGGAGGCAAGCGCCTTGGCTATATTGTTGGCATTCCCTCCGCACAGGTATTCGCTCCGGCTCTTCACATAGTCCGACAGCTGCGTCCACTCCGCCTCGCTGGGCACATGCCAGCCGATGGGACAGACGCCCTGCACGCCGCTGGGATTCACATTGCTGGACGACTCTCCCCGCATCAGTGCCGTCCAATTGTACAGATATCCACGATCTGCCACTGTCATAAAGCCGGGAACCTGATAATTGTAATAGTACGGGGAGGTACTGCTGGAAACCGGGGTGCCTGATGATGACGATCCTCCGAAAGGGATGTCCGTGCCGTCGGCATAGTGCATCGTACGAAGGTTAGACTTCATCCAGCACTGCTTCCCAATCCGAACCGTCTGATAAACGTAGCCGTCGTGGTCCGTAACCGTAGGGACACCAGGACAATTAATTCCATCCTGCACCACATCAAACCTTAACGCTATCGTTTCCGAGGAATATTGGGGCTGGATCACATGGTCGCTTTCCACCTCCGTCCCATCAAAAGTGGCATAGCCCACATATTCCATCTGGTCGCCGTAATTGAAGGGATGGGTAACCTCACTCTTAGGCGCATTTTTCAGTTGGGCATCCCACGCGCCGATATGCGCCACCTCATCCAAGCCGCGGCCACGATGGCACACCATCTTCATCGACGTGCTGCGTCCCGCCTGGCGCGCCGTCAGGAAATAGACACCCGCCGTAGCAAGCGAAACACGTAACTGATGGGTCCCCGGCTGTAGAGACGCGATTAATCGCGTCTCTACGAGGCGTCCGGCAATATCTGTCACCTCTATCGACACATCCCCAGGTTCTGCCACCTTCAAATTCACAAAGGTGCTGCCATCAAACGGGTTGGGATAGTTCTGCGAAAACGCAAAATCCTTTCCGTCAACAAAATCCTCAATACCCACCCCATTCCGGATGGTAATTACCGTATCAGGCCATTGGAGCGTCTCCTGCCACAATTTGGTCTTATTGATAATCACCACACGGTCTAGTTTCTTATTGTACCCATTGGCATCTCTGCCCGTGAACTTCAACTGCACAGCCTGCGCCATCGCGCCCACACAAAGCAGCATTATTGCGAAAAGGATAAAGGTCTTCTTCATATTTTTAATTTTTAATTATCCATTTGCCCCAGTCTGGAAAAACCCTTCCAGATGGTGGTCATGTCCAAGCGAATACTGTAATCACGAGTGTATAGCGTTTCCGCTAACTCCAGCATCTCGTCCGAAAACGTGCACTCCGGAAAAGCATCCTCCGGGTGGAGCACGCCAGGCTTCAAACGGGCGGCAGCCGGATTGCGGCTTTCTGCATGGCACCCTACCCAACTTTTCTTACCCGCAAGGACGGAGAAGATATTTTTTATAAAACCTTGTTTATCTTTTACGAACCAAATATCCGCCCACAAAAGCAATAGCAGTAACAAGGCCGCAGTCGCATCCAACAGGCGCTTACTGCGGAGGTTCTGCTTTTGGACGATGGTTTGGACTGGAATCGTATAGAAATCCGCCGTAGAGAAAATCGAGTTACTGCCGATAACGGAGCGGCTGTCCTCCGGAGCAATCCTGTATTCCACCTGAAATTCCTGCAGACGGCCCATCCAGTCGATAATCTGATCGGAGGGCACATCCTTGGCGCAGAAGATCACCTCGTTGAGGCGGTAAAGGCGAATCAGGTCCGGCAATTGGTCCACGCGCCCGATATGGGCCTGCGAGGGCTCGTCGGCGGAAGATGTCAGCACCGTGCCCGTGAACTCACTGTTCTCGCCCATCATCCGCACCATGGAAAGCACACGTTCCGTTTCTTCGGGACCGCCCACCACAGCCACCCGGCGCAAGCCCTGATGGTCGAAATAGCGCGCCCCCAAAGGCAGCCGACGAAGCACATAACGGATCAAGTTGATAACCATCACCGACCACATGGCCCCGAAGAGCACTACGGCCCGCGAATAGCGCATCGTCTCTGGCAACAAGGCATAAACCAACAAGATAACCACCGTGCCGACAAAGATACCCTTGTTCACATTCTGCATTTTGATGGGTTTGCGATAACCCTGACACAGCGCCACCGACACGAGCCAAACCAGCACGTAGGCGGGTATCACCGCGTAGAAATAGTAGGCGGGATAGGCACTGTGGCGCTGTGCCAACACATTGTTCTGCCAATAAATGGCCAACACGAACATGCCTGCATACACCGCCACAAAATCCAAGAAAGGCAGCAACAACTTACTGGCAATCCGTTTCAGGGCCGCCAACGCCGCCCGGAACCATATCGCACAATCAATCAAGAAATTAAATAGTTTCGCATTCTTCTGGGAAAAATGCTTGCGGGCGAATATCTGCATCGCCTTATAAAAGACATACACATAATTCAGACTTCCCGTCTTGGTACTTTCGCCCTTATAATGGATAATCCGGGTTTCCGGAAAATAATAATTCTTATAGCCTCCCTGTAAAATCCTGTATGACAAATCAATATCTTCGCCATACATAAAATAGTCCTCATCTAACATCCCCACCTTGTCAAGCACGCTGCGCCGAAGCATCATGAAAGCCCCCGACAGCACCTCCACGGAATGGATCTCATCGTTGCTGAGGTAAGTCAGGTGGTACGTGCCGAATCGTCTTGACTTTGGGAACAGTTTTGATAAGCCGAAGAGTTTGTAGAAGGCCACCGCCGGAAAGGGGATGCCACGCTTGGATTCAGGCAAGAACTCGCCTTTCCCATTGACCATCTTAACCCCTAAGCCGCCGGCATCCGGCGTTTCATCCATGAAGCGAATACATTTCACAAACGTGTCTTCCTCCACCAGCGTGTCGGGATTAAGCAGCAGCACATACTCGCCCGTAGCCAGACGGATTGCCTGGTTGTTGGCGCGGGCAAAACCCACATTTTCCTCATTGGCAATGACATGTACTTGCGGGAAACGGGAAGCCAGCATCTCTAACGAGTTGTCTGCGGAATGGTTGTCCACCACAAAAACCTCGCCGTCCACATCCTTCAGGGCCTTGAACACCGAGTTCAAAGCCTGTTCCAGGAAACATGAGACGTTGTAATTGACAATGACGATGCTGAGTTTCATACGCTACGGTTAGAAATAGGCCAGCACAGTCTTCTTCGACACCACCTTGTCGCCCTTGGCGACGGCCACTTGCGCATCAAGCGGGAGGAAGACATCCACGCGGGAGCCGAATTTGATCATCCCGACCTCATCACCCTGCTTGACGACATCGCCCACTTCAGGGTAGCTGATGATGCGGCGGGCAATGAAACCGGCAATCTGCCGGAAAAGGACCTTTTCCTGCTCATTGCGGGCCACCACAATAGTATTGTGTTCGTTGTCCACCGACGACTTCGGCAGCTTGGCCAGCACATATTTTCCAGGATGGTAGGCGGTGTATTCGATGGTGCCGCTCATCGGGTAGCTGTTCACATGCACATTATGGATAGACATGAAGATGGAAATCTTGATGCGCTCATCCTTGAAATACTCATACTCGAAAGCGGGCCCTACCGAGAGGATGGTGCCGTCCGCCGGAGCAAGAACTCCGTTATCCACCACATTCACAATACGATACGGGACTCGGAAGAATCGTACAATCAACGCGCCCAGCACAATCATTATGGCATAGAAAACCACATTCACCCACCATAGGTTAGCGAGGAACAGCACATAACAGATGGTTGCTAAAAAAATCGCCAGCAAACTGACAATAATGATTATTCTTCCGGCCTGATGCAGTTTCATGAGGACTGGCTACTTGGCGTACAAAATATACGTTCTGATAGGAATATAATTTTCAGAAGATATGGTGATAAACTGCCGCGGATATCGCTTGTCGTTGAGGAAATGCTCCCCTTCATATTTGTATGTATAGGACACCTGTCGGGTAACGATGCCGTCGGTGCGCACAATCTCCTCCTCCGTGGCTTTGTTATTGACGTAATATCCGGCGAATCCCGCGTAGGCGTATGTCAGGCCGTAGAAGGGGTTGAACGTCGTGGTGTCGTAGGTGAACGTGCGCGTCACCTCCTGACGGAGATCCGGGAATCGTTGCACGATGGATGCGATATTCTTGTATTCCTTCTCCTTTTTCCCGGGATAATACTTGATATCCATGCTGCAGTGGAGGGTAAGGCCCTTCGCGCCGCTCTCCTCGACCATCTTGCAGATACGCTCGGCATTGCCCATATAGGAATTGTAGAGTTTGCTCTTATACATTATATAATAACGGTCGAAGAAGGACTTGTCGTAAGTCTCCTCCACATGCTTGATGCGGGCGGTCTCCTCATCACGGGTGAACTCCGCCTCCTGGCGTACCGTGTCATCCATGGAATAGGTCATCGTCTTGATAAGACCGTCATCATCGTAGGTCATATCGATGGTTTCGGTGTACTTTTTGCCCACATGGACCACTTTGGCCACCGTTTTATCCTTGTTATAGGTAAAGTCGTACGTCTCCAACGAATCAATGGTGATGTTCGTCAGCATGCCCTTCTTGTCATACTGGTAAACTTCAGCCGGATCGCCCACTTCGCTGCGATACCAAATCTTGCTGATTTTGCATTTTGGGTTATAGACTTCCACATTGGGTTGGCAGGATGAGAGGGTTGCCAGCAGTGCAGCAGCACATACAAGGAGAAAGAAACATCTCTTCATAGTATTCACTTTTTAATAATCGGTGGCAAAAATACAAAAAAAAATTCTATATTTGCAGCCGTTTCTTTGTGAAATTCACACAATTAATATTTTAATACAAATCACTATGGTAGAAAAAATTACTACAAGTCAGCAAGCTATTGACATGGAAGCCAGATATGGCGCCCACAACTATCATCCGCTGGATGTTGTCATATCGCGCGGCCAAGGTCCGTTCGTATGGGACGTGGAAGGCAAGAAATACTACGATTTCCTCTCCGCCTATTCCGCCGTCAACCAGGGTCACTGCCACCCCAAGATCATCGCCGCCATGATGGACCAGTGCCAGAAGGTTTGCCTGACCTCCCGTGCATTCTACAACGACTGTCTGGGACCTTACGAGAAATACGTCACGGAGACGTTCGGCTATGACAAGGTGCTGCCCATGAACTCCGGTGCCGAGGCTGACGAGACCGCATTGAAGCTCGCCCGTCGCTGGGGTTACGACAAGAAAGGCATCCCCGAGAACCAGGCCAAGATCATCGTCTGCGAAGGCAACTTCCACGGACGTACCATCACCATCATTTCCCTCTCCATCGATCCCGACGCATACGCAGGCTTCGGTCCCTTCACCCCGGGCTTCATCAAGATCCCATACAACGACGTGGACGCACTGGCCAAAGCCCTCGAAGATCCCATGGTGTGCGGTTTCCTCGTGGAACCCATCCAAGGTGAAGCCGGTGTCTATGTTCCCGATGACGGATACCTGAAGAAATGCTACGACCTCTGCAAGGCCCACAACGTGCTGTTCATGGCCGACGAAGTGCAAACCGGTATCGCCCGTACGGGCAAGATGCTGGCCTGCGACCACGAAGGCGTGCGTCCCGACATCCTGATTCTGGGCAAGGCCCTCTCCGGTGGTACCATGCCGGTGTCAGCCGTGCTGGCCGACGACGACATCATGCTCAACATCAAGCCGGGTGAACACGGTTCCACCTTCGGTGGCAACCCCATCGCCTGCCGCGTGGGCATCGCCGCCCTCGAAGTGGTGAAAGAGGAAAAACTCGCCGAACGTGCCGAATACCTCGGCAAGATCTTCCGCGATGAGATGAACAAGGTGAACAGCCCGATGATCAAACAGATCCGCGGTAAGGGCCTCCTCAACGCCATCATCATCCAACCCACCAACGGCAAAGAGGCTTGGGACGTGTGCGTGAAGATGAAAGAGCTGGGCGTGCTCGCCAAACCGACCCACCAGCACATCATCCGCTTCGCTCCCCCATTGGTTATCAGCGAAGAGGAACTCCGCGACGCCATCGCCAAAATCACGGAAGCAATCCTTTCCTTCGAATAATCCTATCATTTCCCATAATGAAAAAGACGAAGCAAAAACGCTTCGTCTTTTTTTATAGCATACAAACAGTAGAGACACGATGAATCGCGTCTCTACAAGGGATAAATGCCGTGACGCGGTCTGGATTAGCATCATATGTAACATATTAGAACACCGAAGGTTTCGCAATATTTTTCGCGGATAATACCTTCTGGAGTTCCCTGCGTTGTGTACCCGTCAGATTGCCATCAGACAACGCCCATTCACAATATTGCCGCACCAACGGAAACTGCTTACAATTGCTGTGCAACGACCATCTCAACGCTTCGTAAATCATTTCGTTGAGGGCTTCTTGCTTTTTCTGGTCGGAAACATGGTCCCAATTCTTCCAATTGACTTTTTTCATGCTTCCGCGATATTTCACATAGTCCAATGTCTTAATCAGCTTCAACACGGGTTCGTAACTTCCCGATGCCAGGAATTTTCCCCATAACACGTCCAATTGTATGGGGGTAACAATAACTCCAGACTTCTCCGGATAAAGAGTCTCTTGAAGCAGATCTAATATCAATTGTACCTCTTCCCCTACCGATTGGGTGAAATCCTCGCGTCCGATGCCAAGATAATACATGAGTAAGTCCAAATAGTTCTGAATATCTTCGCTTTGCTTATCGTAACATTCCGAAAGTTGCGGATATAGGAATTGATTATGCTGGAATATCTCAAGCATCAGCCCTAACAGTGGTATGAGCGCTGTTTCGTCATCACCATACTTTGGACAAACATATAGGTAGGCGGCCAATGCCTTTTCTGGTTGGGGACACCGATGATAATTGTTTACCCAATCCATAAGCCGTTCTTCATCCGTGAACGTGAAATGGTCGTATGCAGGCAATTCCACGAGTTCCACATTCGATTCCAACATCTTGGATGTATGGGACACCCTGTCCGTAATGAGCATCTTGATACCATAGGATCCCAGGGGGTCTTTATTCTCGAATGTTACACTTAAGAAAGTGCTGCTCATCTGGAAACGGCCATCCATGTAGCCGGCATAGCCATCCATAAAGGGTTGCTCTTTCACAGAATAGTATTCGCTCCCGTCTGGCCGGAACACTTCCACGGACAGGACCACATCAGCACAACCTTTCGTGTCAAGCCTATAATCGCCAACTATGGCGGATAGATAGATTGTTTGACCTCTGAAAACCGTGTCACTATTGGGAATCATAGGCATAGAAGCAGCAGGAGTGCAAGCCCATTTTTCCCTTATGGAATAATCAATAGTTTGAACAAGAATACCGTCAATGGCAAAGCAGCGGGCCATAGCCACAAGCAACAACATTGCAAAGCTGAATCTTTTCATATCCAAACCTGCTGATGTTTTCGACAATCCTTCCCAAAAACGCATTATTCCGCCGTTCCCGCTTTCGTCTCCGGTTTCCGTGACGGTTTCTTACGCTTCCGCTTGGCGGGTTGTTCCGTTGCAGAAGCCGGCTCCGCCACCTCGACACTCTCGAGGCTATCCATCGCCTCAACCTCCTTGACTTTGGACTTCTCTTCACGGGATTTCTTACTCTCCTTAGGCATCTCCACATGGCGCACATACACGTCACGTTGCGGGAACGGGATTTCGATATGGTTTTTATTCAATGTATTATAAACAACCTCCTTGACTTTGGCAATCACCGCGGCTTTCTCTTCCACCAAAACCCAGAAAACGACAAACAGGTCAACGCTGCTGTCGCCGAAGTCGTTGAACACCACCGAGAATCCCTGCTTGGTATCCACCACATACTTGCCGGCCTTGTTTTTGACGACGAGCGATTGCAGGCTGTCCACCAACATCTTGCGCACCCGCTCTACATTGACGCCGTATGCCACGCCCACAGGCACCTTCACGAGCACGTATCCGTGGTTACGGGTCAGGTTTTTGAAGTTCTTGCTGAAAAGCATCGCGTTCTGGAAGGCAATCACGCTGCCGTCAAGCGTCACCACCTGCGTACTCTGGTAGTTGATGCTTTCAACCTTGCCCTGCACGCCGTCGCACTCGATGTAGTCGCCCACCCGCAGACGTCCGGCCATCAGCGAGACACCATAGACGAAATTCTCCAACAGGTCCTTCATGGCAAAACCAAGACCGGTGGCCAAGCCTGCCATCACAATGGAGATACCGCTGCTGGAAACATTCAGGATCATCAGCGCGGCAATGACGTAGCTGCCCCACACCAGAATGCTGATGACGTTGTTGACCAGCGTGGCATTGCCCGGCCCGTGAATGTCGGATTTGCGACGCTTGCGGAGCATCTGATAGAAAGCCTTGATAGCATAGTTCAAATAACGGAACAGGAAATACAGTTCCAGAATCAAACAGAGCTTGTATAGGGATACTTCAATGACACCGGGCTTGTTCAAGAAAACGAACGTGAATATCTTTCGGCACACGGCAGACATCTCGAAGATGCCGGTAGCCCAATAGACGCTGGCCGGCACAGACAGCACGGCCAATATCGGCAGAAGGGCCTTGAATAGGAAATCGTAGAACCAGGTCTGGGCAATATATTCGCCCTTGACCATCTGAGGCCGGATTTTCTTGAAATACTTATCTATCTCTGTATCATTTTGCAATTCCACACCTTTCTCCCGGGCAATCTTACGTGTCAAACGACGCGACTCATACAGCTTGGCCAAGTCATAGAAGCAGGTGATGCTCTGGATGGCAGCCAGTTGGATGGCCCACCAAAGCATGATCTGCACCGCCAGCAGCACAAAGCCGAACCAGGAGGCCACACAAGCCACCACCATCGCCACAAACGACACCAATGTGTAAATCATGTCGCTGTCGGGCAATTTCTCGATTTTGCGCTTCATCACGAGGAACTGCCAGATGGTGAAAACCAGCAGGATAGGCGGATAAATGAGGTTCACCACATTGTTGGGAATCAAAATAATGCGGAAGACCACCACGATAAAGGCCATGAGGATGAACGGCGTATAGGAACGAACACCTGCCCGTATCTGACGGTCACTCAGTCGGATAAGAAGCGATACCAGGATAACCTCCACCAACCAGGAGAAGAAAATCATCAGGCTGATGGCCATCAGCACAAAATTCTGATGCACGAAGAATTTCGCGATGGAGATGGAGATGGCGAAGATGGCCACGCCGCATGCGAGCATGACAAATGGGCGTTTGTTGTTTTCCTTGAAATAGCGGCGCCACTTCTTCGGCAGCACCCAGCGCATGATGACGTAACTTAACAGGCTGGCAAACAGGATGTAAAAGAGCATGAAGATGGTAATGGAATAGATGACAGGACCACGCCATTCGGACTTCCGGCTGAAAGGCTTGTATTTGTCGTCCACATCCTTCTTGGCCAGAATATAGTACATCCGAAAGCGTTTGAGGGTCTGGAAGTAGTTGCCACTGCCGTTCACGAAAATGCTTTTCTGGATTTTCTCGTACCGCGACATGGCGTAAGCGTTGAGTTTCTCCACACGCTTGGTCACACGTTCGTAATGTTCCTGGTCGCGCTCCACGTTCTCCAGCATGGTGACGTAGTTGTCACGCAGGGCTGTGGCATACTCCACGCACGCCTCGCGGTCGTCAAGTCCCTGCTTGTCCAGGATGAAGAGGTTCTTGGCCACCGTGTCGAGCACGGTCTTGGGCAGCATCTGCCGGATGGAATCGGGCATCCGCGACAATTCGCCGTTCGGCAGCATTCTGGGCGGCAGGGCTTGCAGGGCCTTGATAAGTGCATCATACCGTTCAATCTCGGATTTGATACGCTCTTTCATCTTGTTGTACGGCATGTGGCGTGTTTTCATGCTACGGTATTGTTCCGTGGCTGCCTGACACGCGTATGCCATATCAAATGTGAAATCGGAATTCTGCGAGTAGAGCATCAGCGCTATCTGATTACTGTTCTGCATCATACGGATGAGAGCAGCATGCTGTTCCCCGTTACGCTTCTCAAAGCGGGCCATCAGGGCTTTCTGTTCATTGTATGAACGTTCCAACTCGGCACGCAACACCCCTAACGTTTGGGGCAGATCTTTCTCTTTTAACACAGCCTGTGCCTGAAACATCGTGAGCAGGCAGAGCAGGGCGAAAGTGAGGATTTTTTTCATCTATAGTTGTTTTTATTATTCAAAATTAACGCAGCTACTTTTCCACCCGCAAAAGTAGTGTTTTTTGCCAATAGTATATCCGTAACCCGTAAAAAAAGAATAATATAATGTTAACTGTTGCTTTGGGAAACACTATCATATTTCACAAAAGCGTCACAAACAATATATTCCCTCGGATTACAGGATGTGATTTCGTGAAAGCAAACATGTTTTTGCGGTGTCAAGGACTGCACACATCACTTCTTATCCCTATCATCCGCATGATATGGCCCCGCCAGCGGGCAGGCAGCAGCTGTCATTCTTTTGTGAACAGGTAAACCGCCACGGTCGGCAGAATGACCAACAGCCATAACATAACCTCTACCAATGCGTATGACCCGAAATAGTCCACCAGCGTCTGGAATTTCAGGATGCCGTCAACCAGAAAGACCCAAAAAACCAACCAGCAGAGGAAAAAGATGGCTGCGTACTTGATTTTACGTTTCTTCAGTTTCATTATGCTTTATTGGATTTGATTACACGATGGATTTCCCCATCTCAAACGCCTCCTGCAATTTGGCGTTGCCGGCAATCTCGTTGGGACCGCCCACGCCGCCGCAGAAGATGTGGCCTTTGAGCGCGGACTTCTCGTAGCAGTCGATCCAGCCGGTGAGGCCACCCTCGGCGCGCCTGTAAACAAAATCACCGTCTTCGGCCGCGGTGGTCAGCAGATAGACGTCGCGGAAGCGGTAATCCTTTGGGTACATCGCGTTCATGCGGTCGATGAGGGTCTTCATCTGTCCGCTCATCTCGTAGTAGTAGATGGGCGTGGCCCAGCAGACCACATCGGCGTTGAGCACGCTCTCCATGATGGCCGTCACATCGTCCTTGATGACGCACGCGCCCGTCTTCTGGCACGACAGGCAGCCGACGCAGAACTTGATTCCCTTGCCTCTGAGCGAGATGAGTTCCACTTGATGCCCGGCGGCTTCCGCGCCCTTGGCAAATTGCTCCGCTAAAGCGTGGCTGTTCGAGCCGGGGCGGAGACTGGTTGAAATTATGATAACTTTTTTCATATTGGTAGTTGTTTGTTGTTTGCTAAATTGGAATTTACCTTATTACAATATTATTCTTTGGTACGGGTTTTGCGAGTTTCATTGCATATTTGGTTAGT
>JAEEQE010000026.1 GCA_016285145.1 Bacteroidales bacterium | reverse complement strand
GAGCTGCTCCGACTGGCGATAGCTGATGTCCGTCACCGGCCCGATGTAAGGCGGCAGGAAGGCGTTGAGGAAATGGATGAGGTTCTTCTTGTACTGCTCGGTGCCGAAGATGCGCTTGAAGCCGAAGTCCGTCAGCAGGTTGATGTTCTGGGGTTCTATATTCCTATTCATGACTTTTAGAGTTTATTGTTACCCTGCAAAGATACACCAACCCGAAGGCAAAATCAAGGTTTTTTTGAAATTATTTTATTGAAAATCAATATGATAACAACCTGCATATTCAAGGAAGAAAAGTGCAAATAACCCTCAAAAAGATGCAAAAGTGCAAAAAACGGAAAACCAGCACTCGCATCCGGACATGGCACGGCGGCCAAAAATTTCGGAGTTTTTCGAGGATAATGCCGCGAACGAGGGAAAGGGAACAAGGTGGCGGCATTCAACAAGTGGAGCATTCCATTCCCGACGTACCATAACATGATAGCTTGACTCCCTGTCAAATGGATGAGAAGAGAAAACAACCCCACGTTAAGTTATCGTATGAAACGAACACCGAACAAGGAGCAAAATTCTTCCCTACCCCATCACCGGCATGGCGGGAATCCACGCGCTGACATGCGCCATCCCGATACCCAGTGCCATATACAGTTTGTCCAACAGAATGTAAACCCCGGCACCCGCCAGATAACCCAACAAGGCATAGGGGGTGATGTGTTTCAGATACCATACGAAATCGATTTTCTCCATGCCCATCACGGCCACGCCGGCAGCGGAACCGATGATCAGCAGGCTGCCGCCCGTACCGGCACAATAGGAAAGATAAACCCACAAAGCATGGTCAATGGGGAAGTCGTACATACCCATCACTCCAGCCACCAAAGGCACGTTGTCAACGATAGAAGAAAGCACGCCGATAATCGTGTCAATAAGATAGAAATTGCCATTAAAAAGGGTATCCATACCAGCCGCCAACATGGAGAGATGTCCCGCGCTCTGCAGTCCAGCCACGGCCAACAAGATGCCGAGGAAGAACAGGATAGTGGGCAGGTCAATACGAGTGAGCACACCCGAGATGGTGAAATTCTGCATCTGCTTCTGGTTGGTCTTATGCAACACCTCCGTCACAATCCACAGGACAGAGAGACCCAGCATGATGCCCATGTATGGCTTCAGGTGGGTGAGGATTTTGAATACAGGCACAAAGACCAGAGCCAGAATACCCAAACAAAAGATCAGATTGCGTTGCCAAGTGGGGATGCAGTTCTCTTCCGTTTCCGTCTGACGCTGTGACGCGTCAATCTCTCCCTTCTCGAAGAAGGAGATCACGATCAGCGGGATTATCATGGAGACAAGGCTGGGGATGAAGGCATGAAGCATGACCGCGCCCGTGGAGACCTTGCCGGCCACCCACAGCATGATGGTCGTCACATCGCCTATGGGGCTCCACGCGCCACCCGCATTGGCCGCCAAGATGACCACGCCACCGAAAAACCAGCGGTCGTGCTTGTCGGGCAGCAACTTCCGCAACAGGGCCACCATGACAATAGCTGTGGTCAGGTTGTCCAGAATAGCAGAAAAGAAAAACGTGATGAATCCCAATATCCACAACAGTTTCACCTTGTTAGTGGTCTTGATGTGGTCGGTGATGATGCTGAAACCCTGATACGTGTCAATGAGTTCCACCACCGTCATAGCTCCCATCAAATAAAAGAGAATCTCGGCAATGTCGCCCAAATGCTCAATCAGCTCATGGGTCGTAATGAAGTCGATGAATGGGTGCGCAGAGGCAGGATGTTCCGCCTTGAAAGCCTCAAATCCGGCCCCGAAGTGCGTGACATCGAAGATGCCCTCGCCCGCGATGACATACAACACCCACATGGAAACACCCAGCAGCAGCGCGAAAGCCGCCTTGTTGATCTTCAACGGATGTTCCAGGGCTATGCAGAGATACCCTAACACAAACAGGATGATCATGATGTAGAAAATCGCCATAACTATGTAATTTTAAATTTGTTACAAATCTTGAATTATCCAACAAAAATCTTTTAGAACAAGCTCAATGAAATGCCCACCGACATCGGGCGGATCTTGGGCCCCTTGTTCTCAGTGAACAACGGCGTGACCTGGAAGGAGTAATAGACATCCACGAACTTCCAGCCAATACGGGTGTAAACATCCACACTGTATTTGAATTTGTTCCGTACATCCAGATTCTTGTACATCAGCGTGTCGCTCGGATTGACGGGGTCTTGACCTTTATATTTCTGGGAAACCTCGCAGACAAGGCCGGCGCGTGCCCCGATGGAGAACTTGAAACCATTCTCATGACGATAACGGAATTCCAACGGGATGTTGACGTTCAGATAGTTCATCTTCAGGAGTTTGTATTCCACATTCTCCGGTATCAGATAGTAGCGCATAATATCATCCTGCTTGTCGTACCGCAGCAGCGCGTTACTGTATTGGGTATAATAGGAAATGCCGACACCCAATCCGAAGGAGAGCGGCTTTTCCTTGATTTTGAAGTCCCACATGGCGGAGAAATTGAAGCCGGGGTCAAATTTAAGATGCTTCACTTCCTTGGGCATTCCCATCCAGAAGGTGTGGTAGATGTCCATAATCAAGCGGTCACGGAAGACAACCGGCTTTTTGTCGGCATCATCTTCCTTGCCCGTATAGGGAGTCTGCGGAGTTTGCGCCATCACTCCTGATACACAAAGGCATAACAACAGTGATAACGCCAATATTTTCTTTGCCATACGTTCAACAATTTTAAGCGGCAAAAATACAAAAAAAACTATTCTCCACCCATACCTTCATATTCATCGTCATCCGACATCTTCATCGGGCGGTTGCGGTAGTTGTTGAGCTTGTAAGTCAAGTTGACAGAGATGTTAAATCCCTGGTTTTCACGAAGACTATAGGAATAATAGCCGCTGGTGGCGTCAGCATTGGGCTCATACATTTCATCATACACGGCACAATTCTGCCAAGATGCAATTTGCGTCTGGCGGACAGCGGGGATGAAATAGAGCAGATTACGGATGTTCACACTCAACACCAGTGAATTGTCCAGAAAGCCCTTTTTCACGCCCAAGTTGAGGCGGTAGTTGGCGGAACGTCTCCCCTGCCCCACTCCGCGCAGACCCCAGCCCATACTGCCGGCCGTCAACTGCGAGGAAC
Source organism: Bacteroidales bacterium (assembly GCA_016285145.1). Lineage (GTDB taxonomy): Bacteria > Bacteroidota > Bacteroidia > Bacteroidales > WCHB1-69 > F23-D06. The sequence goes on along the minus strand of JAEEQE010000026.1, from coordinate 39,351 downwards.
GGTAGCGGAAATCCAGCTGGATGTCGAAGTTCTTGCCCACCGTGAAGGTCTGGTTCACACCGGCATTCCAGGCCCAGTCGCGGGTCAGGTTCTCGTCCAACAAGCCCGACTGGTCGATGACATTGCGATAGAAACTGCCTGTCACGCTGACCTTATACACTTTTTTCACACGCTGGCTGAAATAGACTTCCAACCCGAAGTTCTGGCTCTTGTTGAGATTGGCGTAGGAGGTCAGCGTATAGACACGGTCCGCAATGGAGTCATGCAGTATTTCCGTATAACGGGTAATCAGGTTGGTGCGCCGGCGATAGAACGCCGTCAACGTGAGGGAGGTCTGCTTGTGGGTGAACATATAGCCCAGTTCCAAGGAGTTGGCAAATTCGGGTTCCAGAGCCGGATTACCCTGCTGCAAGTTCTCGCGGTCGGAATAGTCGATGAAGGGATTGAGCTGATGGATGCGCGGGCGCTGCACGCGGCGCGAGAAACTGGCCTGCAGCGAATGCTCCGGTGTTATCATATACTTCAAATGCACCGTCGGGAAAAAGAAGTTCTTGGCGAAATGATTGTAATTCACATACGTATAAACCAAATCGGAAGACTTCAGATCGGAGATGGTGTAGGAGACCTCTCCGCGCAGGCCCAACTGCATCTGCAATTTCTTCCAAAAAGTGTTGGAATAGATGAAATACAGCGCATTGATGAGTTCCGTATATTGGAAATTGTTACGCTGCAGGGAATCCTCCAACATATTGTTTTCTGTAGTACCCGAGAAGAGGGAGTAATCCTGCCCCACCCCACGATACGAGAACTTGTAGCCCGTCTCGATACGTCCGCCGTTGCCCACAGGCGTCACAAAGTCCACCTGCGCCGAAGCGTCACGATTAAGTTCCAGCGTTTGCGTGCGCTGGTACAGGTCGTCCATTCCTTCATGATGGTTCTGCGTCAGCATATCATTGTGATTACCGTTGCGCTGGGTAAAGTACAGGTCGGCGGTCAGCTCGCGACCCGCCGTGAGAAAGGTCTTCTTATAGTTCACCGACGCATCGTAACTGTTGAACCTGTTGCCATTGCTGCCGGTCTGGTCATAGCTCACCAGTGTGTCGCTGTTATGGGAGGTCAGCGACCACATATTGCTCGACCAATTCATACGACCGAAGTGACCACCAAAATTAAAGGTAATGGTATTGTATTTATTAATGAAATAGTCGAATGCCAAAGATACGTTGTGGAAACCGTTGCGGGAGCCCCCGTAGTTTTCCTGCTCCATACGGGTAATCTCGCGTTCCTCGCCCAAACCGAACCAAGAGTCGCGCCACAAGTTGCCAGCGTTGCGCCAACTGCCGCCACGATAGCCGTAACTCACGAAGAGATTAATCTTGCTGTAACGGAAGTTGAGGCTCAGGTTGCCGTTGTAGCCGCTAAGGTAGAAATGGTGTTTCCCGTCATAATGCAGCAAGGCCGTGCTGGCGCCAAGCGAGGCCATGCCGTTGAAACTGGTCTCGCGTCTCTTTTTCAGCACCACGTTGAGGATGCCAGCCATCCCGTCGGGCTCCAGGCGCGCCGAGGGGTTGGTGATGACCTCGATGCTCTCAATCATATCGGCGGGAATCTGGTCAAGCGTCAGGTTCGTGGCGTGTCCGTCCACCAGGATGGTGACGTTCTCGCTGCCGCGCAGGCTCACATTCCCGTCCACGTCAACCGACACCGAGGGAATCTCCTCCAAAACCTCCACGGCCGTCTGCCCAGTGGCGTTGATGCTGGACTCCACATTGAAGACCGTCTTGTCGAGGTTGGTCTGCAACATGTCGCGTTGCGCCCGGATGACCACCTCACCCAGCTCGGAGTTCTTGTCCGACATCTTGTATTTTTGGATTTTGTAAACCGAGTTGGCCTGGTTGATTTCAAAGGCCTGTGACACAGACTTCTGATATCCGACATACTGTATCTCCACAAAATATTTTCCAAAAGGGATATTATCCAGCAAGAATTTGCCGTCTGCATCGGTAATGCCATATTGCACAGTAGTTGAATCTTTTACTTTTTTCACATTCACCGAAGCGTATTGCAACGGAACACCACTGGCATCCACGATGCTCCCCATGACCACTCCACTGTTAGGGGATTGTTGTGGCGGACGTTGCATTTCGGGCTGCGCTGTCAGTACTCCACCCGCCACACACAGCATGAAAACAACAGAAAAAAGAGCTCTTATCAAGGTATTTTTCATCATAAAAACCTGATTGTTAAATAATTACGTTATTATTTTAAAAAGTGCAAATATACATCATATTTTTATATCTTTGTAGCCTAATTAACATTAAAAAAAATATTATGGAAGAAGAAGTATTAAATGTTTCGGAAGAAACACAAGTTCAGCCCTATACGGAAACAACGGGCGGCAGGTTCACCGAAGATGAACTCCAGCAGATGGACTACGCCAGAGCCTACCTGTACAGCATCAGCAAATGGATGAAATTCTTTTTTGTGCTGATGATCATCTGCATTGCCTTTATGGTGATCGGTGGTCTTTGTGCAATTATCACATCGCCCCTGATGGGAAGCCTGTCGGATGCCGGCATTGACATGCCCTTCTGGATTTTCGGGGTTCTATACCTTGCTTGTGCGGTGGTGTACATTTTCCCCGCCCTATACATGAAGCGTGCCGCCAATGCCGCCGACATAGCCATCCACAGCAACAGCAACGAGGCCGTCGTTGAGTTCCTGAAAAACAACAAGTCCTTATGGAAATTCTGTGGAATTTTAACCATCGTGATGCTGGGCATTTCCATCCTGATGATTCCAATTATGGTCATCATCATAGCAGCCGTTGCCTAAAGATTTGAGAAATCCTAAAACAGAAGCACACACTTTGAAAGAGGTGTGTGCTTTTTTTTACAAAATTCGTATTTTTGCGCCCTCAAAAAAACAACAACATTTTTATTTATATGCAGGATAAAAAAGACCAGAATATATTAGACGAAATCACCAACGATGAATACAAGTACGGGTTCACGTCGGATATTGATATAGAAGAGTTTCCCAAAGGCATCAACGAGGACATTATCCGCAGGATCTCCGCCCGCAAGAACGAGCCCGAATGGCTGCTGGAATTCCGCCTCAAAGCCTACCGTCACTGGACCACCCTCCCGGAACCCGAATGGGGGCACCTGGACTTCAAACGTCCGGATTACCAAGACATCACCTATCTGGCCATTCCCAAAAAGAAAAAACAGCTCGCCAGCATGGACGAGGTTGATCCCGAGCTCGTTGACACATTCAACAAGCTGGGCATCAATCTGGAAGAACAAAAGGTGCTGGCCGGCGTGGCCGTGGATGCTGTGATGGATTCCGTGTCGGTGAAGACCACCTTTTCGGAAACGCTGAAGAAGCAGGGCATCATCTTCTGCTCTTTCGGCGAGGCCATCCAGCAGTATCCCGACCTGGTGCGCCAATACCTCGGCTCGGTGGTTCCCTATACAGACAATTTCTACGCGGCGTTGAATTCCGCCGTGTTCAGCGAGGGTTCCTTCTGCTACATCCCCAAGGGCGTGCGCTGTCCAATAGAGTTATCCACCTATTTCCGTATCAACGCGGCCAAGACAGGCCAGTTCGAGCGCACGCTGCTCATCGCCGACGAGGGTGCGTACGTGAGCTACATGGAGGGCTGCACCGCCCCGCAACGTGATGAGAACCAGCTTCATGCAGCCGTCGTGGAACTGATTGCCATGAAGGATGCCGAGATCAAATACTCCACGGTGCAGAACTGGTATCCGGGCGACAAGGACGGCAACGGCGGCATTTACAACCTCGTCACCAAGCGCGGCCTGTGCAAGGGTGCCAACTCCAAGATCTCGTGGACACAGGTGGAGACCGGCTCCGCCATCACGTGGAAATACCCCGGCTGCGTGCTCAAGGGCGACAACTCCGTGGGCGAGTTCTACTCCGTGGCCGTGACCAACAACTTCCAGCAGGCCGACACGGGCACGAAAATGATCCATCTGGGGCGCAACACCCGCAGCCTGATTGTCTCCAAGGGCATCTCCGCAGGCCACAGCCAGAACAGCTACCGCGGTCTGGTGAAAGTGGGCAAAAACGCCGAAAACGCTCGCAACTTCTCCCAGTGCGACTCCCTGCTCATGGGCGACAAATGCGGTGCGCACACATGGCCCGACATCCAATGCGCCAACCAGTCGGCAATCCTGGAGCATGAGGCCACCACCTCCAAAATCTCCGACGACCAGCTCTTCTACTGCCAGCAACGCGGCATCGACAAGGAGACAGCCATCGGCCTCATTGTGAACGGATACGCCAAGGATGTGTTGAGCAAACTGCCGATGGAATTTGCCGTGGAGGCACAGAAACTGCTGAACATCAGTCTTTCCGGCAGCATCGGATAGTCTTTTTCAATATGAACAACATGGAAGAACAGACATTCTATGACGGAGTGGTGGTTCACGGGTTCCATAACGGCTCCGCCTTCGGCTTCCCAACCGCCAACCTGCAATTCCAAAACGCGCCGGACATTGACAAAGGAGTATATGCCGTACGTGTCTTCATCACCGACGGATTGTTTACAGGGATGCTTTATGTGGGCACACGTCCAACACTGAATCTCAATGAATTATCATACGAGATTAACATCTTCGGATTTCATGGGAATCTGTATGGACGAAAGTTGTCTTTCAATATTTTATCCAAAATAAGAGACGAAAAAACATTCGATGATGTGTCCGAGCTTGTCGAGCAACTGAAGCACGACCGTTTAGCAGTGGAGCATCTGACCGTCGAATCCGAGCATGACATTGTCGGGTAGTTGACGTTCGACATCCGCATAGAGGCCCATTTCATGCGAAACATGTGTAAGCACTGCCTGTTGGGGTTGCAACTGTTGGATAATATTCAATGCCTGTTCGAGATTGAAATGCGAATAATGTTCCTTGATTCTCAATGCATTAACAACCAGCACTGACAATCCTTTCAATTTAGCAAGTTCTGATTCAGAAATGAAGCTGGCATCCGTGATATAGGCGAAGTTTTTGATACGAAAGCCAATAATCGGGAGGGTGAGATGGCGCACGTGGATGGGTTGGACCTCCACATTCTTCACCTGGAAGACCTCGTCGCGTACATGGTGCAGGCAAAACGCAGGAGCACCCGGATAGGGATGGGCCTTGAACGCGTAGTCGAAATCCTTGCGGATGACGTTGGCCACCCGCTGGAGAGAAAAAATATCAATAGGCTGCTGCTGTTTGAAATAAATGGGCCGGATGTCATCCAAACCGGCCAGATGGTCTTTGTGTTCATGGGTGACAAGAATCGCATCCACACGGGTGATGTTGTTTCGCAAAAGCTGCATCCGCAAATCCGGACCCGTATCAATAAGAATATTTGTGTCGTCCACCTCCACAAAGGCGGAGGTTCGGAGACGCTGGTCGCGCGGATCCGCCGAATGGCAGACCGCACAGGGGCATCCCACCACGGGCACGCCCTGCGATGTTCCGGTTCCTAACAGTGTTATATGCATAAAAACGCGGCAAAAGTACGAAAATAACCGCAGATATTTGTGGTGAGAAATACTTTTTCGCCATCATTATTTGCTAATTAATTCGTATCTTTGCACACTTTTTAACGACCAACACCATCGCTTATGAAAAAGACTTTATTTTGGATCTTTCTCATTTTAACATTTTGTTTTTCAGCATATTCACAAGATACTGGAAAGACAAAGAACAAGAAAGGAAAGACGGAGCAGAATCAAACGGATACGCTTCGCGGAGTGCCGAGCCTGAGTGACAGCGCCTCGGACGTAAGTGAAGGGCAGGAGGACGACAGCGAAAGCGGCAGCAGCAATTTCGTGCCGGGTTTGCTTCATTCCTCGCAGGATGTGTTCACCAACAACACCGCCTACACCTTCAGCATCGCCTATTTCCGCACACGCGGGTACGACAACAAGTACCAGGATGTGTGTGTGAACGGTTTTGCCATGAACAGCCGGGTGACCGAGCGCGCCTCCTACTCCCAGTGGGGCGGTTTGAACCACATTTTCCGTTATCCGGAGAACATCCAGGGCATCAATCCGGCCTCTTTCGTGTTCGGTGACATCGGCGGAGCCACAAACTACAACCTTCGGGCCAGCAACTTCCGCCGTCAGGTGCGGGCCACCTACTCGCTGTCGAACCGCACCTACAGCAACCGTTTCATGCTGACAGGTTCCACCGGTGTGATGAAGAACGGCTGGTCGGTGGTGGGTTCCCTGTCCGCCCGTTTCGGTCATGCCTTGTCCTATGTGGAAGGAACCACCTACAACAGTTTCGCCGGTTTCTTCGCCGCAGAAAAGAAGTTCAACATGGAGCACGCCCTCAACCTCTCCGCCTTCGCCTCCTACACCTCGCGCGGCATGCAGTCCAACTCAGTGCAGGAAGCGTATGACCTTTTGCAAAACAACTACTACAACGCCAACTGGGGATGGTATCAGGGCAAGCAGCGGAACGCCCGCGTGCGTTCCGTGTGCGAACCGGTCGTGCTGCTCACGCACACGTACACGCCCCAAAACGGCAAGATACAGGTCAACACCACGCTGGCAAGCACCTTCGGACGCAACAACACCACCTCGCTGAACTGGTACGACGTGCCGGACCCGCGCCCCGACTACTATCGTAACCTGCCCTCTTATCAGATCGACAAAGGCGACACCTCTGGCTATTACAATAATATATTAAGCCTCTGGACCCAAAACGACCAATCCTATACTCAAGTCAACTGGGATAACATGTATGCGGTGAACCAACTGGCAGCCATCCAGGGCAAACGCGCCCAGTATATGTTGGAAAACCGCCGTTTCGACCACTTCCAACTGGGTGGGAGCAGCAATTTCAACGCCACCTTGAGCGAGCATATCAAACTGTTCGGCGGCGTGGACGTGCGCGGCATGAAACAGAAAAACTACAAGACCATCGCCGACCTGTTAGGCGGCTCCTACTGGTTAGATGTTGACAAATTCTCGGAAGGCGATTTCCCGGATGACTACAACATCCAGTACAACGACCTGCTCCACAAGGACGACACCTTGTACGAAGGCGATGTTTTCGGTTACAGCTATGACTACAAAATCTACACCCAACGGGTGTGGGCCACATCCCTGTTCACCTTCAACCATCTCAATTTCCACATCGGCGGCGAGCTGGGCGGCACGGAATTCTGCCGCGTGGGTCACATGCAGAACGGACGCTTCCAGAACGAATCCTACGGACAATCCGACTGGAAGGCCTTCTTGGAGGGAGCTGCCAAAGCCGGCATCACCTATAAGATCAACGGAAGAAATTATTTAGTGCTGAATGGCATGTTTGAATCCAAGGCGCCCAGCGTGCTTAACGCCTTCGTGGCGCCACGCATCCGCAACAAATATGTGGACAACCTCAAAAACGAGACCATCTACACAGCCGACCTCACCTACGTGCTCTCCTACCCTGCCATCAAGCTGCGTGCCACAGCCTACTTCACCCAGATACTCGACGCCACCCGCCTCATCAGTTTCTACCACGACGACTACGCCAGCATGGTCAACTACTCCATTTCCGGCATCGACCAGCGTCATTTAGGCTTTGAACTGGGCACCGAAATCAAGCTTGGCAGCATGTTCTCACTCATTCTGGCCGGCACTTGGGGCGACTACCGCTACTCCGACCGCGCCGAGGTGACCATGAACGCCGAGAACGGCACCGACTTCGAGGGCGACGTGGACCGTATCGTCTATTGGAAGAACTACCACGTGGCAGGCACCCCGCAGGTGGCCGCCACCGCCGGTCTGAAGTTCAACTACAATTACTGGTGGGTGAACATCAACGCCAACTATTTTGACAAGATATACTGCGACCTCAATCCCGAACGCCGCACCTCCACCGCACGCGGTTCGTTGGATGAGAACTCGGAACTCTACCACCAGGTGGCCGATCAGGAACGTCTGAAAGGCCAGTTCACCCTGGACGTTTCGGTGAGCAAATCATGGCGCGTGGCGCACAAGTACAACATCGGCTTCAATGCCAGTGTGACCAATCTCTTGAACAACAAGAATCTGGTGACAACCGCTTGGGAGCAGTACCGTTTCGACTACACCAACTACAACGTGAACAAGTTCGCCAACAAATACTATTACGCTTTCGGAACCACGTTCTACTTGGGTATCAATTTTTCATTTTAACAACCGAAAACCGCAGCCATTATGAAAAAAGCATATAAAATCAATCTCATAGTATTATGGGTCGCCTTATGCGGACTGTTCGCTTCGTGCAACTGGCAGCAGGATGTGGCCCCAATGCCGGCATATGACGGTGTGGCCAACACCACTATCGCGCAGTTGATAGCGATGCACACCATCGGAAGTCTGGATTCCTACGACCATCTGTCGGAAGATTCCGCCGACATCATCATCTCAGGCATCGTCACCTCCTCGGATGAAGAAGGCAACTGCTACAAATACATCAACATCGAGGATTCCACGGGAGGCATCCAAATCAAGATCAACAGCTCGACACTGTACAACAAATACCGTCTCGGACAAAGAGTATATGTCAAATGCAACGGCCTTGACCTTGGCGATTACCGCCGGCTCCCGCAGATAGGTGTCTGGGCAAACGGCAAAATGGAATCTATTCCTTCCAACAAAGCCTACCAGTACATTTTCGGCGACGGTCCCTGCCAGACGGTGGAGCCCTTCATGACGTTGACCTCAGTTCCGGCGAAAGCCTCCGAGCTTCCGGCTGAATACTTCAACCGTCTGGTGCGGTTGGAGGGAGCCACCTTTGCGGATGGTGGTCATTCCACCTATTCTGACGTGGCCGCTGCCACCTCGCACGACATCAACCTGGCCGGCGGAGGCAAAGTGGTGCTTCGCACCAGCAACTACGCCAAATTCCGCGCCGCGATACTTCCTGAAGGCACTGGCACGGTGGTCGGCATCCTGACCCGCTACAACGATGACATTCAGATGGTGATCCGCGATTTGAACGATGTGCAAGGCTTCGTGGCCCCGCCGCATCTTGAATCCATTTTCACGGTGAACTATCCGAACGCCTTCAACGAAGGATGGACCCAGACAGCCTCCGGCAGTGAGTGGAACGTGTTAACCAACACCAGTTTCAACGGGTTCTACATCACAGCCAACGGAGCCACCGACAGCTGGCTGATCTCGCCTGCCATCAACTTGTCGAATGTGCAGTCCCCCGTGCTCTCCTTCACACACCGCGCACCCTCGGGCGGCGACAACGCCATGATGAAACTCTATTATTCAACTGCCGGCAGCACTGACTGGATCGAGGTTCCCATGTCCGAGTTTTCCACTTCGGAATCGAATTTCACCTTCAACATTCCTGCGGATGCACAAAGCAGCCAGTTCCGCTTCGCCTATCGGTTTACCGGTAACAGCAAGTCCTGGTATATTAGTTCGATTGCCGTTTCGGCCCTTGTAACCAAATAATCACGATCATTATGAAAAGAACAATCATATTTGCATGTTATGCCGTCATGGCATTGTTATTTGTGACCTGCAACCGCTGGCAGGAACCCGAATTCCAGGTTCCCGTATATTCCGGCCCTGCCGCCAACCACACCATTGCCGACATCAAGGCCAAACACACCGTGATGGGCACAGGAGCGCAGGACTCCATCTGCCGCTGGGATGAACCCTTCATCGTGAAAGCGGTGGTGGTCAGCTCCGACCAAGGGGGCAACTGCTACAAATACATGACCATTCAGGATGAGACCGGCGGCATTGAAATCTCCATCGACCGTTCCAGCCTCTACAACGATTATCCTGTCGGGCAGACAATCTATCTGGACTGCCGGGGCCTCATCGTGGGCGATTATCATGGCAAACACCAGATCGGATGGAAATATGTCGGTTCGGTTGGACGCATCCATCCCAAAGCTCTTGACCACTACATCCACAAAGACGGAATGCCGGATCCAAGCCATCCTTTCGTGGCCAATCCCATTGAAGTGACAGGCAAAAAAGAATTGACGACGGAAAACGTCAACTGCCTTGTCCGCATTAATGGTTGTAAATTCAAAAGTTCCGACAACGGCAAGCCATTGGCCACCAATGACATGACCATGGACAGATCCGTGTTCATCAACGGGGATTCCGTGGTGGTGCGTACCTCCAACTACGCCAACTTCCGTTCCATCACGATAGATGCCTCAAAGAAATACTGTCTGTATGGAATCTTGTCTGTTTACACCTCCAGCGGAAAACAGATTTACCAGCTGACCCTCCGCACAAAAGACGACATCCAGTTCGCGCACACCACAGAGGATATCTTGATAAAAGACATTGCCTTGGACAACAATTGTTTCACCTCGGGTGGTTGGAGTATGTATCCTCAAAACAACGCCTGGAAGCCCCAGACGTATGAGGGATCACAATTCGTATATCATAATGCCACCTCCACGGAATGTGACGACTGGCTTATTTCCCCGCAAATCACACTCCCGAATCTCGACGGTGTAACGCTACGGGTGGATCAACAGAACACCATCACCAGCCAGCCTGATTATTACCAAGTCTATTACTCCACAACCTATCAAGGCGGTGAATTCAACGAAAGCGATTGGACTCCATTTAATCCCAACTTGAGTGATTTCCAATCCAATTTCTCTTTAAGTAATGCGATGGACATGAGTGTTGTTGGCAACAACTCATTCCGCATAGCCCTCCGCTACCACAAGTATGGTACAGCCAACGGATCTCTTTGGGCTATTCGCTCACTGAAGTTCTACCAACAGCAACAACAATAACAGGATTTTACAACTCCATAATCTAATATAACAGAACCATTATAATGGATATTAAACTCAATTCAATAGAAGAAGCATTAGAAGATTTCAAAGCGGGCAAGTTCGTCATCATGGTAGATGACGAGGATCGCGAAAACGAAGGTGATTTTATCATTGCGGCGGAGAAGATCACGCCGGAAAAAGTGAATTTCATGCTGCAATACGGTCGCGGGGTGCTGTGTGCCCCGTTGACCCAGCAACGCTGTGAGGAACTGAGCCTTGAGATGCAGGTGAACAGCAACACCTCGCTGCACGGCACACCCTTCACGGTGACAGTGGATTTGCTGGAGCACGGATGCACCACGGGCGTGTCAATGCACGACCGGGCCGCCACCATCAAGGCGCTGGCCGACCCGACGATGAGGCCTTCCAACTTCGGTCGTCCGGGGCATGTGAACCCCCTGCGGGCGCGTGATGGCGGCGTGCTGGTGCGCGCCGGGCACACGGAAGCCACTGTGGATATGGCTCGCCTCGCGGGCCTCAATCCCGTGGGCGCCCTCATCGAAATAATCAACCCCGATGGTACGATGGCCCGCCTACCCCAACTCATGGAAGTAGCGCACAAGTTCGACCTCAAAATCACAAGCATCGAGAAGCTCATCGCCTACCGTCTGCAAAGCGAGAAGCTGATCCGCAAGGAACAGGAAGTCAACCTTCCCACCCGCTGGGGCGACTTCAAGCTTATCGCCTACACCCAACTCAACAACGGCGCCACCCATCTGGTCCTCAAGAAGGGCGAATGGACGGACGGAGAACCCGTCATGGTGCGAGTTCACTCTTCCTGCGCCACGGGCGACATCTTCGGGTCGGCCAAGTGCGACTGCGGCGAGCAGCTGCACCGATCCATGGAGATGGTGGACAAAGAGGGCAAAGGCCTTGTGCTTTACATGAGCCAAGAGGGTCGTGGCATCGGTCTGGTGAACAAATTGCGCGCCTACCATCTTCAGGAACTCGGCCGCGACACCGTGGAAGCCAACCTAGAACTTGGATTCAAGGCTGACGAACGCGACTACGGCATCGGAGCGCAAATCCTGCGCGATCTCAATGCCACGCATGTCCGTCTGATCACGAACAATCCCGCCAAGCGGGTGGGCCTTACCGCCCACGGCATCGAAATCGTGGACACCATTCCCATTATCATCCAACCCAACAAGATCAACGAACGTTACCTGCGCACCAAGCAGGAAAAAATGGGACACGATCTTCATCTCAGTTAGGAAATCGGGCCATAGCAGTCTGGTGACAAAAGAAAAGAGGATGACCGTATGGTCATCCTCTTTTCTTCTCATCGAATTTTGTCCTTATTTCTTGATGAATTTCGTTGTCATCATATTCTTTCCATCCGACAGACGCAGGAAATAGGTGCCGGCGGAGAATCCCTGGACATCCATACGAACATGGTTATCTTCAACCGGTTGGCTGCACACCAGTTTGCCGTTCATGTCGTAGATGGCCACGCGCGTAACCTGATATTTGTCCGTGCGCAACGACACATTGAGCTGGTCGGTGACAGGATTGGGATAGATTACCAAATCATTTTCTGTAAGATATTGTGCGACACCCGTGCCTAGGTCCTCTCCCTTTCTTGGAATCAGGTAATATGAGCCGTGGGTGATCTTGTTGACACCAATCAGAGACACCGGCATGGTGGGGATGGGTGTTCCTGACAGACCAGCCACATTCCAGAAATGGATCCATACACAATTGGCAGACTGGCCATTCTGAGTGACCGTGTATTTTCCATTATTTTCAATGTCACCCGTTTCGGAGAAGGTAACATTATTCATTCGCAAGAGTTCGGCCTGGTGATTGTTCATGAAATTCACATCTTGGATGTCAGAGACAGAAACGACAAGGGGTTCGACAGGGTTGTACACACTAATTGCTTCTTCATGGTACGCTTCCGTGACAGAGAACTGCAACATACCATAATAACAAGTGAGTTTACCCATGATGCCGGAAATCTTGTCACCCGCATTATACGAAGACATCAGAATACCGTTATCATCAATGACAATGGCGCCAGTGGCATCCTGGATGAACGTCTGATGACGATAGCTCTCGTTAACACCGGTAACGATAACCTCACCGGTGAGTTTATACACCACATTGTCGAACAAAATGGAGTCAATATTGAACGTTCCGGGCCATTTGCTTCTCAGTTCGGCGATGGTGGCGCACTGATGATCATGGGAAACGCCGTATGAAAAAGTGGCAGTATCAGGAGACATCACATTGCCGGTGGTGTCAGCCACATTGCTGATAATCATCGTGTACATGTCGCCCGGCGTGAGCGGACTGGTCGTCAAGGTCACCGTAGTGCCTGTAAGGGAGGCAGAAGTAACCGTGATATTGTTGTCGATAATATAGTTGGCCACATTCTCTGCCGTGGCGGTGGAAACCAGTTCATTGAAGGTCACATTCACCGTCTGGGTGTCAGTGGCGGCAACGGAGGCAACCATCGGACCCCACACATCGGGACCGGCGTTGGCAGCAGCGATGAGCACGTTATCGATACGGAAGGAGCCGTTGTTGGCTGTTGCGCCATTATAGGTGCAACGCAGATAGACATTCGGCTGGTCGTTCAGAGCAGGTACCCCCGTGAAGTCCAAGGTCTGCAGTCTGTATGTTCCAACGGTATCGGGCGTAGTGGAGAAGTTAGGCAGCGTGGTAAAGTTGGTGCCATCGGTACTATAAGACCAGACCGTGCTATTGAAGCCCGTGCCGGAACGGCGGGAAGCCATGGTCATAACCACATTCTGATAACCGACCGTGGAGAAATGGAAAACGATGGATTTGCCATTCGCACTCTGGTTGATGGTGGCCAGATCCTTGTCAGAGCTCACACCATATTGCGCATTGATGGTGGAACCATTATTGGCTGTCAGCTCATCGGATGCCCAGGAGGAGGATCCATGTGTGCCATCCAAGTAGAGCCCTGCGGTACCAGCCTGCTCTCCATGGGTAGAGAGATATGAGTTCGGTGTGTTCGGGGAGGCTTGGTTACCCGTAAACGGGAAATAAGCCAAATTGGTCAATGTTTGCGCGAAAGCCCCAAAGGACATAACCATCGCAAGAACAAGAATAAAGATTTTTTTCATAGGGTTTTGATATTAATTATTAAGAATTGATTGTTAATTTTGGGACGGCAAAAATACGAAAAAGAAATTTCCCACACATAAAATGGTATAAAAAAAACAAGGCACGGATTCAAGGATTTTTTGTATCTTTGCCGCCTCAAAAAAAAGGGACACGGAAAGTTGGCCGAGTGGCTTAAGGCAGCGGTTTCGAAAACCGCCGTAGTGTCACAGCTACCGGGGGTTCGAATCCCTCACTTTCCGCAGCTGAGAACTTACAGGAGCATGCGACAGCGTGCTCCTGTTTTGTTTTGAGCGACTTCGTTGACAGCTTGCTGGCATAAGAAGGAGCGAAAAACAAAAGTCAGGCGCAACTTGGTTGCGCCTGGAAGTTCGAAGATGCAAGGACGCCCGCGGCAGCGCATGGGATCTGCAATCCCTCACTTTGAGCGACTTCGTTGACAGCTTGCTGGCATAAGAAGGAGCGAAAAACAAAAGTCAGGCGCAACTTGGTTGCGACTGGGAGTTCGAAGATGCAAGGACGCCCGCGGCAGCGCATGGGATCTATAAGTCCTCACTTTCCAAACTCTCTTTCAGAAATAAGGTATTCTAATCCATTATAATACCCTGCCCTTCGGGAAACCATTGAGGCTACGCCTCCTTTTCCTCTTCACTCGGCATAGTCAAAGATCACTTTGACTATGCACTCGTTCATTCGTCAAATCTAAAACAGAAGGGGAATTTTATATTTCCCTCCTCAATCGGGCGACCGGCAGGTTGAGCTGCTCGCGGTACTTGGCCACGGTGCGGCGGGCAATGTTGTAGCCTTTCTCCTTCAACATCCCACACAAGGCTTCGTCCGACAAAGGGTGACGCTTGTCTTCTTCCCGAATCAAATCACTGAGAATGCTTTTGATCTCCTTAGAGGAGATGTCGTCATCATTGACGGCCTCGGAGAACAAATGTTTCAACGGGATGATGCCGAAGTCCGTCTGCACATACTTGCTGTTGGAAACACGTGACACTGTGGAGACATCCACCCCAACCTCTTCGGCTATCGTCTTCAATATCATGGGTTTGAGCATCGTGTCATCGCCCGTCAGAAAATACTGCTTCTGATGCTGCATGATGGCGTACATGGTGTTGTAGAGAATCATCTCGCGCGTGGTGAGTGTGGCGATGAACTGGTTGCCGCGGTCCACGTAATCGCGCATGAACTTCTCCGCCTCCATGCGACGCTTCTCGCTCGTTTCCTTGGTAAGAAAACGGTACTCGTTGCTGAACTCCTTATTAATGCGAACTTTAGGCACATATTGGTTGTTCAATGTCAAGGTAAGCTGGCCGTTGTGACTGGTGATGAAGAAGTCAGGGGTGATCAAGTCCGCCGATTTCTCTAACGGGGTGGAGGCATCCGCCGGACGGGGGTCGAGGCGCTGGATGAGCATTACGGCCTCTTTCAGTTGTTCATCCGTCAAGGAGAGCGTCTGGGCGATTTTGTCGAAATGTTTCTTGGAAAACTCATCAAAACAGCGTTCCAAAATTGTCCGAGCAACCATCACAGTCTCCGTCTGTTCCGGATTCCGCCGCAATTGCAGAAGCAGACACTCGCGCAGATTGCGCGCACCAGTGCCTGCGGGATCCAGTTCCTGCACCACTTCTACCAGCACCTGCTCCACCTCCTCTTTGGATGTATATATATTATAATTGTACAACAACTCATCCGACAGACTTTTGAGGTCGGCCGTAAGATAACCGTCGGAGTCGAGGTTGCCGACAATATAATAGGCAATCTGGCTTTGGCGCTCTGTCAGCATCATCTCACCTAACTGCAGCTGCCACTGCTCCTGCATTGACTGGTGGAAGACACCGCTCGGGTCGCGTACTTTGTCCGGATCGGGCGCATTCATCCGCTGGATCCGGTTTTCGATTTCCCGTTCCGAAGGATAATCGTCCAAGTCATCGTCCCGGTAATAGTCCTCCTTGAAAATCTCATCCTCGGAAAGAGGCTCGTTTGTAAGCTCCAACGGATCCCCGTTTTCATCGTATTCGGGCATATTCTCTTCCACCGGCTCCACGTTGGGGTCTTCATCGTCGCGATAGGCCTCCAAGGCGGGATTCTCATCCACCTCCTTGAGGATTTCCTGCTCCAACGAGTTATACGGAAGCTCCACCAACTGCATCAGACGGATGGTCTGCTGTGTGGCTATCTGCCGTTGAACGGTTTTCTGCTCTTGTGTAAGGTTTACTGGCATAATACAAGAATTTGTAAGGGCGAACTTATCATTCGCCCTTACCACTAAAATTCAGCGTTTTGCGGGGTTCTCGGGAATGGAATCACATCGCGGATGTTGGTCATGCCTGTGACAAACAACAGCAGACGCTCGAAGCCCAATCCAAAGCCGGAGTGCGGTGCAGAACCGAACTTGCGGGTCTCGAAATACCACCAGTACTGTTCCTCCGTCATGCCTAACTCGTGCACTCGGTTGAGAAGCTTTTGATAATCCGCCTCACGTTCCGACCCGCCGATGATTTCGCCGATGGTCGGGAACAAGACGTCCATGGCGCGCACGGTCTTGCCGTCGTCGTTCTGCTTCATGTAGAAAGCCTTGATTTCCTTCGGATAATCGGTCAAAATAACCGGTTTCTTGAAGTGATTCTCCACAAGGTAGCGTTCGTGCTCGGATTGCAGATCAACACCCCACGACACCTTGTAGTCGAATTTCTTGTCGGCCTTGAGCAGGATCTCGATGGCGGAGGTGTAATCCAAGCGCACGAAATCCTCCTTCAGCACCGACTCCAGACGTTCGATCAGTCCTTTGTCGAACATGTCGTTCAGGAAGCGAAGGTCGTCCATGTTGTTGTCGAGGGCATAACGCACGAGGTACTTGATGAAATCCTCGGCGAGGTCCATGTTATCCTTGATATCATAGAAAGCCATTTCGGGCTCAATCATCCAGAACTCGGCGAGGTGGCGCGGCGTGTTACTGTTCTCAGCGCGGAACGTGGGCCCGAAGGTGTATATGTTGCCCAACGCAAGAGCGCCAAGCTCGCCTTCCAGCTGACCGGAGACCGTCAGGTTGGTGTGTTTGCCGAAGAAGTCCTTCTTGAAGTCCACCTTGCCATCCTCCGTGCGGGGCACGTTGTTCAGGTCAAAGGTGGTCACGTTGAACATCTCGCCGGCACCTTCGGCATCCGAAGCGGTGATCAGCGGGGTATGCAGGTAGAAGAAGCCTCTGTCGTTGAAATACTTGTGGATGGCAAAAGCCATGGCATGGCGCAGACGGAGCACGCAACCGAAGTAGTTCGTGCGCGGACGCAGGTGTGCAATCTCACGCAAAAACTCCATCGAGTGACCTTTTTTCTGCAACGGATACACTTCCGGGTCGGCAGTGCCGTAAAGCTCAATCGTGTCAGCCTGCACCTCCACGGTCTGGCCCTTGCCCTGCGATTCCACCAACGTGCCTTCCACATGGATGCACGAGCCTGTTGTGATTTTCTTCATCAGCTCTTCGTCAAACTTGGCAGGTTCCGCCACAATTTGCAAATTAGAAACAATGGAGCCGTCGTTCAACGCGATGAAGGCCACATTGCTGTTTCCACGTTTGGTGCGCACCCAACCCTTCACACTGACAGGCTTGCCAATACCTATCACTTCCGGGTTTTTGAGAATGTCTTTAATTCTGATTTTTTGCATAATCTATTTATAATGAGTCGAATATTGAATGAGTCGAATATTGATTATATCGAATAAAATCCCGTATTAGAAGCTATAGCCGATACCCAGACCAACGACCTCTTTGAACTGCACACGGGCGGCAGGATACTTGCTGCTGTAACCAGGTCCAAGACCGTTCCAATTCTTGCCCGGAATCATCACTCTGTCATAATACTTCAATGAAGTCATCAAACTGACACTGAACACTTTGAGGAAGCTGTATGTAATAGCCACATCCCAATCCACATCGAAGTTGCCGAATTTCTGACCATTCTCTTTGTCATGGATTCTGGCCGTATAAGGCGTGAACAATGTGATGGTGGAGATGATTTTGAGGTCTTTCACCAACGTGTAATTGATACCGCCGTTGATACGGAGACCCATGTTCAGCATCACGGGCTTGTAGGTGCCGTCCTCGCGTTGGGAGAGACCATAGTTCGGACGAAGACTCTCCTCTTTACACGTGGTCATACGACCGGCAATCGGATACACACCAACGGTGAAGATGTCGTTGGGACGATACTCGATACCAAGGGCAAGGTCGGTGTAGGATGGAGACAACCACTTGGAAATCAACTCCTTGTTGCCTTCTTCATCGTTGGCATACGTCCAACCCGAACGATACTGGGACTTGAAACTTCCCAGAAGAGTGAGATAAAACTGCGGGTGCATCTGGAAACCGCCCTTCGTGGTGAAATTGATCTTGTCGTTGGCTTTTCTCCATCTCGGATTCAACGCGGATGAATAGGTTTCACCTAATTCCGTATCGAGGTTGCTATCCCACGTCCATTTGTTTTTCTTGAAAGAAAGGGTAAGGTTGGCATAGACGAATCCCGTCACATTGTTGTCGCCACCGGCAGCCCAGTTGAAGAGGGCGGTCTGAGAGGCGTTCAGGCCCACCATGCCAGTGAATTTCCAGTGTTTGGCACTGTCCACTGTAGCCGCCTTGACCGTGGTCTTCACAGCCTGTTCGGCAGCCGTTTTGTCATCGACCTGCGCGCTGACAAAAGAGTATGTCATCGCACAAAGCAACAAGAGTAAAAATTCCTTTTTCATAATCGTTGTTTTAATTTTTTATTAATTAATCTATTATTCTTAAAATTAATGATTTAACTTATGATAGGTTCTCCACCAGCGGTCCGAGATCCGGTCCTCGCATGCGAGGTCATAATCCCGTTTCGAGCAGGGCAGATAATAGCTGCGTGTCACATTCTTGTCCTTGCTGATAATCGGCACCAGCACCCACCAGCGTCCGGTCTTGCGGCTGCAGTAGAAAACCATCTCATCCAAAGCGCCGGACACGGCAATGCTGTATTGCCGGTAGGCCTCCTTGTCACGGAAACGGTCATCCTGCTGGCGGTTCAGAAACCCCTCCACAAAATACCATATTATATGGCTGATCAACTGGGATGTCTGGTTGCCGTAATCCATCGTGGGGTCATATTCATAAATGCCGAAAGAGGTGAGTTTGTCGCTCACGCCGGCGTATTTGGCTATCTGACAGATCTCTTCTCCGTAAAATCCATTAGCCGAGTTGTGCGGGCATCCCGGCGCATCGGGCCGACGTACCGCAGAGATGTCGATGGTCACCATGTCGGCATTGCGCACGATGGGCTCTACCTCCTCCAAATCCTTGCGCATGGTGCCCACGCGGTAAGTCTCAAAGAAGAGGTCCTCCATCATCTTCAGATCCGCAGGGCTGTTCATATAGACCTGATAGCCGATATTCGCGTAATTGAGCAGATAATTCGGCTGTTGGAGAATCATTTTGTTCAGATAGGCATCCGAACGGATAGGTTGCGTCTCATTGCCAAGGTCGAAGGTGGAATCCACCGACACAAGGTTCACCACCTTTTCAATTTTCTCATACGCACGATAATTGGCAAAAGCAAGATCGTTGCTACCTCCCAGAATTATGGGCAACACACTGTTTTCCAGCAAATAAGCGATAATATCAGCCAGCACCGCGTATGTATCCTCCACAGTCTCCCCTACCACCAGGTTGCCCAAATCCACAATGCGCACATCCGATTTCCACCGGTATAACTGGTAGAACTGCCGACGGATCTCATCCGGAGCCATCGCACAAGACTCGTTCCGATAGCTGTTGCGGGCTTCCGGCACACCTATGATGGCCAGCTGGGCCTCCTGGATATTGATGGGTTCTTCCGGATTGTAGAACAGAACCCGCGACAATAGCTGCTGGTCGGAAACGATGTCCCGCTCAACGCCGCCCAATGTCGCATCCACCGCCTTGAAATAGAGTGAGAGGTCCATAGTTAGCTCTTTTTGCGGATGATACGTTTCTTGGCCGTGGGGGTAGTATTGCGAATGATTTCCAAACAATCCTGATAGGTCATATTCTCCGCAGCCATGCCTTTGGGAATCTTGAAATTGTCAGTGCCATTGGTGATGTATGCCCCGTAGCGACCGTTCATCACTTTAATATTATCATCCTCTTCAAAGGAGCGTAACACGTTCTTGGTTTGTGCGTTCTGCAGGAAATCAATGGCGGACTCCTCGGTCAGGCTGCTGAGGTCCATGCCTTTGCCCAACGTGATGTTCTTGCCATCATATTTCAGATAAGGGCCGTAACGTCCGGCAGCGGCCATAATCTCCTTACCGTTGTAATGTCCGATCAGACGGGGCGCCCGGTCGGCATCCTTTTTTTGTTTCTCTTCCAGAATCTGAATGCAACGCTCCAGAGAGATGGAAATCGGGTCTTCATCCTTGGGGATGGACACGAACGTGTCTTCGTAACGCACATACGGGCCGAAACGTCCGGCACCCACCGTGACTTCATGGCCATTCCACTCACCCACCGTGCGGGGCAGTTTAAACAGTTCCATTGCCTCTTCCAGCGTGATGGTCTCGATGAACTGGTTGGGACGGAGGCGTGCATAACGGGGTTTCTCATCCGCGTAATTCTCCCCTATCTGGACCATGGGACCGTATTTGCCCAATTTGGCGAACACCTTGGCATTGCTGACCGGATCGTAGCCGAGCAACCGCTCGCCACTGGCCTTGGCGGAATAGTTCAAGGCATGGTCCACCGAATCGTGGAAGCCGCCGTAAAAATGCTGCAACATACTCTGCCATTGTTCTTTGCCTTCAGCTATATCATCAAATTTCTTCTCCACATCGGCAGTAAATCCGTAATCCATGATATCTTGGAAATTCTCCTGCAGATAATCGTTCACCACAATGCCCACGTCCGTGGGGATGATTTTCTCCTTCTCATAACCGTATTTCTCCGTGCGTTCCTCCTCTTTCAGGGTACCGTTCTTCAGGACAAGGCAATCGTATTTGCGTTCCTTGCCCGGACGGGTGGCCTTCTGCACATAACCCCTCTTCTGTATCGTAGTGATGATAGTGGCGTATGTGGAGGGACGGCCAATGCCCAATTCCTCCAGTTTCTTCACCAGTGTAGCCTCGGTATAGCGTGCGGGCGGCTGGGCGAAACGCTGGGTGGCTGTGATGCTCTTCGACAAAAGGTTCTCATCCTGTTGCACCACAGGCAGCAGTCCCTTGACCTCTTCACTCTCCTCATCCTTGGATTCGGTATATACTTTAAGGAAGCCTGGGAAGAGGATCACTTCCCCGTTGGCCACGAATTTCTCCGACCGGTTCGACACCGGAATCGTGATGCTGGTCTTTTCGGTTTTCGCATCGCTCATCTGAGAGGCGATGGTGCGCTTCCAAATCAATTCATAGAGATGCTTCACGAAAGTGTCGCCCGGAACTGTCTGTCGCGACATGTCCGTGGGACGGATAGCCTCGTGGGCCTCTTGCGCGCCCTTGGTCTTGGTCACAAAATTGTGCAGGTGCGAGTATTCCGCGCCGTACAGTTCCGTGATCACATCCTTGGCCGTCGCGAGGGCGAAGGCCGACAGGTTCACGGAGTCGGTACGCATATAGGTGATGTAACCGGCCTCATAGAGTTGCTGGGCCACCACCATCGTCTTGCTGACGGAGAATCCTAATTTCCGGGCGGCCTCCTGTTGGAGCGTTGAAGTGGTGAACGGAGGGGCGGGACTTTTCTTGCCGGGGGACTTTTCAATGGCCGCCACTTTGAACGTGGCGTTCTTACAATCCTCCAGAAACTTCATGGCCTCCTCGCGGGTGTTGAACTTCTTGTTCAGCTCCGTGGAGAGTTCAACCTGACGGTCGCGCTCCGAGACAAAGGCACCCTCCACTTTGTAGGAGAAGGTGCTGTTGAAGCGTTCGATTTCGTGTTCACGCTCCACAATCAGCTTCACGGCCACCGACTGCACACGTCCGGCAGACAGTTGGGGTTTCACCTTGCGCCACAAGACGGGCGACAGTTCGAAGCCCACCAGACGGTCCAACACACGGCGCGCCTGCTGGGCGTTCACCAGATCAATGTTCAGATCCCGCGGGTTGGCCAACGCGTTCTCGATGGCTCCCTTCGTAATCTCATGGAAAACGATTCTCCTTACTTTGGACGGATCCATTTTAGTGACTTGCATCAGGTGCCAGGAGATAGCCTCACCCTCGCGGTCGTCATCCGTCGCCAGCCATATCACATCAGCCTCCTGCGCCTTCTTCTTGATGTCGCTAATCAGGGCCTTCTTGTCATCCAAAATGATGTATTTGGGTTCGAAACCTTTGGCCACATCAATACCGATGTCCTTCTGCGGCAGATCACAAACATGCCCTTTGCTCGAAATCACCGTAAAATCCTTACCGATGAACTTCTGAATGGTCTTGGCCTTTGCCGGAGACTCAACGATAATCAGATTCTTGCTCATATAATTGTATTTTTTATTTATTCATTAATTTTGAGACGCGCGGCGCGTCTTTACATTCCCACACATAATGATAGCCTAACAATTCGTCCACATCGTTCCATCGGCCTTCCGTGATGAGTTTGCGGATCTTGGCCGAATGAACGGCCACATCATGGCACATCATCTCCGGCAGTTCCACCACATGCACCCCACGCTCTTTGCAAAGGTTCTCAATGGCTTCCCTTCCGCCGGCACGTTTATGGCCCAAAGCATGGTTGGGGCCCATCACCAACGCGGACACCCGGAGTTTACCAATCATATATTGGTCAATAAAATCCGAATACGACAGTTGGGAAAAGGCTTGGGTGAACGGGACGATCAACACAGCATCAACTCCTTGTTTTCCAATCAATTCAATATTCTTTTCTAAACTATTGATATTAAAGAAATCCGAATTCGGGCGAAGTACCTGCTGGGGATGCGGGTCAAAGGTAACCACCACACTGTCGCCACCCGTCCGATGCGCATATTCGCACAGATAACGCAGTACCCGGCAATGACCCAGATGGACACCATCGAAGGAACCGATGGCGGCCACCGGCGCATTCAGGCCGGCATCTTCGTCAAAACCCCGGATCACTCTCATACACTATCTCAGTTTAGCACCCACTTCCCGCTCGTACGCGGACACCAATTTGGACATAACTTTGTTGATCTCCTCATCCGTCAGTGTCTTATCGGCATGTTGAAGCACAAAACTCAACGCATAGGATTTCTTGCCGGCCTCCACCTTATCGCCCTCGTACACGTCAAACAACGAAATGCGCTTCACCAATTTGGAACCGTACTTGTATCCGATCGACTCCAACATCTCATACGTCACTTCGCGGTTGACCACCAAGGCCAGGTCGCGGCGAACGGCGGGATGAGTGGCTATCGGCTGATAGTTAACCTTACGATCTTCCACCATGCGTACGAGAGCCGGGTAATTGAACTCCGCATAATACACTGGGATCTTCAGTCCGAAAGCCTTCAGCACGGAAGCATTCAGAAGACCAATGGTTACAATTTCTTCTTCTCCAACCATATAGGAAAGATGGTCGGCAAACATCCGCGAAGGAGTGTCCACAAGACGCTGCAACCGGTTTGTCGGGAAGTTTATTTTTTCCAAGACATTGTCCACCATGTTCCTCAAATAGAAAAGGTCTAAGTCCTGCGCCTTACGGTTCCAGGTGTCTTCCGAATCCTTGCCCGTCACACAAAGTACAAAATGCGGTTCTTCCTGATAGCGGGTCACCACATCATCGCCCTTGTTTGTTTCCGTATTGAGTTTATAAATCTTTCCGAACTCGAAAAGCCGCAAATTGGCTTGGCGGTTGTTGACGTTGCGCTCCACATTCTCCAGCACGCCGAAAAGGAGCGTCTGCCGCATGGCGTTCAGTTCCGTGCTCAGCGGATTGAGCAGGCGCACGGTCTCTTCAGCTCGGAGAAAATCACACTTCTCAGCATATTCAGCTTTAGTGAGCGAATTATTCATCACTTCATAGAAACCATTATCTGACAAATAGTTAGAAATAGCTACTTGAAGTTGATATGCAGAATCCTGTGCAGCCTTATTACTGAGCCTGTACGTCAGGATGTCCGGAATCTCAATATTGTTATAACCATAAATACGGAGAATCTCCTCAATCAAATCAATCGGTCGCGTCACATCCGCCTTGTTCAGCGGAACGGTCACCATCAGTTGATCCTCACCGGAAGTATGCACTTCCATGCCCAACATGAGGAGGATTTTGGAAACCGTCTGTTTGTCAATGACTTTTCCGGCAACTTTATTCACATCCTCATAGAAAAGGGTGATTTGGGCCGGATCAATCTTTTTGGGATAATAGTCCATCACTTCGGAGATGGGGGATGCGCCCGTCAGTTCCATAACCAGTTCGGCGGCCCGCAGGATGGCGTAAACTGTGATGCTCGGGTCGCAGCCACGCTCATAACGGAAAGACGCATCCGTCTTCAAGCCGTGCCGTTTCGCGGTTTTCCGGATGGAGACGGGGTTGAAGTAGGCACTCTCGAGGAACAGACGTGTGGTGTTTTCGGTGATGCCGGAATGCAGACCACCATAAACGCCGGCAATGCACATGCCCTCTTCGGCGTTGCAAATCATCAGGTCCTCCGAATGGAGTTTCACCTCATTACCATCTAATGTAACGAAAGGCGTACCTTCCGGCAAGTTTTTCACAATCACCTTGTTGCCCTTAATCTTGTCGGCATCGAAGGCGTGCATGGGCTGACCCAGCTCCAGCATGATGAACTGCGTGATGTCCACCACATTGTTGATGGGGCGGATGCCCACGGATTTCAGTTTTGTCTGAAGCCATTCGGGAGAGGGCCCCACCTTCACATTATCGAAAAGCAATCCCGTATAACGGGGACAGTCGCGGGTGTTCTCCACGGCGATGTCCACGCGGAACGTCACATTGGCGATGGGTTTCACCATCGGGGCGTTGGGGAGAATGAGCGGGGAACAGGGACGGTTGTCCTGCATCAGGGCCGCGTAAAGGTCGCGGGCCACCCCGACATGCGAGATAGCGTCGCAACGGTTGGGGGTGAGACCGATTTCGAAAATGGTGTCCGACTCGATATGGAAGTATTGCGCGGCGGGAGTGCCGGGCACTGCCTCTTCCGGCAATACCATGATGCCGTCGTGTGAGGTGCCGAGCCCGATTTCATCCTCGGCGCAAATCATGCCTTCGGAAGGCTCGCCGCGGAGCTTGGACTTTTTGATCACAAAGGATTCATCACCCTGATAGAGCGTGGTGCCGATGGTGGCGACCACCACTTTCTGGCCAGCGGCCACATTGGGCGCGCCACACACGATATGGAGCGGTTCCTCCGCCCCTACATTGACCGTGGTCACATGCAGATGGTCGGAATTGGGATGTTCCTCGCAGGTGAGAACCTCACCGATCACCAGGCCACGAAGCCCACCGCGAACGGTTTCAAACAACTCCATACCTTCCACTTCCAGTCCGCAGTTGGTCAGATAGGCGGAAGCCTCTTCCGGAGAGACATCAAATTTCAGCAAGTCTTTCAACCATTTATAAGAAATCTTCATACTAGTATATTATTGATTTTTAGTAAAATACAAAACACACCCCTTAAAAATAAGGAGCGTGCAAATATAATATATATATAAATATTGTAGAATAAAGCGAAAAAAAAAACTTACGGTACAGGATCATAGCCGCTTCCGCCCCAAGGATTGCAGGAAAGGATTCGCTTCAGCGTAAGCCAGCCGCCTTTGAGAGGGCCATGTTTCCGAATGGCTTCTATGCCGTAATTGGAGCAGGTGGGTGTATAACGACAGGAGCGCCCAATCAATGGGGAAAGCGTGCATTGGTAGAGCTTGATCAGTGCAATCATAAGAGCACTGACACCTTTCGAGATGGCATTGAGCAAACGCCTCATAACACATTGGTTTTACAAGCCTTGCAAATCTGTTCCAATAGCTGTCCCACTACTCTGCTCACCGTTTCCTGATCGGCAATCGAGTTGTCCTGATACATCCAGCACATACGCACAGGGGCGGGCACAGAATCCAGGACATGCTTCTGGAGACGGTATGCCTCGCGCATCAGCCGTTTAAGGCGGTTGCGGTCCACTGCGTTATGGAAACGTCGTTTGGGCACAATGATGGCGACCTGGTGGCAAGCGTCCGGCTCCGCAGGATAGGGACGGTAATAGCAACGTATAGGACTGGCCCATACGGAGACATGCTCGTCCAACACCTCACGGATGACCAACGGGGATTTGATACGTTCGCGGGATGGAAGGGTTGCGTTATCTTCTACGTGTGGCATTTTCTTTCAGGAAAGCGTCCAACGCATCGGTGATGGACGGATGGCTTGGCGTGGGAGCCACCACCTGGGCCGTCCAACCGGCATCCTCCAATTCGTTGATCACAGCCGTGCCGAGGGCGGCAAAAGCCACATCGCCCTGCTGGAAATCCGGGAAATTGGCCTTCAGCGACTTCACCCCGTTGGGGCTGAACATGACAATCATGTCATATTTGGCGATGTCCACCTCCTTGGCCAAGTCCGCGGGCGACGTGGAAAACACCACCGCCTGGTCGTGGCGAATGGAGTGTTCGTCCAAAAAGTCCAGCAGATTCTGGGATGTACCGTCCTGGCCGCAGGGAATGAGCATATTCAACTCCTTGTTTTTCAAAAGGATCTCATGGAAACTGGAGGGATGACTGTCCTTGGCGGCGAAAATCTTGCGCTTGCGATATTGGATGTACTTTTGCAAGTAAAAAGCCACTGCTTCCGTTGTGCAGAAATACTTCATGGACTCCGGCATGGTGATGCGCATGTCCTTACATAACTCGAAGAAATGGTCAATCGTGTTCTTGCTGGAGAAAATGACGGCCTGGTGCTCCAAAATGTTCACCTTCGTCTTACGGAACTCCACAGCATCCACCCCTTCAATCTTGAAAAACTTGTAAAAATCGATGTTAATGCTATATTTGCGCTTCAGGTCCGCATACGGCGACTTCTCAAAGTCAGCGGGAGCATTTTGGGAAATTAAGATGTTCTTGACTCGCATTTCTAATCCGTTTCAAATAAGAATCTATTCCTTATATTTTTTTGAATATCAATACATTAAAATCAATTTACCCAATATAATGCAGGGTAAGATTTCAAGTGTGCAAAAATAGACAAAAAATTGAAACAAATTTATCTTTTGCGGATTTATTTTCATCAATTTATACAGATACAGTCCCAAATCCATCAAAAAAACCGGTATATATGCGTATAAAACAGCAAATTGGCCCGTAAACTGCGCCAGTATGAGAAACGGGAACAGGACAAGGCTCACATTGGTGAGGAAGATGAACTTGTACAGGTACATCGCGTTGTACTCTTTCGGGTGATCGAAGAGAGATGTGTAAATGTTGTTGACCAGCATTTTCAGGAAGAAGAGAGCCAGGAGCGCCGTGAAAATCATCCCGTAGAGGCCGATATAGGAGAAAGCCTCCACCAGCTTCGGGGCAAAACGCTCCACACAGAGCAGCACCCCGAACGAAAGCGTCATCAGGTCGAAAAGGAGGGTGAAGATGGCCACCCGCTCATGCATGATCCTCCCCTCGCGCAGCAACTGCGTATAGAAGCGCTGGGAGTACAACGCACGCAATGTCAGATACAGTTTGTTGCGGAACGAGGTCAGAAGCAGGGTAAGCAGCAGCAGCAGGGCACACAAAATAATGACCGACCAATTGTTAGGCCGGCCAATGAGGGTATTCTCAAACAGAAGTTCCGTATATGTATTATTGGTAAACAACTGTTATATGACTATTTGATTAACAACTTCTTCGTCACCACCATACGACCGTCGCTTTCCAAGCCGTACAGATAAACGCCGGAAGAGAAGGATGAGACATTCACGATGGAGCGGCCCTCCGGACTGACCGGAGCGCGGAACACCTCCTTGCCAGCCAAGTTGCGGATCACCACATAGCTGTCATTCAAAGCAGCTGCATTATAGGATATCTTCACCGAGGAGACCGCCGGATTTGGATAGGCGTTCAAAACCGACGCGGACACACCCGACTGGATGCCGGCAGGCTGCGTATAGCGGACATAAAACGCCGTCGCATCACCCGCATTATCCGAATTCTGGAAAACATAACGGTAGATGGACTGGCCCGCCGACGGGGATGTGTAGATCAGATGCAGGGCGTGTTCATCGGAATCCGACACACTGTCGCCCGCATGAAACAGGAATTCCGGCGACTGGAACTCGCAGCAGGAGGTGGACACACAGAACGTGGCCAAGGCCCCCGGAAGCTCGGAGACGACCTCTTTGCGGACAAAAAACATACTATCGGCCGCACTGGCACTGACATTCACATAACCCAGATACGCATTGGTTTGCTCCCCCTGCTCCACATCCATAATATCTATCGTGTCGTTCATGTTCAACGTACGCCCTTCATATATCACCCGCACCGACTGAGCCGAAGCAGAAATCACGAACATTGCGGCAAAAAATACAAATAGTTTTTTCATTTCCTTATAAATTTTATCACGTTGCAAAAATAAAAAATAAATCTAACACTCCACACCGTTTTGTGATGTTTTCACATTATTATTTTTCATCTGGCTGAAGAGCACGCCCGCCGCCACCACCACAATACCGACAAATTTCCGCATGGTGAACATTTCCAGCCCCAGCAGTGAAGCGACAAGAATCGTGACAATCGGGATCGCATTGGTGAACACGGAGAGTTTGGTGATGGATATCTGTTTGGCCGCGTACGAATACAGCATGTACGCACCCGCCGAGCAGAAGACGGCCAGGCACACCAGATTAAAGATGGAGGATGTGCTCCACTGGATGCCGCTCCAAAACCGGATGTCGAACACGCACACCAGCGGCAAGTACAACGGGATGGCCATCAGATTCTGGTAGGTGGTCACCGTGACGGGACCGTAATTCTTGAGCAGACGCACCAACAGGACGCTATAGCCGCCCGCCGAGAAGAGGGCGATGAGCAGCAGTGAAAAACCTTTCCAGCTGAATGACAACGCGTTGGAAGGGTTGAAGGTCATCAGGCTGATGCCGAAGATGGAAATCAGTGTGCCGGCCAGCAGCCGCCAACTCAAAGGCTCGCGCTCGCAGAAGTACATCGTCACCGACACCACAATCGGAATCAAGGCGATCATCACCGAGGCGAAGGAGGCATCCACATACTTCAATCCGAAATCCTCCCCGATGAAGTAGAGGAACGGTTCGAAGATGGCTAACAACAGGAACAGCCGCCCGTCGCCACTCCGGATTTTCTCCAATTTTCCCCGCAATTTGAAAAACGTCACAAAGATGGCCGAGGCGATCACCAAACGGAACAAGACAATGGTGCAGACCGGGAAATCAGCGTTGAGCAGCTGTTTGGTCCACACGAAACTCACTCCCCAAAAGAGCATGGAGAACATGATGGCGATGTATCCTAAGAGGGTGTTGTTATTCTTCATTTTTCCGGCTGCAAAAATCGAAAAAAAAACAATTCCTACAATATTGTTTGTTTTCATTCGTTAAGTGGATAAAAAAATCGCTTATGAGACCATTGCCTACCCTATTCGCCATAGCACTGACAATCATCATATTACTCACATCCTGCAAGCCCAACGACCTGACTCCCGCCTATCTTCAGATTGACTACTACGATGTGAATTACAATCCCGAGACGGGTATTTCGCCCTTGGATGTCAGCACTTACAACGAGACTCACGGCGAAAATTACGATTCTGAGCAGCTGCGCGCGCTGATGCAGCACACCTTCACCCACGTCAATGTGTACGCCAACAGCAAGAATCTAGGCTGTTGGAAACTGCCCTGCAGGATCCCCGTACTCCATGTACCCGACAACGACTCATCCAACATCATCATTCTTCCGGCATATCCCCTGAACGGCATGACCAACACCATCACCGGATATCCATTTTTCAACGTTTTGAGAAAAAACATGATGCTTAAACGAGGCGAGACATGCAAGGTGGCCGACTATCCCTTGAAGTTCGTTTACAACAACGTGACACGGATTCCATTCATGGAGACGTTCACCAACAGTTCACCCTTCACGGCATCGGACACGGCGAACAGCACGCACACATTCCAGCCCACCCAGGTGGATGGGCTTTCCGTAGGTGAGATAATACTTCAGGGCGAAGACCACTTCGATGTTCACACATCTGCAATCACACTGCCCATAGGCAACTATTACATATATTTGGAAATGACCTACCGGGTGGACAACAACATGGAAATCGGCATGAAGATATCCACAGCCAATTCCAGCAACACGGTACACCAAGTCGGAGGTGTCTATTCCACAAACGGAGAATGGAAGACAGTCTGCTTCCGGTTAGGCGGCATCATCAACGACTATCACAACACCAACTCCAATGTCACAAATGCGACCCTTTTGCTCACCGGCATCGGAAAGAAAGGCGAACGCACCCGTTTTGACATCGACGACATCAAAATCATATACTCACCTCGCGCCTAACACACCATCATGAACAAGAAACGACTGACCGCCCTTTACCTTGCCTGCGACATCCTGGCCGCCATCTTGACATGGGTGTTGTTTTATATCTACAGGAAACACGTCGGGGAGGGTCTGGACCTCAAACAGGTTTTCCAGGCAGCCATGAACGACACGAAATTCTTCTGGGGCATTTTACTATACCCTGTTTTCTGGGTTGTGATTCACGCCTTTTTCGGCTATTATAATAAGGTATATCGGAAATCCCGTCTGAACGAGCTGGGCATCACCTTCGGGGTTACGCTTTTCGGGACCCTTGTCTTCTTCTTTGCCTTCATCCTGGACGACGTGGTGACCACCCCTGGCGACTACATCCGCTATATGCTCTTCCTGTTCGCATTCCAGTTCGTGCTCACCTACATACCCCGTTTGTGCATCACGACGACCGTCAACCGGAAGATCCACAAGGGCTTGATCGGTTTCAACACCATCATCATCGGATCGGACGCCATCGCCGTGGAGACCTACGACACAGTCATCGAGCAAAGCCCGCGATCCGGCACCTCGCTCATTGGCTATATCAAAGTGCAGCCGGATGCAGATGACGAGATGAAGGACAAGCTCCCCTGTCTGGGCACAATTGAAGACCTCAAACGACTCATTGAAGAACAACATATTGAAGAGCTGATCATTGCTCTCAACAACGGGAAACGGAAATACATCGAGCAGATTGTGACGCTGGCGCGCGACAACCAGAATCTCACATTGAGTATCCTCCCGCAGATGCAGGACTATATCATCGGAACGGTGAAAACCTCAGCCGTGCTCTACGAGCCGCTCATCTCCATCACCCCCGAATATCTGCCCACATGGCAGAAATATCTGAAGCGCGGTTTGGACATCCTGCTCTCTTTGCTGGCCTTGATACTGCTTTCACCCCTGTACATCGTGCTGGCCATCGGCGTCAAACGTTCGTCGCCCGGCCCGGTGTTCTATCGTCAGGAACGCATCGGTTACCGGGGCAAACCCTTCAATATCATCAAATTCCGTTCCATGCGCGAAGATGCTGAATCCGACGGTCCCAAGCTCTCCTCCAAGAACGACAGCCGCATCACCCCCTTCGGAAAGTTCATGCGCCAGTACCGACTGGACGAGACCCCGCAGTTTTACAACGTCCTCATCGGCGACATGTCGCTGGTGGGCCCGCGTCCCGAACGCCAATATTATATCGACCAGATCACCGAGCGGGCCCCCTATTACAAACTGTTGTTGGGCATAAAACCCGGCATCACCTCCTGGGGACAAGTCAAATTTGGCTATGCCGAGAACGTGGACGAGATGGTGAAACGCCTTCGATGGGACCTGCTTTACATTGAAAACATGTCTATCCAAATGGATATTAAAATCCTGATTTACACATTTTTAATCATCCTGAAAAAAGAAGGGAAATAACAAAAAACAACAAAACACATT
This sequence comes from Bacteroidales bacterium, assembly GCA_016285145.1. GTDB lineage: Bacteria > Bacteroidota > Bacteroidia > Bacteroidales > WCHB1-69 > F23-D06. Next base: position 7,458 of record JAEEQE010000026.1, on the reverse strand, counting down.
TTTTTCCACCGACATATTATAAAAAAGTGTATTTTTGCAGCCGCAAAACAGGGGACGTTAGCCCAGTTGGTTTAGAGCGCTGCCTCCACACGGCAGAGGTCATAGGTTCAAATCCTATACGTCCCACCAACAGGAAAAGACGATGGCAACATCGTCTTTTTGTATCTTGTCCCCTTTATAAACAAAACCGTCATGAGCAACACCCGACTTAGCGTCAACATAAACAAGGTAGCCACGATACGCAACGCCCGCGGGGGCAACATGCCTGACCTCATCCAATTCGCCCGCGACTGCGAGCGTTTCGGAGCGCAGGGCATCACCGTACATCCCCGTCCGGACGGACGGCACATCAAATACCAGGACGTGCGCGATTTGAAGCCCATCGTCACCACCGAATTCAACATCGAGGGCTACCCTTCCGAAAGTTTCATGGACCTCGTCCTTGAGGTGGTGCCCACACAGGTCACCCTGGTACCCGATCCGCCGGAAGCGCTCACATCCAACGCTGGCTGGGACACGCTGGCCCACCGGGAGTTCCTCACCGGCATCATCGAAAAACTGCACGCCAAGGGCATCCGCACCAGCATTTTCGTGAACGCTGACGCCGAGATGGTGGCCGGCGCAAAAGCCACCGGCACCGACCGCGTGGAACTCTACACAGAATCCTATGCTGCCAACTACCTGAAAGACCGGGAAGCGGCCATCCACAATTTCATCATTGCAGCAAAAGAGGCTGAATCTCAAAATATTGACCTGAACGCCGGACATGACCTGTCCTTAGTGAACCTGAAATATTTCCAGGAGCAGATTCCTAACCTCAAGGAGGTATCCATCGGCCATGCACTGATCTGCGACGCTCTCTATCTCGGCATTCAGGAGACCATCCGCCAGTACCTGTTGCAGCTCCAATAGCCGTATGGCATCCCGACACCGCGTCATCCCCATCTTCATCCCGCAAAGGGCGTGTCGCTACCGATGCACCTATTGCAACCAGTTCGCCATTGCCGGACAAACGCACATCCCCACGCCTGCGGAAGCGGACGAAACCATCCGCCAGCATCTACGGACCATTCCCGACGACTGCGACATCCGCATTGCCTTTTTCGGCGGCAGTTTCACAGGCATGCCCATCACAGAACAAAACGCGTATCTGGATGTTGCCGCCCCATATCTGGAACGAGGCACCGTCAGCGGCATCCAGCTCTCCACCCGTCCCGACTACATCACGCCGGAGATTTTGGACAACCTCCGCCAGCATGGGGTCACACTCATTGAACTGGGCGCCCAGTCCCTGGACGACGAGGTCCTCCGACGCGCCAACCGCGGACACACCGCCGCCCAAGTGGAGAAGGCCGCCACGCTGATCCGGGAATCCGGCTTTGACCTTGGCTTGCAGATGATGATCGGGCTGCCAGGCGACACTCGGGAGAAATCCATGCGCACGGCAGAACGTATCGCAGATTTAGGGGCTTGCTGCACGCGCATCTACCCCACCCTGGTCATCGCAAACACCCCGCTTGCCGAAGCATATCGCAACGGAGAATACCATCCGCTCACGCTTGAAGAAGCGGTGGACTGGTGTAAAGTGCTGTATGAGATTTTCGAACGGCGGAATGTAACCATCCTACGCATGGGACTGCATCCTTCCGAAGGATTGCTGTCGGGAAGCGACTATCTGGCCGGACCGTTTCACGTATCCTTTAAGGAGCTGGTATTGTCGGCAATCTGGCACGACACCATCCAAAACACAGTGGATGAAAAAGGAGATGCCGCCACCATTATGGTGCCGGCATCCGAAATCAACTACGCGGTCGGGTACGGCGGGACAAACCGCCGCGCATTCCCGCATGTGCGCTTCATGACCGTCCCAAAAGACGACGAATCTTAACGACGGAGCAAGTCGAAAACCGTCTTTACGGGGTTGAACGTCTCAATCGGCACTTCCACGAAAATCGTGATCCAATCGCTCATGGCTCCATTCCAGAGGCCTGGCAATTCAAGCGCCTTCAGAGTTCTGTCGCCATAGGATTTAGACGATATAAAGCCCGTTTCGGAATCCACATATTGCAGAAGGTCGAATTTTTCGCCTTTATAGTTCTTAACGCCGCATACCATATCCACCGGGTTAAAATGCGTGGCATGGGTCATGATTTCTATCTGGGCGGGATTCTTTTTGTCAATTTGGGAAGATTCCACGATTTGCAGGGAGGCGTTTCCATCGGCATCCAGCACCCAGAAAGGGCCGCCGCCTGGTTCGCCTTCGTTTTTCACCATGCCGCAAATGCGGATGGGCCGGTTAAGCCGTTCGAAGAGCATTTCGGGGGTAAGGCCATCTTCCACGGGAATCATCAACTCCGTTTCGGCGAAGTCCAGGATTTCGCACATCAGCATCGGATCCGCTTCGCCTTTCTCCAAAACCTTCAAATACTGGAATACCTTGTTCTGAAGCTGCAGCAGGTGGGCTGCTAAAACCTTCTTGTAACGGACGGTAGGCTCCACGCGATCCTCAGGGATGACATTGTCGATATTCTTCACAAACACCACATCGGCATCCAAACGGTTCAGATTATGAATCAGCGCTCCATGACCGGCGGGACGGAACAGCAGTTGACCGTTTTCATCACGGAAAGGTGTGTTGTCCAGTTCGGCAGCCACGGTGTCGGTAGATGGATCCTGAATAGAGAAGCTGATATGATAATGCACCCCATAGCGTTGCTCGTACGCCGGAACCACCTCTTTCAGAAGCTTTTCAAAGCCAGCCTGATGCTGTGGCGATACGGTAAAATGCAGATAGCACTCGCCACCGGTATTGGCATAGAGGGCGGCCTCCACCAAATGCTCTTCCACAGCTGTACGGATCTTGTCCGGATAGCGGTGGAACTGCAGCAGTCCTTTCGGCAGATTGCCGTAATTCAACCCCTTCTCGTTAAGCAGATAATCTACCACGCGCTTGTACTCTTTATGGACGATATCATCCTGAAGGGAATAGCCATCTTTGGCCAAAGCCTCCTCAAGGGCTTTATAAAACGGATATTTGGGCAAGGATTCCAAAAAAGCGCACGCCCTTTTGCAAACCTCCTCTGAGTCATCCGAAAGATAGGAATAGAGTTCTTTGAACATGCGGGAGGCCGCACCGGAAGCCGGCACAAACTTCACCACCTTCTTGTTTTTCAATAAATTATCATAATCGGCAATAAGTTCCTCCACCTGTTCTTCCGGCAGTTGGAGAATGCCGTCGTTCGGGGTGGCGGCCCGGTCCAGATTGGCGAAGTCGAAGCCTTTCCGGAACATTTCCATTTGGTGTTGCACATCCTCGGGATTGCTGCCGCGCAGGCGCATGAATTCTACATCTTGAGCGGAAAATTCTATCATAATATCAATTTTTTTTTCGATGCAAAAATAGGTTATTTATACTATAAAATCAATCAATCCACCGCTTTCATTTCCGAACTATGACGCTGCCGCTGCCTTGGTGGGTGGCCAGGATGAGCACCTCGGCAATCTGCACATGGGCGGGGGCGTTGGCGGCATAAACGGCCACATCGGCGATGTCATCACCCGTCAGGGGTTTGATACCCTTATAGACGGTAGCTGCTCGCTCGGTGTCGCCATGGAAGCGCGTATTGCTGAAGTTGGTTTCCACAAGACCGGGCTTCAGATTCGTTACACGCACGGAACTGCTCGCCACGTCAATGCGCAGTCCATCGGAGATCGTCTTCACTGCCGACTTGGTGGCGCAATAAACATTGCCGTTGGCATAGGCGGCATCGCCGGCCACCGAACCGATGTTGATGATGTGTCCGCGGTCGCGGGCCACCATGCCTGGCACAATGAGGCGTGTCATGGTCAGCAATCCTTTGATATTGGTGTCAATCATGGTCTCCCAATCCTCAAAACTGCCCTCATATTCGGGCTCCAGTCCGAGGGCCAGACCGGCATTGTTCACCAGCACATCAACCGACTTCCACTCTTCGGGAAGCCCGTTGATGCACTTTGTGGCCGCCTCGCGGTCGCGCACATCGAATACCAACGTCAGCACCTGCGTGCCCTTGCCCGCCAACTCCTTTCGGATTTCCTCCAGTTTCTGTTCATTACGACCCGTCAGGATCAGTTTGTCGCCATTGGCGGCGAATTTTCTCGCACAACCGAGACCGATGCCGCTGGTTGCGCCCGTAATCAAAACTATCTTATTCATAATCAATGTATTATTTCAAAAATCATTTTATCTTAAAGGATGTACAAAGATACATTTTTTCTTGGTATAGAATAAAAAAGCAACAGTCTGCGGAATTTGCGGCCAAAAAACAGAAGAAATAGCTCACATGACAGGAATATTGTATTTTTGCAACCGTTTTAACACGTTGATATATGGATTTCCACATTTACGGCAAACCTGATAATCCAACTCTCCTGCTGCTTCCCGGCTTAGGAGTGTCGCACGAGATCTTCCTTCCGTTAATAGAATTGCTGAAGGAGGACTTCCGCATCGTCACGGCGGATATTGACGGATTCCTGCTCGGCAAGCCCTCGCGATTCACCTCCGTCGATGACCAGGCCGCACAAGTCAACCATTATGTGCAGGAGCATTTCGACGGGGCATTAGATGTGGCCTACGGTCTGTCGTTGGGCGGAAAGATTCTCTCGCGGATGATGGAGCGCAACGAGATCGCCATCAGCCACGCCATTATGGATGCCGCGCCGCTGCTGCCGTTGCCGAAATGGAGCGTGGGACCGCTACGCTATTACCAAGCCCTCAATGTCTGGACCTGCTACCATTGGACCGGCTTCTGGCGGTGGCTGTTCCACTCGCACTATTTCGACGTACTTTTGGACGAAGTTAAGAAAGTGTTCCCTTCGGACAAAACACGCGCTGTATTAGAAGGCTACAAATCGGTATATACCAACAAATTGGAATCTATTCACGGGGCTGACATCCACTACTGGCACGGTACCAAGGAGGCCTTCGTGGCGAAGCCGCAGGCCAAGCACCTGCTCTCGCTCTGTCCGGACGCGCACGTGGAGGTCTTCCCGAAGATGAACCACGGGCAACTCTTGGTTGACCATCCGGAAGAGGTGGCGGAACGGATTCGGGAGATGATTTTCCCCGGAAAAATTCTTTAGATAATGAAACAAAAACAGATATGACGAACAAATTCAAAGTTCCCAAGTAAATATCTGCCAAACCCCAAACAAAATCACGCCAACCCGCCGAATAATTTTTCGCCAACCCGCCGAATAATTTTTCGCCAACTCGCCGAATAAATTTTCGCCAACTCGCCGAACGGATTAGAAAAATGCTATTTTTGCACCGTAAAAAACAATAGCGATGGACACTTACAAACCTAGAATTGTCGATGAATTGCTGAAAAGGAAATTGGCTGGCAAAGGTGCCGTACTGATTAAAGGTCCCAAGTGGTGTGGAAAAACCACGTCAGCCGAGCAAATTGCAAAAAGCGTCCTTTATATGGGCGACACAAAGACAAGAGAACATAATATCAAATTGGCGAATGTTGACCCACATCTGATTTTAGACGGCCCAACGCCCAGGCTTATTGACGAATGGCAAGAGGCTCCAGTGTTATGGGATGCAATACGTTTTGAGGTGGACCATCGCAAAGGTCACGGACATTTTATCCTTACTGGTTCTGTGGTTGTAAAAGACGGGGAAGATGGTAATCCTCAAATACAGCACTCTGGAACCGGACGTATTGGACGAATAGTCATGAGGCCTATGAGTTTATGGGAATCAGGTGATTCGAACGGCATGGTCAGCTTAGCGGAATTGTTTAGAACGCCAGAGCGCATTGCCGGAAAATGTGAACTTAACTTACACGACATAGCATTTTTAACATGCCGTGGCGGTTGGCCCGACACAATTGACATGGAAAAGGAAGTTGCTTTGGATCAAGCTTTTGATTATGTCGATGCAGTAGCCGAAACAGATATTTCAGCGGCGGACAATATCCAAAAGAATCCAGAGCAAGTGCGACGACTACTCCGCTCGTATGCACGACATCAGGGGGCACAAGCAGCTTTAACCACTTTGAGAGATGATATGAAAGCTAACGAATCGACATCTTTTAGTGAAGATACGGTAGCTACATATATCAAAGCGTTGAACAAGATTTACGTCGTTGAGGACATGCCTGCATGGAACCCCAATCTGCGTTCAAAAACAGCTATAAGAACTTCTGATAATCGGTATTTTGTTGACCCATCAATCGCCACAGCGGCATTAGGACTGGGTCCTAACGATTTGATTAGCGATTTAAATACTTTTGGACTGATTTTTGAAACTTTGTGTGTTCGCGATTTACGTGTTTTTGCTGATGCCCTTGACGGCAGGGTTTATCATTATCGTGACAAAGACAAGTTGGAATGTGATGCTGTTGTCCATCTTCGCAATGGCTCCTATGGTCTTGTCGAAATCAAACTTGGCGGCGACCAACTGATTAACGAAGGTGCAGAGAGTCTGTTGAAGCTCAACAAAAAAATTGACACCACAAAAATGAAATCACCTGCCTTTATGATGGTTCTAACGGCAGTAGGCTCTTACGCCTTTAGAAGAGAGGACGGCATTTATGTGGTGCCCATAGGGTGCTTGAAGGGGTAATAATTGTTTTTATTCTTTTTTCAAAAATTATGAAACGACTTTCTTTTATCCTCACATTATTATGCCTTTCCGTGACGGTCATCCATGCGCAAACTCGACATATTGTTTACTGGTAACAACAAGCAATGATTTTCGAAATGAACCCAACAATCTCCGCCTCCGACACCATCGCCTACCTCGAATCCCTCCGCAACGAAAAGCAGCGGGCGGTGCTGATGCGGTTCTTCAAAACGGGGCCGGGGCAGTACGGTGAGGGCGACGAGTTCCTCGGACTGAAGGTGCCGCAGACACGCGAGGTGGTGAAAGCCGTCGCCAAGGATTTCCCGCTTGACGAGGTGCCCGAGCTGCTGATGTCGAAGTGGCACGAGGCGCGGCTCTGCGGTCTGCTGATTCTTGTTGCGAAATTTGAGAAATTAGCCACGAAACGATTGGCTAACAATGCGGAAGCGGCACGCCATCGGGACGAAATCCTCACCCTGTATCTGCAATACGCCGAACGGTCCAACAACTGGGATTTGGTGGATTTATCCACCCACAAGATATTGGGCAACTGGCTGTTACTTCCAACATTCCTTGGCGGTAACGAACTGGATATGCACGAAGACTATAAGGTGCAAGTGATGGACGAATTAGCTGCCAGTCCTTGCCTCTGGAAGCAGCGGATGAGCATGGTCTGCACGTGGAAAACCCTGCAACAGGGCGACTCGTGGTGGTGTTTGCGCTATGCCGAAATACACCTGCACCACCAGCACGACCTGATGCAGAAGGCGGTCGGCTGGATGCTCCGCGAGATGGGGAAACGCATTGATATGGACCTGCTGCGAGCGTTCCTGCAGTTGCACGCA
>JAEEQE010000053.1 GCA_016285145.1 Bacteroidales bacterium | reverse complement strand
CACCGGTATCCATACCACCACAGACAACAGGGGAATAATTCCCTCAAAAAAAAGATTTCTATAAGATAAGGAAGACTTCATATTAATAGTATGTTTGAGGTGAGTTTATTCTTCTTAATTCCATTTCCAATTCGGCATAGTAGTTGGATATCCATACTGTCGTTTCCTAAAAATGGTTGACGGAATCGTATCCCCATCAGTCCATCACGCACCGCACCGGATACGCTTCGGCGGCGTTCTCCGGCTGGGCGGGGAGCAACGAATCGCTGTCGGTGCGCAATGCGCGAATAGGACCCACTTTGCCGTCCGGCACATGGCACCAGAAGCCCGTCTCTCTGCCGAATCCCATATAAGTCCCATTGTAGTTGCCGGTTGGCAGGGCCGAGAACCCTGATGCATTATTCTCCTTAGGATTATTGCCGATGGCACAATCCTTGTCGGAGGACCGCCATACGCGCGTGGCCGCTATCGACTTGCCGATACGTCCATTCTGTCCGCCACAGACATATTCGTCATAACTGGCCAAATAGAGGGCCAACAGGTCCCATTCAGAGCTGTTGGGTAGATGCCATCCCTCCGGACAGATGCCGCGCCCGAGAGTGTCTTTCTGCTGCAGAATCCAGGTGTTCCCTGAGGCGGCCTTCCAGTTGTAAAGATAGCCGTAGGCGCGCACGGTGGCCGTGTCGCCGCCGGGACAATACCGGTAGGCGATGTTGCTGTCGGCATGACGCCCTTGCAAAATCCGATGGCCCCATGGGTCGGTGGTTGAACGGAGATTCTCTGCCATCCAGCACTGGCTGCCGATGGTCACGGTGTGATAGACGTTGTGGTCCGCGTCGGTGACTTTCAACTTGCCGCAAGGCTTCGGCTCAGACGATTGTGCGTCAAGGGAGTCGGCTGTTTCTTCTTCCTCCGGAAACAAACCCTCTTTTAAAAGATCTTCGGCTGAAATGGCATCGGATTTTGTTTCAACCATATCTTTAGATTCGCTTTGCGAAGTGCTTGTTTCAGTGGTGCTTGTCGGTTCTGTATTCCTGTTGGCGGGAGTGGGGTCTGCGGTTGCTGGAGCGGTAGCTGGCGCTTGTTTTTCCTGTGTGTCGGGGAGGTCGTCATCGTCAAGGCTTTCTACGGACCTGTTCTCGGCGAATAATATGTCCGGCAGGGCTGAGCCCGTGTTTTGCCCTCCATACTCGGGTGTGGCGGTGATGGGGACCAGACTGCGTGTCAGGGTGCTTTCCGTATGCTTCTCGTTTTTCGGCATGTTTTTCTTCCCCTTTTTATCCACTAAGCAAAATCCCACTCCCACCTTGGCTCCGATGTGGAGATTGTCGCGGAAAGTGCCTTCCTGTAGCGAGTAGTGAAGCACGGCCTCCGCGGATAGCACGAACCCTGTGATGTGGAACATGAAGCCGCTGGCCACTACAGGGCCGAATCCGCGCTCCGTTTGCTGGTTGCGCCACACGTGATCCTTACATAGGTAGTTGGTTGTATGATAGTTCATTCCTATTCCGAAATGGAATGACATGGGCTTCCAATAACGTCCGGTTAGGCCTAACATTCCCTCAAAATAGGAGTTCCGCACATCCATCGGGTCTGTCAGCTGCTCGGTGTTTCCGGAGCGGAAGGTGCCCGGGAACCAGAAGTTGCTCATCAGGCTCAAGTACCATCCCGACTTCCGCATCGTACCGATTTTCAAGCCGTATGAGAAGTTGTGAATATCGAAAAAACGTGTCTCTTTCGTGAGCGGTAGCGTCTGCATGTTCAGGGTGAAGAATGTGGAATGACGAATCTGTTTGCCTTTTCTCTCCACTACTGGTATGCTGGCAGAAGGGTAGGAGGCCTCCGCCAAGGTTGTGGTAAATGGTGCCGGCTGGAACGACAGCTGTGCCTTTGCCGGATTGGTGAATACGAAACCGATGCAAAGCAACACTACGGATAGTATGATGTTTTTGATTCTCATATCGTTAGGGTTGAATGGGTTATTGACCTTCGGGAACTAATATGGACAGACGGCGGATGGCTTTGTCGTAGCCTTTGGCGGCGGCTTTCTTGCACCAGGCAATGGCGGCTTCTTTGTTCGGGTCCACGCCATAACCTTTTTCATAGCACAGGGCAAGGGCGTATTCGGCTTCGGTCATCCCTTTGTCGGCAGCGATCTTGTAGTGCTTGAAAGCCTCCGAGTAGTTCTGGTCGGTGCCTTCGCCATAGAAGTAGCAGCGGCCCACGTAGTAATGGGATTCCAGATGGTCCTGTTCGCTGGCTGCCTTGAACCAACGATAGGCCTCCGTGCGGTACGGAATCTGCAGTCCGTCGATGCCGTCGTAGTAGCACCGCCCGAGTTCGTATTGGGCGTTCGCCACTCCCGATTCCGCTGCGGAGCGCATCCATTCCAAACCCTCTGCCGGTTTCGATAGGCTTCCGGTGGCGTTCAGGTAGATGAATCCGAGGTTGTATTGCGCATTCCCGTTGCCTCCTTTGGCGGCCAGCTCATACCAATTGACGGCCTCTTCCAAGTTGTTTTTGTCCAGGAAGTAATAGGTGCCTAATTTGTTCTCGGCCTCCGTGTGCCCCTGGTTGGCGGCTTTGGTGTACCATTTGTACGCATCGGCCCGGTTGGTGTCGCAGAACTGCGATCCGAACTCGTATGCCATGCCAAGCTCGTATTGGGCTTCGCGGTCGCCCTGCTCGGCCAGTTGCACACGTGAGTCGAATGCCTTCTTGGCTTCGGCGCGGGCCTGCTCGGGCGTGAGCACTTCGTACTGGTTCTGCCCGTTGATGTAAACGGTTTTGAGCAGGTTGTTGAAGATGGTGGGCACTTGGATGGCGGAGGTGCTTTGGATAACTTGGCTTTTCACCTCGGAAAAGAGCTCATCCACGGAGCTTTTGTCTTTTTTCAGGGCAGCCACTAAGGCGTTGGCATACGGGCCGTAGGGCAGGTCGTCGTTGATCATGTCCTGGGCCACGGAGCCGGCCTGCGTGGAGTAGGCCAGAAGCATGCCGAGAGGCGGTGCCAGCGGGATGAGGCCGTCGGTGAGCCCGCGCGTCCAGTTTAGCTTCTCGTTGCGGCACGCATCCAGCACCACGATGGTGTTGGCACAGTTGGCATCCGCTAATTTGGAAACCAGCCAACGCCCGTCAATACAGGTGCTCAAGTCGCCCTTGCTGTTCAGTTTCGCATCCACCGGCAGCAGGTAGTTGTTGCCGTCGTCCCCCTGCAGTCCGTGTCCGGAATAGTAGAAGAGGGCCATTTTATAGCCATTGCCTACGGCTTTCTTCCGGAACAGTTCCACGGCGTTTTCCATGTCTTCACCTGTGCCATCGTACAGGCTGTACACATCGAATCCTAACTGCTGCAACTCGGCGCTTACGGCATGGGCGTCGTTGATGGCGTTTCTTAATTGCGTGTTGTTCTGATAGTTGGAGTTTCCTATGACCAAGGCGATTCTTTTTTCAGTGAAGTTTTCCTTGTTCTTTCCGATTAAATTCTGCCATATTTCACCATCGCGGCTCGACATCTTGTTCAGGCGGAGCACATAGTCCTTGAGCGTGCGGGTGCTTTTGGCGTTCATGGCATCGCTGGAGATGTAGAACGTCTTTTGTGTGGACTGGTTCTGTGCCCACAGGAAATGGTAACCTCCCGGCCAGCGGATGTTGTCCGCATCGTTGAATACGGAACCCTTCCGACACCATCGGTTGCCGATTTTGATGGAGTCACAGCTCATTTTCAATATTTTATAATCGGTGGCTCCGGCATTAATCAGTAGCAGGAGCAGCATCCAAACCAGAAGTGTGGCTTTTCTTTTCATTGTTGTTTGCTATGTTGATAATAAAATTGGCAATGATAACGCCCAGAATGGGGATGGTGACGTTGTAGCGCACGGGAAAAGCCAGATAGGCAATGAAGGTCATCAGATAGAGGAGCCCGCAGGAACCAATCCAGCGTATGAGTCCGAGAAGGAGTTGGCGAATCCGTGATTGTGCCGCCCATTCGCCGTGGGCGATGCGGTTGATGAAAAACAGGAAGTAGAAGATAGCCGTGTAAAACACGAACATCAGGATAACGAAGGTCCAGTGCAACAGATGATGCCCGTCGCGCAGATGCAGGAAGGCCAGCCATGTGAGGTAGGCTCCCGGCATCGGACCTGCATAGGTGTCGTGCATGTCGTTCTCGAAATTGGCCACGATCAGATATTTGTCCTTGTAGTCCTCGGCCAGGTTGCGACCCTCCAAAGAAAGAATGTCGGCGCCGAGATCCTCGTAGAAGTTGTAGATGAATCCCGGGCCCTCATCCATGACAGGGGCATCCATTTTGTTGTAGATGTTGCCTCGTACGGCCAGCATCGGGGCGTTGGTGCAGAGGAGTCCGCAGCTGGTATAAAGAGGCCAGCGGCGGAATCGCTTTATGGAGGTGGCCTGGTGTCGCGTGTCGTCGTACATCTTCAGCGCCAACGAGGGACCGCCGTCTTGCAGGAAGGTGTATCGGGAGAAGTTGCGCGCGAAGCCTAACTGGGCATAATCCGACATGCCGGTTTTATCCCGCAGACTGTCAAAGGCAAGCTCATAATTGTCCCACGCATCGTTGGTGTGGTGCGCAATGGCGATGTCGCGCATCCGGCATATCTGGCGGAAAAGGGGCGTGTCAACAGGGGTGGTGAGCCCTTTCTCGAAACGGATATCCAGAAGTATGTATTTGTATTGTACGTTGTCACGCTCCAGCATCTGCAAGAATGCCAGCAACTTGGCACGGTCGGTGATGTCAATGTTGCCGGCAGTGCTGTCCCGCGGGTCAATGCAGACCAGCTGGCGGTCGTGGCTGATATTGATGAAGCTGGCCTCCTCGTTGTCGGTTGTCCCTTCCGTGTTGAAAGGCCACTCTAAAAAATAGTACAAGAGCGACTTTTCCATAAGGTTATACGGTTGGTTCTCAACAATATAACAACATACACTCAAGATGAGTGCGCCAAGAAGGGCGAACCCGAGGTTGCCTAACTTATGGAAGTTGACATGTCGAAGCAGACGGTTGCAACCATCATGCATATTCCGTGCCCATAGGGAAGCCCGATGGACAACTCGTTTGAATACAAATGGTTGTCGGGGGTGTCTGCGCATGTGGCGTGATGTGCGTTTCTATTTCCGATAGCGCTCTCCCAATACCTTGAGCATGTCCACGGTCATCGAGGCGAGGTCGTAAGTGGGTTTGAATCCCCATTCCTCGCGCGCGCAGTGGTCATCCATCTTGTTTGGCCACGAGTCGGCGATGTTCTGCCGCAGCTCATCGTACTGGTATTCCATCTGGAAATCAGGGATATGCTTCTTGATTTCGGCGTAAATCATTTCCGGTTCGAAACTCATGGCGGTGATGTTGAACGAGTTGCGGTGTACGAGCTTGGTGGGATCGGCTTCCATGAGGTCGATGGCGGCTTTCAATGCATCGGGCATGTACATCATGTCCATGTAGGTGCCTTTGGCGATGGGGCAGACGAATTTCTCGCCTTTCACGGCGGCGTAGTATATTTCAACGGCATAGTCGGTGGTGCCGCCGCCGGGCAGTGTGACGTTGGAGATCAGTCCTGGGAAACGCACGGAGCGGGTGTCCACACCGAAGCGCTTGAAATAGTAGTCGCTCAGCAGCTCGCCCGTGACCTTGGTGACGCCGTAGATGGTCTTGGGCCGCTGGATGGTGTCTTGAGGGGTCATGTCATGCGGGGTGTCCGGGCCGAAGGCTCCGATGGAACTCGGCGTGAACAGGGAGCATCCCATCTCGCGGGAGACTTCCAAGCAGTTGAGCAGGGCACCCACGCCCACGTTCCATCCTAACATGGGGTTGGCCTCCGCCTTCGCGGAGAGGATGGCGGCCAGGTTGTAAATCGCGTCGATGTTGTACTTCTTGACAGCATCGGCGATGTCCTGGGCGTTGGTGGCGTCAATCTTGCAGGAAGGGCCGGCATCGGCCAGGTCGCCTTTCAACGGGTAAATCATGTCCGCGGCAACAACGTTGTCGGTACCATACTGTTTGCGTAATGCGGGTGTCAGCTCGGAACCAATCTGTCCGCAGGCACCAATGACTAATATCTTTTTCATCTGTGTTGGTTTTAGTTCTTTCCAAAAAAGCGTGCAAAAGTATAAAATATTTATTGTTTTTTGTACTTTTGCGGCCTTAAAAATTTCAGGTATGACATACGAAGAGATTATTGATGTGGTTTTCAACGGGATGACGTTGGAAATGACCCCTAATGAACAAGAAAAGATAGAGGCTGCATATACTTTTTTGAAAGATTTCGCCCGCGACAAGGTGATTTACGGCATCAACACCGGTTTCGGCCCGATGGCGCAGTACCGTATTGACGACCACGACCTGCTGGCGTTACAATATAATATTATCCGTTCGCATGCCACCGGTGCGGGTAAGCCCTTGGAACCGCTCTATGTGCGTGCCGCCATGCTGGCCCGTTATCTGACCTTCGTGTCCGGCAATTCCGGCGTTCATTTGAACACCGTCAAGGCTTTCCAGACCTTCATCAACAAGGGAATATACCCCTTCGTGCCCGAGCACGGCAGCGTGGGTGCCAGCGGCGACTTGGTGCAGCTGGCTCATGTGGCGCTGACGCTGATAGGGGAGGGGTATGTCTTTTACAAGGGGAAAAAACGCCCCACCGCCGATGTGCTGCAAGAACTTGGCGTGGAACCCTTGAAGATGTACATCCGCGACGGCCTCTCTATCGTGAACGGTACCGCCGTGATGAGCGGCATCGGCATGGTGAACCTATATTATGCCCAGAAACTCTTCGACTGGTCATTGCTGTTTTCCACCATGATGAATGAGATCGCCTCCTCGTACGACGACTGCTTCTCGCAGGAACTCAATGGGATGAAACATCATGAGGGTCAGCATTATGTGGCTGCCGAGATGCGCCGCATAGCTGCCGGTTCCCGTTGCTTCAAGGACCGTCAGGCGGAACTCTACCAGCAACAGCACCATGAGTCCTATTTCGGCAATGAAGTCAAGGTGCAGCCCTACTATTCGTTGCGCTGCGTGCCGCAGATTCTCGGTCCTGTGTACGACGAATTGGTCAACGCGCGCAAGGTTCTGGTGAATGAGTACAACTCCGTGGATGACAATCCCGTGTTGGATGTCGCAACCCGTAATGTGTATCATGGCGGCAACTTCCACGGCGACTACGTGTCGTTCGAGATGGACAAGCTGAAGATCGCGGTGACGATGATGACCATGCTTTCGGAGCGGCAGCTCAACTACCTGTTCCATGATCGCATCAACGGCATCCTGCCGCCCTTTGTGAACCTCGGCCACCTCGGCTTGAACTACGGTTTGCAGGCCGCTCAGTTTACGGCCACCTCCACCACGGCCGAGTCGCAGACACTTTCCAATCCTGTATGTGTACATAGTATCCCGAACAACAACGACAACCAGGATGTGGTCTCCATGGGCACTAATTCGGCCCTGTTGGCCCGCCGTGTGATTGACAACGGCTATCAGGTGGCCGCCATCCAATGCATGGCCTTGGTGCAGGCCGTGGACTGTCTCAAGATTCAGGACAAACTGTCGCCGGTCACCCGCAAATTCTACGACGAGGTGCGCGCCATCGTCCCCGCTTTTGTGGATGACACACCCAAATACGAAGAAATAGAGCACTTGCAGGCGTATTTGAGGGGCAATTAATAACTGAATTATCCCCTTGAATCTTGTAAATACCCTGTCTGCGTATTTCTGCGAGTTCGGCGGGCATATAATTGTCCCGCAGACCACGCAGATTATCATACCGTTTTTTTGCAAGACTTAAGCAAGACTTAAAGAGATGATTTTGATTAATAATTGATTACCTCCTCTTCTGTCATGCCGGTCATTTCGGCCACGAATGATGGCGGCAACCCTTTGTCAAGCATCTTGAGAACGATTTGGTGCCTCTCCTGCTGGATTCCTTGTTGGATTCCTTTTTCCATTCCCTCCGCCAGCCCTTCCTGTATGCCGGCGTCGCGCAGGGTGGCCTCGATGCTGACGGCGTCCCAGTAGCGGTCGTACAGGTAGCGTTCCTCTTCCGAGTAGTTGATGGCCTCCAGCAGTTCTATGGCCTTGCCGACCTCGGGGTCCGCCAACAGATCCTCTGCCGGTTTCCGGGTGTTTTCCGTCAGTTCCGTGAAGTAGCGCATCCACAGGTCCCGTTTGGTGTTCCCTTTCACATTGAGTTTACGGTATTTGTCCATTCCCGCGAAGACGATGTGCAGGCCCTCGATCACGAGGTCCGAGTGGTACTGGTGCACGATGCGGTAGGGGTGGTACCACTCCGTGAGGCCCGGATGGCTGTTGCCATTGACGAAGTTGAGGGAATAGACGGGCTGTAGCATCTTGTAGGTGCGCCCTTTGCCGAGCTGGTTGACGTAGGCCTTGGAAGCGTTGAAGAGCACTCGTTGGTAGAAATCCTCCGGCCAGTTGATCTGCATCTCCACTAAGAACTGCACGCCGGAGGAGTCCCGGCAGCAGACGTCCACGATGCTGTTTTTCCGTGCGGGTGTTTCGGGCATGAGTTCGGGTGAGATGTATTCGAGGCTCTCGACCTTGCGTCCCTCTTCCAGTGGCAGGAAGGCGTTGAGGAGGCTGCTTCAGCGCAGCGGCCAACTGGTGGAGGACCTGATGTCGGACGTGCTGCCGAAGCATAGCAGCGACACTACGCTTGAGCTGAACCTGGCCATGCTCAAATTCCGCCACACTGTCCATCGGGAAAAAGAGGAATAGCCCAAAGTGGGGCGTGGTGGTAGGTGGTGTCCTTTGTTGTATGGTGGATATTGGATTGTATTGGAGGCTTCACCGCATTCTGCCGCGCACGAGTTTTGCGGTGGAATCTTCGAGAAACTCCGAAATTTTTGCCCGCCCTACCATGTCTTGCCGGAAGTGCGGATTTTTCATTTTTTGCCTTTTTGCATCTTTTTGAGGGATATTTGCACTTTTCTTTCTTAAATATGCAGATTGTTATTATGTTGATTTTCAATAAAATAATTATAGAAAGGCCTTGGTTTTGCCTTCGGGTTGCTAAATCTTTGCAGGGTATATACAAACCAAATGTTAAACCTAAATTCAATGAAATGGAAAACCAATTGTTACCTAAAGTAGAAGAGAAGATTATCACCCTGCGCAACCAGCAGATCATTCTGGACTGTGATGTGGCCGAATTGTACGGTGTGGAAACCAAACGAATTAACGAAGCAGTAAACAACAATCCGGAAAAGTTTCCGAAAGGGTATGTGCTGGAATTGTCTGAAAATGAAAAACAAGAACTGGTCGAAAATTTCGACCGGTTCAATCGTCAGAAACATTCTACATCTATTCCCAAGGCTTTTACCGAAAAAGGCCTTTACATGTTAGCGACCATTTTGAAGAGTCCGCGTGCGGTGCAGACCACCATCGCCATTGTGGAGGCCTACGCCAAACTAAAGGAACTGTCGCGGGTGCTAGTGGAAATTCCCCAACAACAGGACGATAAGGAAGCGCAGAGGAGGCTGCTTCAGCGCAGCGGTCAACTGGTGGAGGACCTGATGTCGGATGTGCTGCCGAAGCAGAGTAGCGACACCACGATTGAGCTGAACCTTGCCATGCTCAAATTCCGCCACACCGTCCATCGGGAGAAAGAGAAATAGCCCAAAGCGGGGCATGGTGGTGGGTGGTGTCCTTTGTTGTATGGTGGATATTGGATTGTATTGGAGGTTTCGCTTCACCGTATTCTGCCGCGCACGAGTTTTGCGGTGGAATCTTCGATAAACTCCGAAATTTTTGCCCGCCCTACCATGTCTTGCCAAGAGTGCAGTTTTTCTGTTTTTTGCCCTTTTGCATCTTTTTGAGGGATATTTGCACTTTTCTTTCTTAAATATGCAGATTGTTATTGTGTTGATTTTCAATAAGATAATTATAGAAAGGCCTTGATTTTGCCTTCGGGTTGCTATATCTTTGCAGGGTATATACGAACCAAATGTTAAACCTAAATTCAATGAAATGGAAAACCTATTGTTACCCAAAGTGGAAGAGAAAATCATCACTCTGCGCAACCAGCAGATCATTCTGGACTGTGATGTGGCCGAACTGTACGGTGTGGAAACACGAGAAATAAACCAAGCAGTAAGGAATAATCCGGAAAAATTTCCTGAAGGATATGTTTTTCAGCTTGAAAATCAAGAGGTTGTTTCTTTAAGGTCAAAGATTTTGACCTTAAAGAATGTAGGAAGAGGTCATCACTCCAAATATCCGCCCAAAGCTTTTACCGAAAAAGGCCTTTACATGTTAGCGACCATTTTGAAGAGTCCGCGTGCGGTGCAGACCACCATCGCCATTGTGGAGGCCTACGCCAAACTGAAGGAACTGTCGCGGGTGCTAGTGGAAATTCCCCAACAACAGGACGATAAGGAAGCGCAGAGGAGGCTGCTTCAGCGCAGCGGTCAACTGGTGGAGGACCTGATGTCGGATGTGCTGCCGAAGCAGAGTAGCGACACCACGCTTGAGCTGAACCTTGCCATGCTCAAATTCCGCCACACTGTCCATCGGGAAAAAGAGGAATAGCCCAAAGCGGGGCATGGTGGTGGGTGGTGTCCTTTGTTGTATGGTGGATATTGGATT